>JALQXE010000121.1 GCA_023263235.1 Sediminibacterium sp. | reverse complement strand
CTTGTTTCAGATTCAATGATGGCATCTGTTTTTACAACATATTTTTCTTTGTTTTTATTTTTCTCTCTTTCTTCAATTAAATTACTGTACCTGTCCAATGCCTTGTACTTTAAAATTTGATACCAATTGGTATAACGTTCTTTTTCAGTTTTTGAAAAAACTCTTGCATCTTCATCTAACAAAACAGAGTCATCTGTATTAAAATCAAATGGAGTATCCAAAATATCCATAGCTATCTTACGCACTTCGCCTAACCTTTTTTCATATAAAGCATTCGCAGCAGGCTCAAATTTAATATCCGCTCCATGTATTTCATCATCCAGCGTTGTTTCATACGCAGATAATGCATCGATATCAGTTTGTAAAAAAATATTTTTTTCAGGATCCAATGCTTTTATAAAAGCTTTAAATACATCTTTTGAAAATTCATCATCAATTTTACGTGGACTATAATGTTCTGTTTCCAATAAATGTCCAATGGTTGAAAGTAACTTACGATGTCTTATTTCGGGTAATTCTGGTGCTTTCTTATCAAATGCCTTAAACGCAAAAAAAAGGGTTCCTAAAATGATTACGGTGGTAAATACCTTCCACTTATTGTGTTGAATATATGTCATAATATGTCGCATGTATAAGTTCAAAAATAGCGCAAATTGGGTACGAAAGTAGCTAATTTGTATAAAGGCCTATATTTTACCATAAAATTATAAAAACACTCAAAACTATTTTCATTCCTCCTTAAAATTACCTTATTTTTGCACCCCAAATGGAGGGCGTAGCTCAGTAGGTTAGAGCGACAGTTTGTGGCACTGTAGGTCGTGGGTTCGAGACCCATCGTTCTCCCCCAAAAAACCTGTCCCAATTGGGATGGGTTTTTTTCTTAAAAAGAATATCAATGAGTTTAATCATCATTCCATTAATGACAGCGATACTTGCATGGTTTATTGCATGGTTATTTGTAAAACTTATTTTTTGGCCAAACAATGCAGGGATTCTAAATCTTTTGCAAAAGATAGACATTGAAAAAATTGTAAACAAAGAAAATAGTGCTCAACAATTTGAAGCCATTTTGCCTGCAATTGATTTGCAATTAAATGAGTTTTTCACCCATAAACTTTCTCAAAAAATGCCCATGATTTCTATGTTTATTGGGGAAAAAACAATTGTACAGCTAAAGGCTGTTTTTGTTGAAGAATTACGGGAAATTTTTCCTTCTCTTATTCAACAAATGGTTAATAAAACAAAAAATGACTTTTCTCTAAACTTAAGCTCAAAATGGGGCTCTATAATGGCAGCTGCATTATTCAAATGGACAAGGAAATTCCGTTTTATTGCTTTTTCCATTGGTTTGGCTTGGGGCATCCTTATAGTTATACTAACTCACAACGTTTAATTACCGTTTATATAATCCAATTACCAACGCTGGATTATATAATGGATATTTGCAGTTCCCTTAAACTAGGGAATCAAATACATATCTAAATAATTATGAAATACATATACATTTTCTTATTGGCTATTTTAACACAGTTAACAAGCTATGCCCAATATCCAACTGCTGGGGCGAGAGGCGCAGGTGCAGGAGCGAATATGGGTCGTTTTTACGGTAAAGTTGTTGATGCTAATAAAAAGGGCATTGAGGGCATAACCATTCAATTAAAAGGCAGCAAATTTGATCCTGCAACTAAGAAGAGTTCAGAAGTTATTTTGGGTACCATGTTAAGTGCCTCCAACGGCGATTTTAATTTTGAGAATCTTTCAGTAATGGGCACCTTTAAGCTCATCATTACTGGTGTTGGTTACAAAAAACTAGAAAAACAAATTAGTTTTAATTTGAAGCCAGGTGCTGGTCAAAACATGCAAGATATGTTGGCTATGGTGGATAAGGATTTGGGGAATATTAAAATAGACGAAGATGTAAACGAACTAAAGTCGGTAACGGTCAGCAGTTCCGCAAAGCCGCAATTTGAGATGGGTATTGATCGTAAAATTTTTAATGTTGAAAAGAATTTAACTAGCCAAGGTCAAACAGCTGTTGAGGTTATGAAGAACATTCCTAATTTAAATGTTGATATTGATGGAAACGTAACATTGAGAAATGCTACGCCAGTTTTATTAATTGACAACAGGCCTACTACTTTAACAATGGATCAAATCCCTGCAGACATTATTGAAAAAGTAGAAATTATTACCAATCCTTCTGCTAAATATGATGCCACTGGAGGCAACGCAGGTATTTTAAATATCGTCTTGAAAAAGAACAGGAAAAATGGATACAATGGTGGTATTCGATCGGGTATAGATATGCGTGGAAAATTCAATGGAGGTGGTGATTTAAACATTAGAGATAATAAATTCAACTTTTCATTAAACGCCAATGTAAATGGGCGTAAAACCATTGGAACTTCTACGAATATTCGCGAAATATTAGGAAGCAACATTCCTACTAGTATTCAAACCATTAATAATAGCACGGGCAATGGCTCATTTAATTTTTATAGAGCTGGTATTGATTATATAGCAGACAATAGAAATACTTTTTCTTTATATGGTAATATTGCACAAGGCGAAATGGGATCTAATGGTATACAAATAATAGATTCTATTTTCAATAGCAATGCGTCAAACTATGCATTAATTAACAATTCTAAATTCAACTTTTTTAATAAAGGGGCTCAATTAAGTTACAAACATTTATTTGAAGAAAAAGGACACGAGTTGTCTACCGACTTTAACTTTAACCAAGCAGACAATGAAAACTGGTCTTTGATTAACTCTTCTATTTTAAATCAAAGAAGCATGGGTAAAGGGAACAATAAAAATTATGCCTTTAATATTGATTATGCCCGCGAGTTTAAAAATGATGTAAAGTTTGAAACCGGTGTGCGCGTAAATGATCGTTCAGAATACAATAAAAGAGATCAATTTAGAAATGAGGTTTTAATCAACGCCATTAGTAGCCAATACCAATATGAAGAAACCGTTTATGCTGCCTATTCAAATTTGAATATGAAAAAGAATAATTGGAGTTTTCAATTGGGTTTAAGAGCAGAAAGCCGATCTTATAATGGAAATATTTTAAACAAATTGGGTAAGGATTCGCTTCCATTTAGCGTAAGCTATCCAATTACGCTTTTTCCAAGTGCCTTTATTAATTACAAGGTGGATGATAAACAAGATATTCAAATCAATTATTCTAAGCGTATAAACCCACCTAACTTTTTTCAATTATTACCTTTCCCTGACTACAGCGACCCTCAAAATATTTCAGTGGGTAATCCTGGTTTAAAACCTCAGTTTACGCATTCTTTTGAAGTTGCCTATAATAATGCTTACGCAAAAGGATCTAATTTCTTGGCAACCGCTTATTATAAATACAGCACGGACTTAATTACAAGTTATGTATATCGCGATATTAATAGAGCAAGTGCAAATTTAGATAGCGCCTATTTTAGTTCTACCATTAATGCGAATACTGCAACGGTTTATGGTTTAGAGTTGAGTAATAAAACTGCCATCACTAAATGGTGGGATATGAATATTAGTTTTAACTTATTTAAGTCAGCCATTAATGCAACCATTCCTGGACAGAACGTAAACAATGATTTAACAAGCTGGTTTAGTAAAATTAATAACACTATAAAATTACCAAAGGGATTTTCGTACCAATTTAGCGGACAATACCAAGCAAAAACCATTTTACCTCCAGGAGGAAATAGTGCAGGCGGCGGCGGTGGACGTGGTGGTATGGGCGGTGGTCCAGGTGGTGGATTTGGTGGACCACAGTCAACTGCACAAGGTTATAACTTCCCTAACTACGATTTTGATATGGCTATTAAGAAAGATTGGACTTTAAGTGGTGGCAGAACCGCAAGTTTATCTTTTAATGTAAATGACGTATTCAAAACTAGAGTAAACAAAACATTCTCACAAAGTCAATACTTTACTCAAACGGTTACTCGAATAAGAGACCAGCAATTTTTCAGAATCAACTTTAGTTACCGATTTGGTAAGTTTGATGTAAACTTATTAAGAAGAAAAAGTACCAAGGGCGATGAAGGCGGTGGTGGAATGGATCAAATGCCTCAATAAACTATAAGATTATAAAAATATGAAGAGCCAAACTAGTCAAATTACAAAGACTAGCTTTGGCTCTTTCCTTGCAACATAGGCACGAAAGAAAACTCCTCAAAGGATTCTTTTTTCGCAAGTCCATCTTTTTTCTTGGTAAGTCTTAACATTCTTTGTGCCGTTTCGGATTCGTCCACGGGAATTACCATTATACCCCTCACCCTTAATTGCGCCCATAACTTTTCAGGAACTTTAGGTGCCGCAGCTGTAATAATAATTTTATCAAATGGCGCGAATTCAGGCAAACCTTCAAAGCCATCTCCATACGAAAAATGTACATTGGGAAAAGTATCGCCAAACACTTTTTTGAATTCTTTGGTTTTATCAAAAAGTGCTTTTTGTCGCTCAATCGTATAAACATTCGCACCCAAAGCTGCAAGTATTGCAGTTTGATACATGCTACCAGTTCCAATTTCCAATACCTTGTCTCCTTTTTTTATCTTCAATAATTGAGATTGAAAAGCTACAGTGTATGGTTGAGATATTGTTTGGTCTGCATCAATTGGAAAAGCTCTATCCTCATAGGCAATTTTAGCAAAAGCATTATCTAAAAAATAATGTCTTGGAATTAAGTCAATTGCATTTAAAACGCTTTCATCCGTTATGCCTTTTCCCTTAAGTTGAGCAACTAACTGCTTTCTTAACCCTTTATGTAAATAACCGTCCTCTGATATACGCATTTAGTTAATTAGTTTAATTGCATGTCTCCAATAATGCCATTTATTTTATTTTGTAATGTAGCATACTTTTCATCAAACTCGCTAGCATTGTTCAATTTTGTATTTACACTAAAATAGAATTTAATTTTAGGCTCCGTTCCACTTGGTCTAGCTGAAATTTTACTACCATCTTCGGTTATAAATTGTAATACATTGCTTTTAGGTAAATTTATTTTCCAGGTTGCTCCAGTTAATAAATTGGTGCCTTTTTGCAACTCATAGTCCAACATGGTAGCTACTTTAACACCATGAATGCTAGCAGGTGGAGATTGTCTATAACCTTCCATCATAGCAGCAATTTCTTGTTGCCCATTCATTCCTTTTTTAGTAATACTAATTAAAGTCTCGTAATAGAATCCATATTGAACATATAATTCAATCATTTTATCAAATAAGGTTCTGCCTTTACTTTTTTCATAAGCAGCCATTTCACAAAGTAACGCAACAGCGCTTACAGCATCCTTATCTCTAATTTGATCACCAATCATTAAACCAAAACTTTCCTCTCCTCCAATTACATAATTCTCTTGACCTTCTTTTTCTTTTATCAATTCTGCAATCCATTTAAACCCAGTAAGTACATTATAACAATTTACATTATTCTGCTTAGCTACTTCATTAATCATTTCGGTAGTAACAATGGTGGTAATTACCATATCATTGGGTTTTGCAATCCCTTTAGCGCTTCGCGCTTCCATCATATATGCAAATGCCAAAACTGCGGTTTGATTACCATTCATTAAAACCCACTCCCCTTTATGATTTTTCACACCAACACCCACCCGGTCAGCATCGGGATCGGTTCCCAATAGTATATCTGCATCCATGGCCTTGGCTTTTGCCAATCCAATACTCATAGTTTCACTTTCCTCAGGATTTGGATAAGCTACCGTAGGGAAATTTCCGTCGGGAGTGGATTGCTCTTCAACTACATGTACATTGGTAAATCCAAATGCGGATAAAACATCGGGTACCATAGTGATACCTGTTCCATGAATAGGAGTATATACAATTTTTAAATCCTTTTGCGTTTCAATAATTTCAGGATATACACTCAGGCCCTTTACCATCTTAATATATGCCTGGTCCATATCTTTTCCTAATAAAATAATATTGGATTCACCACCAGTCCATTTTACTTCATCCACCGATTGTATGGCTTCCACTTCAGTAATAACATTTTTATCATGAGGTGGCACTAATTGACCACCGTCATTCCAATAGGCTTTATATCCGTTGTATTCTTTGGGATTATGGGAAGCTGTACAAACCACACCGGCTTTACATGCAAGATGTCTTATAGCAAAACTTAACTCTGGAGTTGGCCTTAAGGTTTCAAACAGATAAACAGTAAATCCATTTGCAGCAAAAACAGCTGCAGTCGTTTCCGCAAAAAAACGTGAATTATTTCTACTATCATGCCCAATGGCAACACTTACTTTTTCACCAGGATAAGTTTTTAATAAATAATTCGCAAAACCTTGCGTTGCCATACCAATAGTATATTTATTTATTCGATTGGTGCCAACCCCCATTATGCCTCTTAGGCCTCCTGTGCCAAACTCTAAATTTTTATAGAAAGATTCTTCTAATTCACTAGGTTGGCTTGCTTGTAATTCTCGAATAATATTTTTGGTTGTTTCATCATAATTTCCAGCTAGCCAAGTAGCTACTTTTTGATCGATATTTGTGCTCATTTTCTTTCGATTTTATAGTTCAATTTAACGGCCATCCACAAGCCAAAAGCAACAATTTTAATAAATGTGCTCTCATGGCAGCAAATTAAATAATTCCAAGTAAAAAAGAGCCGAAAACAAGCTAAATTTGTGGGTATCCTACAAATACTTTTAAAACATTGTTATGGCATATGTAGCAGGCATCCTTTTTACCGCAATCACATTTATTGCCTTTTTTGTTTTCTTTAAAAAATTAGGTAAGATTGGAAGAAACATTCATCTAGGAAAACCGTTTCAAATAAACGATCAAAAAGCAAAACGTTGGCAAAATGTTTTACTACTCGCCTTTGGACAAAAAAAGATGTTTCGCAATCCATTGGTTGCCATTTTACATTTGTTTGTTTACGTAGGATTCGTCATCATTAATATTGAACTGCTAGAAATAATTGTTGATGGCATTGCAGGCACACATCGCATATTCAAACCATACCTAGGCGATTTTTACAACTTATTAATAAATTGTTTTGAAATTTTAGCACTATTGGTATTGGTTGCCTGCGTGATATTTTTTACTAGAAGAAATGTGATAAAACTAAAAAGATTTATACACAATGATTTAACTGGTTGGCCAAAATCAGATGCGAATTTAATCTTGATAATTGAAGTTATATTAATGGGTTTATTCTTAACCATGAATGCTGCTGATGCAGAAGCAGATTATCTAGTTTCATCCTTTTTAAAACCTTTATTTACCAATTTAGATACGTCAACAACCAGCTTGATTGAACATGGTGCTTGGTGGTTACATATTTTAGGTATTTATGCTTTCATGAACTATCTACCCTATTCAAAGCATTTGCATATTATATTGGCATTCCCAAACGCCTATTATGCTCAGCTAACGCCAAAAGGCCAAATGCACAATATGCCCTCTATTCAAAATGAAGTATTGTATGCTATGCAACCAGAATTGGCACCCACTAACGCTATTGCACCTGAAAAATTTGGAGCCAAAGATGTAATGGACTTAAGTTGGAAAAATTTAATGGATGCATATAGTTGTACGGAATGTGGAAGATGTACTACAGCCTGTCCAGCGAATAGTACAGGGAAACTACTAAGTCCCAGAAAAATAATGATGGCAACAAGAGATAGATTGGAAGAAGTAGGTAATAATATGGACACCAATAAAAGTTTCATTGATGATGGGAAATCTCTTTTACATGATTATATAAGCGTTGAAGAATTAAGGGCTTGTACAACTTGTAACGCTTGCGTGGAAGAATGTCCTGTAAGTATTTCACCACTAGATATTATCATGGAGTTAAGAAGATCCTTGATAATGGAAGAAAGCAATGCGCCTGCCGAGTGGAATGGCATGTTTAGCAATATCGAAAACAATTTTGCGCCTTGGAAATTTGCGCCAGATGACAGAGACGCTTGGACAAAACAATAAATAAGGATCTAAAATTATACCATATGAAAGTATCTACAATGGCCGAGTTTATGGCAAGAGGGGAACAACCAGAAGTTTTATTTTGGGTAGGTTGTGCAGGCAGTTTTGATCAAAGAGCACAAAAAATTACAACAGCCTTTGCTACTATACTCGACAAAGCAGGTGTTAAATATGCCATATTAGGAAAGGAAGAGGCTTGTACGGGGGATCCCGCAAGAAGGGCTGGCAATGAATTCATGTTTCAGATGATGGCATACCAAAATATTCAAGTTTTAAATGGGTATGAGATTAAAAAAATTGTCACCACCTGTCCACATTGTTTTAATACTTTAAAAAACGAATACCCTGTATTAGGTGGTAACTATGATGTGATTCACCATACCACATTCCTACAGGAATTAATTGAGCAAGGAAAAATTAAATTTACCGATAGTAATGAATGGAAAGGGAAGTCAATAACTTACCATGACAGCTGCTATTTAGGCAGAGCTAACGAAATTTATGAGGCACCTCGAAAAGTATTGGAAAGCTTGGATATGGAATTAAGGGAAATGAAACGTTGCAAATCCAAAGGGCTTTGTTGTGGTGCTGGTGGTGCTCAAATGTTTAAGGAAGAGGAAAAAGGTGAAAAAAGAATAAATACTGAACGTGCCGATGAAGCCATTGAAACCAAAGCAGATTTTGTAGCAAGTGCCTGCCCATTTTGTAACACCATGATGACCGATGGTATTAAAAATAGAGACCAAGTAGCGAATACCGAAGTTTTAGATATTGCTGAAATTATTGCCAAAGCAATTCAATAGTTCAAATTGTAAAAAATTTAATCTTATAGTGTCATATCACTTAGATATTTAAAGAGAAAAATAAAGCTTAATTATGAAAAACGACTCAACCGTTGACTTGACAACTATATTGCCTGCCAATTTTCATCCACAATCCAAACTCTGGATTTATCAAAGTAACAGGTCATTTACCATGGGTGAATTATTTAAAATTGAAGAACTACTTGAAAATTTTATTGAGGGATGGAAAAGTCATGGGGCTCCAGTAAAAGGTTTTGCTACGGCCTTATATGGTCAATTTATTATTTTAATGGCGGACGAATCATATACCACCGTTGGAGGTTGTAGCACTGACAGTTCCGTGCATATAATAAAAGACATTGAAAAAATGACTGGCGTTCAAATGTTTAACAGAGAACTATTGGCTTTTTGGGTAAAGGGCAAAGTGCAAACCATACCTATGGCACAGGTAGCATATGCACTAGAAAATAATTTACTACAAAAAGAAACACTCTATTTTAACAACCTTGTTGCCAACAAATTTGAAATGGAAAAAAAATGGATGCAACCTATAAGCGAAAGCTGGTTAGGCAAAAAATATATAAAATAATAAACAATAGAAATTAATAAAATGAAAACGGTTTACGCTATACCCAATTGCAATACAGTAAAAAAGGCTTTAGATTGGTTGAAAGCAAATAAAGTAACTTTTGAATTCCATGATTATAAAAAATTAGGAATTACTACCGCTAAACTTACAGCTTGGAGTAAAGAAATTGGATGGGAAGCACTGATTAATAAAAAAGGAGCCACCTGGCGACAACTGCCAAAAGAGGTTCAAGAAAAAATTACCACTCAAAAAGCAGCAATTGCTTTAATGATGGAAAAAACTTCAATTATTCGTAGGCCGCTCATTGAAGAAAATGGAAAAATACTTGCACTCGGATTTGACGAGACTGAATATAAAAAAGCCCTAAAATAATTTAGGGCTTTTTTATTGAAAACTGTAAGATTAACTTTTAAAAATCCGTTATTTTATATTTTTTGCCAATGCTCTTTCTAAATCCTCTCCTCTTAAATCTTTACCAATAACTACTCCATTCGGATCAATTAAAAAATTAGCAGGAATACTTTGAATGCCAAATTGTTGCGCTACCGCATTATTCCAATATTTCAAATCACTCACTTGGGTCCAAGCCAAACCGTCCTTTTTTATTGCTTCTAACCACTTTGCTTTATCTTGATCTAATGAAACACCTAAAACAGTAAAGCCTTTTGACTTATAGGCATTAAATGCCTTAACTACATTAGGGTTTTCTGCTCTACAAGGACCACACCAACTAGCCCAAAAATCAATTAAAACATATTTACCTCTCAAAGAACTTAAGCTAACTGATTTACCAGAAGCATCATTTTGAGAAAATTCAGGAAGCACTGTGCCTATTTTTCCGACCTCAGCAACTGCAACAGTTTTATCTAACATGGCAGCAAAAGGACCTTTTTTGGCTTCCCCTGTAAAAGATGCATAAATAGCTGGCATTTCGTCTTTAATCACAGGGAACATATTTGCAAACTGAATCAAAAATAAAGTTGAAACAGGTGATTGGTTGTATTTGTTCGCTAATTGTTTAAAGTTGTCTGTAACAATCTTACTTAAAACATCGCTTGACTTATTAATAGAGTCTTTCTTAAGTTGATTTTTTTCAATTTGCGCGGCCTGCATACTCTTAATATACGGCTCAATTAATGGTGTAATCACAGCCATATAATCCATGTATACATCATGCGTCAAAGATCCTTCAAACTTAATTGCATTAATATCCTTCAAATCTCCTTTTAAGTTAATTTGATCGTTCCCAATAAATAAAGGAATTTTTTGTTGCACCCCATTAAAGCTCAATAAAAAGATAGAGGCGTTGTCAGTTTTTCCAGACAATGTGAACTTACCGCTCATTGCAGTAGATTTTGCCACTTCTTGGTTGGTTACCCCATCCATTAATGAAATCTCTGTATTATCAGGCAAGTTTGTTAATTCTCCTGTCACTTTTAAACCCTGCGCATTCAATGTAACAAATGAAATCATTAATAAAACGAATCCAGTTATTTTTTTCATAGTATAAATTTATAGTTGCAACAATTGCATTTCAAATATAAGATTATTTTCCCCAGCTTGTTTTAAGGCTTATGCCTCTTTTCCAAAATATTAACAACATCGGCTAATTTATAGCCCTTAGATTGCAGCAAAATTAGATAGTGAAATAAAAGATCAGCAGATTCATCTAAAAATAGCTTTTCATTATTGTCTTTTGCTTCAATAACCATTTCAACGGCCTCCTCCCCAACTTTTTGTGCAATTTTATTGATCCCGTTTGCAAATAAGCTTGCTACGTAAGAACTATCTGGAGCTGCAGTTTTTCTTTCCTCAATGACCGCTTCTAAATTGGCTAAAAACGCTGTGCTAGAAGGTTGATTTTCGGAGCCCCAGCAGGTACCAGTCCCATTGTGACAAACAGGACCTACCGGATTTGCTTGTATTAATAAACTGTCGTTATCACAATCAACCGACATACTAACATAATTAAGAAAGTTGCCGCTTTCCTCTCCCTTGGTCCACAATCTTGATTTTGACCTACTAAAAAAAGTGACTTTTTTTAGTGACAAGGTTGTATCAATCGCTTCTTGATTCATAAAGCCCATCATAAGCACGGCTTTTGTAACTGCATCTTGCACAATTGTTGGTACTAATCCGTCTGCGTATTTTGAAAAATGAATATTCATAATTTGTAGTATTAAATGTATTTGATGATTGTTTCTAGCATATTTGGTTGAAAATAATTAACGAATTGAATTTTATAATCGAATCGACAACCCTTTATCATGTAAATATTTTTTTAAGTCTGGGATTGCCACTTCTTTATAATGGAATATACTCGCCGCTAATGCCGCATCTGCTTTACCTTTTGTAAATGCATCATAAAAATGTTGCGCATTCCCACCGCCACCTGAGGCAATGATGGGGACGGGTAAGATTTCCGCCAGCTGTGCAGTAATATCTAATGCAAAACCTTGTTTGGTACCGTCGTGATTCATAGATGTTAATAATATTTCCCCCACTCCCAATTCCACTGCTTCTTTTGCCCAATCGGTCACTAATTTATTGGTTTTGGTTCTTCCTCCATTTAAATATACGTACCAATTATTATCCTCCTCACATTTTATATCAATGGCTAATACCACACATTGACTACCAAAATTTTTTGCAAAACGACTGATAACGGTAGGATCTAAAAATGCAGCAGTATTCACTGAAATTTTATCTGCCCCATTTTGTAGTAATACACTTACATCCTCCTCGGTTTTAATACCTCCACCAACGGTAAATGGAATATTTATTTTATGTGCAATCTTATTTACAAGTGCACTCAAAGTTTTTCTTTTCTCCACCGTTGCCGTGATATCCAAAAATACCAATTCATCAGCACCTTGCTCTGCATAAAATGCGCCCAATTCAATGGGATCACCTGCATCTCGTATTTGTTCAAAGTTAATGCCCTTAACCGTGCGTCCGTCTTTGATATCTAAACAGGGTATGATTCTTTTGGTTAACATTTTTATTTATTGAAAAGCTTAATTTTTTATGAATGAAAGCTGGTTATTATTTTATTTCTTGAAACTTGCTCAATTCTTGCAATGTAATTCGGTTTTCATATATCGCCTTCCCCACAATGGCTGCATCACAACCAATTGCGCGCAATGCAATTAAATCCTGCAAGTTACTTACACCCCCACTGGCAATCAATTGCAAGGCAGGAAATTTTGCAATTATTTTTTTGTACAAATCAATCGAAGGGCCTTGCAACTTTCCGTCCTTTTGAATATCGGTACAGAAAATCTGTGACACCCCTTTATTCATATAGGACTGCATAAAAGTATACACATCAATATCTGTTTTTTCCAACCAGCCACCAATGGCAATTTTTTCTTCAAAAACATCTGCTCCAAGCATAAAAACTGCTGCACCAAAACGTTCAATCCACGCTTCAAAAATATCCCTGCTTTTAACAGCCAGGCTTCCAATGGTAGCAAAAGTAGCTCCTGTATCAAATACTGTTTTTAATGTACGCTCATTTTTTATTCCTCCACCAAAATCTATTTTCAAGCGCGTATGATTCGCTATTTTTTCCAATACCTTCCAATTCACTACCTCTCCAGCTTTGGCGCCGTCTAAATCAACCAAATGTAAACGCATTAAGCCAATGCCCTCAAAAGCCTTAGCTATTTCCAATGGATCCTCATTGTATATTTTCTTTTGCGTATAGTCCCCTTCAGTTAAACGGACACATTTACCATCAATTAAATCAATGGCTGGAATAATTTGCATGGTTATAAGCTTAAAAAGTTTTGAATAATCTGTTCGCCCACATTTGCCGATTTTTCAGGGTGAAATTGTACACCGTAAAAATTATCCTTATGCAAAGCACAACTATATGGCTGCTCATAATGAGTAGTTCCAATAGTATGTTTGCCTATTGCAGCATAGTAGCCATGTACAAAATAAGCATAGCTTTCTTCGGCTACTCCTTTAAATAAATTAGTCTTTAAATTTGAAATGGTATTCCACCCAATTTGAGGTACTTTAATGGAAGCATCACTAGGCATAAATAATTTTACCTGCTCATCAAAAATACCCAAACAACTTGTATTGTTTTCCTCGGAATAAGCACACATTAATTGCATACCTAAACAAATACCAAACACTGGCTGTTTTAAATTTACAATCACTTTATCCAATCCTCTTTCTTTTAAATATTGCATGGCAGTACTGGCCTCACCCACGCCAGGAAATATTACCTTATCTGCTGCTTGTATCGCCTCCACATTGTCTGTCACAGTTGCCTGCACACCTAATCGCTCTAATGCATAAAGCACCGATCGAATATTTCCTGCATTATATTGTATGATTACTGTGTTCATTTTATGGTAGGATTTGCGAAAATATAACTTATAAATTAATTTAATACTGCTTTTAAAAATTGTGCAGTTGTTTCATTGATATCGGTCCCTTTTGACAACGCATGAATATAGGCCGAGCCAATAATGGCTCCATTAGAGTAAGCACAAACTGCATTAAATGTTTCTTTGTCTTTAATCCCAAACCCAACCAATACAGGATTTTTTAATTGCATGGCATTTAGTTTTTGCAGATACAATGCAACTTGTGAAAAATCTTTATCCTTTCCTGTAGTTGCAGATGAACTTACCGCATACAGAAAACCTGTACTTAAACTATCTAATTTTCTTAATCTTTCTACAGGCGTTTCGGGAGTTACTAAAAATACAAAGTCTAAATCATGAGCTTGAATTGTTTTACCATATATATGCTCAAATTCATACAAAGGCAAATCCGGTAGAATTAATCCATCCACGCCAACTTCTTTTGCTTTCTTACAAAAAGCCTCAAAGCCAAATTGCAAAATAGGATTCATATAGCCCATAAGAACAACAGGGATATGTATGGTTTTTCGCATTGCTGTTAATTGTTCAAATAAAGTATCAATAGTCATCCCATTTGCCAATGCAACATTACCACTAGACTGAATCACTTCGCCGTCTGCTAATGGATCACTGTATGGCATACCCAATTCAATGATATTTGCTCCATTCGCTTGTAAACTTTCCATTACTTGCAAAGTACTATTCAACTTGGGGAAGCCTGCTGTGCAATACACATTTAAAACACGTTCATTTTTATTTTTAAATAACTCCGATAACCTTGACATAACTAATCCTTTAAATGATATCTATTATTGATTGCGAATAGATTATTACTCTTTATTCACTATCACTTTATTTTTTATTTTTTTAAATCCATTGCTTGCATATAAGTTGCCAAATCCTTGTCGCCTCTCCCACTTAAACAAACTACCACTACATCCGTTGGTTTAAAATTCATTTTTGGAAGAATAGCGAAAGCATGTGCAGTTTCTAATGCTGGAATAATTCCTTCTATTTCAGATAAATGAAAAGCCCATTTTAATGCTTCTTCATCGGTTGCACTGGTGAAAGTACCACGCTTACTTTCATACAAGAAAGCATGCAAGGGACCTATTCCAGGATAGTCCAAACCGGCACTAATACTATGTGGCTCTACTACCTGTCCATCGGCAGTTTGCATTAAAATGCTTTTACTGCCATGTAAAATACCAGGTTTACCTAATTGTGTTGTAGCTGCACTCATACCAGAGTGTACTCCATGACCTGCCGCTTCAACTGCAACCAAGTCCACTGATGCTTCATTTAAAAAATGATAAAAAGCACCAGCAGCATTGGAACCACCACCTACACATGCCACTACATGCGTTGGTAATTCCGATCCTGTTTTATCTTTTAACTGCTTGCGAATTTCAGCACTAATTACACTTTGAAAACGAGCCACCATATCCGGGTAAGGATGCGGCCCAACCACACTACCAATAATATAATGGGTTTCATTGGGTTCGTTAATCCAAGCTCTAATGGCTTCATTGGTCGCATCCTTTAAGGTTTTACTTCCACTTGTGGCTGGCACCACTTTAGCGCCTAACATTTTCATGCGCGCTACATTAGGCGCCTGACGTTCAATGTCTTTTTCACCCATATAAACCACACATTCCATTCCTTTTAATGCACAAACAGTTGCCGTTGCCACACCATGTTGGCCAGCACCTGTTTCGGCAATTATTTTTTTCTTGCCTAAGCGCTTTGCTAATAATATTTGACCAATGGTATTGTTAATTTTATGTGCACCTGTATGGCATAAGTCCTCCCTTTTTAAATAAATTTTAGTTCCTATTTCCTTACTTAGTCTTTCGGCATAAAACAAAGGTGTAGGTCTGCCTACATAATCATTTAATAAAGCATGAAACTCCTTTTGAAACTCAGGATCCTGCATGATTTTTATGTACTGTGCTTTTAATGTTTCTACATTACTGTACAACATTTCTGGAATGTACGCACCTCCAAAATCACCATAGTAACCTTCGCTACTAGGATTTTGATAATTGATAGATTTGTTAAACGAGTGCATATATAAAGGATTTAATTTTTTCAACATTTTTATAACCTGGTGCTATTTCAAATTGACTATTAATATCCAATGCAAATAGGTCACTACCTGCTTTGGTTTTTTTCATTACTTCAATACCACCTATATCATTTGGACCAATACCGCCACTTAAAAAATAGGGTTTACCAATTACATTACTCTTAATTAGCTCCCAATTAAAGTGTGCTCCTGTACCTCCATACATTTTACTATCTGTGTCAAACAAATAATAATCTGCAGCATTTTCGAATGGAGCCAGCGTTGGCATTTTATCACCCACTCTAAATACTTTTATCAATTCCACATGATCCAAACCCACTTGAGATAAGCTTAACTTTAATTGCTCAAAGTATACAAGATCCTCGTCTCCGTGTAATTGAATCATATTAAGTCCAGCTGCTATTACTGTTTGAACCAAACTTTCAATAGGCTCATTAACAAACACTCCCACTTTTTTTGCATGGATTGGTGTAAAAGATTTTACATCACTTAAGGTTACACTATTTAAAACATACCTTTTGGAAGGTCCATAAAAAATAAAGCCAATGCAATCTACCCCCATCGCTTCCAAAGCAATGGCCTGTTCTATATGGGTGATGCCGCAAACTTTTATTTTCAATGTTCTCATAACATTTTTTTTAATCCAAATATTTTTATACCCCGCTTTTAATTTGGTTACTAAAATCCTCAAATGCTTTTGCAGGATCTTCCTGTTTCATAAAATACTCTCCCATTAAAAAACCATCAAAGCCTTCTTGTTTTAAAAGTTGAAAGGTTGCCAAATCATAAATCCCACTCTCCGCAATACTTAATTTTCCCTTTGGCAACATGTCTTTTAACTTTAATGAGTGCTCAATATTTACTTCGAAAGATTTTAAACTTCTATTGTTAATGCCTACAAAATCCACCGCTTCACATACATGACCTAATTCGGATTCATCATGTAATTCCAATAACACTTCCATGCCTAATTTTTTAGCAGTAATAGCCAATTCTTGGGTTTGAGTTGGTGTTAAGCAGGATGCAATTAACAAAATAACCGAAGCTCCATATGCCTTAGCTTCAATAATTTGAAAAGCATCAATGATAAATTCTTTTCTTAATACCGGAATCGCATTTTGAACAGCCACAGATAAGTCTTCTAAACTTCCGCCAAAAAATGGACCATCCGTTAAAACCGAAACCCCTGCAGCCCCAAATTGCGAATAAGCATTTGTTACTACTTCCACTTGCGCAGTATTGTTTATAATCCCTTTTGAAGGAGATTGTCTTTTAAATTCAGCAATTATTCCTGTTTTAGAAACATTCAATAAATTGGCTTTTAAGGAATAGCATTGTTTTTCAAATAAGGGCATTGCTTCTAATTGAGCAATACTTACTTGCTTTTTTCTTTCAGCTATTTCGCCAAACTTGCTTGCTACAATTTTTTCTAAAATATTGGTGCTCATTATTGAAGACTAATTAATTTTTGTAAACAATTATTGGCAGCACCTGATTCTAAACTAGACACTGCTGCTTGATAAGCGGCTTCGTAATTTTCGTATTTACCCGTTAAGTTTAATGCCATAGCAGCATTTGCTAAAACCACTGCATTTTGCGACCAAGTTCCTTTACCTTGAATAATATTTTTAAATATAGTTGCAGCTGCTTCAACAGTTTCGCCTCCCGATAAATCACCAGGCATTACTCTTTTTTTACCCAATGCATAAGGCGACAAGGTAAATTCACCTTTGTTGGTTACAATTTTAGTATCGGTGGTTAATGAAATTTCATCATATCCATCCAAACTATTTATTAATGTAAATTCTTTTCCTAAAGATTGTAGCACATAATTATAAATACGTGCCATTTCTAAATTGTATACCCCAATTAACTGATATTTTGGTTGCGCTGGATTCACTATGGGTCCTAACATGTTGAAAAAAGTACGTACGCCAATATTTCTTCTAATAGGGCCTACTGTTTTTAAAGCTGGGTGAAATAAGGGCGCGTGTAAAAAGCAAATTCCTGCTTCCTTAACCTCCTTTGCAAGTTGTGTTTGATCATTCTTAAAACTATAGCCCAATTGCTCCATTACATTTGATGACCCACTAACGCTAGAAGCACCATAATTACCATGTTTTACAACGGGCTGACCAGCACCAGCCACTATAAAACAGGCCAATGTTGAAATGTTGAAAGTGTCTTTCCCGTCTCCACCAGTTCCAACAATATCAATGGCATTATCTACTCCTAAATCTACTTTCACTGCAAGTGATAACAATGCATCTCTAAAGCCCATTAATTCCTCAATGGTTATGCTACGCATTAAAAACACGGTAACAAATGAAGTAACTTCATGTTCATTGAAAGCACCCTGTGAAATTTGCACCAACACATCTTTTGCCTGCTCTCGCGTTAGCGTTTTATGTTCAAATAAATATTGTAATAATTTTTTCATCTTAGTATTTTAAAATCTTGTTCATTTTTAATTTTTTAACCAGTTCGCAATAATTTTTGCGCCATCGGGTGTTAACACACTTTCAGGATGATATTGAACACCCTTTACATCATAGGTTTTGTGTTCCAAGGACATGATAAACCCCTCATCATCTTTGGAAGTAACCATTAATTCGGAAGGCAAATCATACTCATTCACAACCCAACTATGGTATCGTCCAACATTAAATGTTTTGGGCAATCCATCAAACAAGGAAGCTTTGGCTGTTAAATGAACAGGCGTTGCAATTCCGTGATACACTTTGCTTAAATTACTTAAGCTTCCTCCAAAAGATTCCGCAATAGCTTGTTGTCCTAAACAAACACCAAAAATAGATTTAGAAGCAGCATATTCTCTTATTAAAGGCAACAGCAACCCAGATTCAGCAGGGATGCCTGGTCCAGGTGATAATAAAATTTTATCATAGGCCTTTACTGCTTCCAATGCAATTTCATTATTACGATACACTTCCACTGTTGCGCTGGTAGCAATTTCCTTAATTAACTGCACTAAATTATAAGTAAAGGAATCGTAATTATCAAAAACTAATATTTTCATTTTATGTATATCTTTTAATTTCTAGCAAAACAAATGTTCAAATTTATTCGTGAATTTTTTCTGCCAACACCATCGCTTTTTTTAATGCGTTTAATTTATTATTCACTTCTTGTAATTCGTTTTCAGGAATACTCGCTGCCACTACACCAGCCCCTGCTTGATATGTAAGTGTATTCTGCTGGCTCAAGAAAGTACGAATCATAATTGCTTGGTTACAAGTTCCATTAAAACCAACAAACCCTACACACCCTCCATAATAAGAGCGTTTAGTAGGTTCTATAGCATCAATTAATTGCATGGCTTTATATTTTGGCGCTCCACTCAAAGTACCTGCTGGAAAAGTTTTTGCAATTAAATGAAATGGATTTGAGCCTTCAGCCACCTTACCTTCTACCTCACTCACTAAATGAATCACATGGCTGTAATAATGCACTTGTCGGTATTGCTTAACGCGTACTTCAGTACAAACCCTACTTAAATCGTTACGCGCAAGATCTACCAACATTACATGCTCGGCATTTTCTTTAGGATCTTCTAATAGTTGTTGTGTCATGGCAGCATCTAAAGTTGCATCTCCAGTTCTTTTAAAGGTACCTGCGATAGGATGCACAATTGCCTTACCATTGTTAATGATAATTTGCGCTTCGGGTGAAGAACCCATTAACTTATAATCTCCATAATCAAAGAAAAATAAATAAGGAGAGGGATTAATATTTCTTAATGTGCGATAAACATTGAATTCATCACCTTGGAAGGATTGTTGAAATCTACGACTCAGTACAATTTGAAAAACATCTCCACGCATGCAATGCTGTATTCCTTTTTTTACTGCCTCTCGATAAGCTTCGTCTGTATAATTTGAAGATTCATTGCCTTTCAAGCTAAATGGATACTGAGGCACGTCCTTGCTCTTAATATAGGAAACCAACGCATCGTATTCGGAATTGATTCCATTTAATTTGTTTTCACAAATAAACAACTCGTCCTTAAAATGATTAAATGCAATTACATATTGATATAATCTATAACGCATTAATGGTATAACAGGAGCACCTTCTTTAAATTGTATGGTATCAAAAAAAGGAATGGCATCATATGCAGTATATCCATACAAGCCTTGAGCAAATGCAGCTTCTTTTACTTCCTGTCCACTCATTGCATACTGATGCATATAAGCCCAAATTCTATCTGGTGCTGCATTTACATTTTGAATGGTTTCTTTTTCAGGGTCTTGGTTAGGATATTTAAACTCAATTTGATTCAAAGAAGATATTTCTATCCCCCCAATTGCATTCACACATATAAATGAATAACTATTTTCAGAAGCATGGGAGTCCGTACTTTCTAATAATATGGTATCACGAAATCTATCTCTTAAGCGAAGATAAATTCCAACAGGCGTAAATGTGTCGGCCAACAAACTGGTAACCGTAGTGGTAATTTTCGTCTTTTGCATATCCTATAATAAATTCAATTATTTATAAATTATTTCGAACTAGATTAAAAAAAATAAACCCCGACATTGGATGTCGGGGTTTATGTATATTTTGACAATTATAGTTATGCCATTACAATACCCCCAACGGAGTTTGTATGCCACCACCACATATTGTTTAATTTAATCATAGTTTTTCCTTAACAGGTACAAATTTAGTGATTTGCATATTTAGCGCCAAAAAAAATCTTATAAAACCCCCTTTGTACTTGGCAAAGCGTCGTTTTCCGGATTACGCTTTACGGCCATTTTGATAGATTTAGCAAATGCCTTAAAAATGGCTTCAATTTTATGATGCTCATTTTCCCCTCTACAACTAATGTTTATATTGGCTTTAGCAGCATCGCTGAAGGATTTAAAAAAGTGAAAAAACATTTCGGTAGGCATTTCTCCAATTTTTTCGCGCTTGAATTCGGCATCCCATACAATCCAGTTTCTACCCCCAAAATCTATTAATACTTTGGCTTCTGCCTCGTCCATAGGCAGTGCATAGCCATAACGTTCCATGCCCCTTTTATCCATTAAACCCATGGCAAAAGCTTCTCCCAAGGCAATACCCACATCCTCAATAGTATGGTGCTCATCAATATGCAAATCGCCATCACAATTTATGTTTAAATCCAATGCTCCATGTCGAGCAATTTGTTCTAACATATGATCAAAGAATCCTAAACCAGTTTCAATTTTTGCATCTCCTTTACCATCCAAGTTGAGTTCAACACTAATTTTAGTTTCCTTGGTATTTCTAATATGTGTAACCTTTCTTAAACCTAATTTCAAAAAACTATATATCTCGGCCCAACTGTTCGCTTCAAAAGCTATCGTTGTTCTTAATTCAGCCTCCTGCTCGTTTGTTAAACTATGCAGGGCCGATTTTAAATAAACAGCTTTACATCCAATATTTTTTGCCAATGCAATATCACTCCACCTGTCTCCAATCACAAAAGAATTATGTATATCAAAATGTACATTGTTTATTAAATGCGTGAGCATACCTAATCCCGGCTTACGCGTTGGTTGATTGTCAGCGGCAAATGTTTTATCTATAAATATCTCATCAAAAATAAAATCTTCTCCTGCCAAAGTGCGTAACATTAAATCCTGATATGGTTCAAAATTTTCCGTTGGATAGCTTGCTGTGCCTAACCCATCCTGATTGGTGACCATTACTTTATAAAAGCCAAACTCTCTGGCAATTTTACCCAAATAGCTAATTGCACCTGGTATAAAACTTGTTTTAGCAATGGAGTCAATCTGAAAATCCGTTTGGGGTTCTTCTAAAATTACACCGTCTCTGTCTATAAATAATATGGGTTTCATTTTGCTATGGTTTACTTTGGCTACTTTTTAGTTTTTGCAGCCTTAACTTCTGCCGCTGTTATTTTAGTTCCCTTATTGCTCCAACTGGTTCTTATATAGGTTAAAACATTAGCAATGTCGGCGTCGGATAAATCTGGATTTGCTGTCATTGCATTGCTATAATACAACCCGTCCAAAGCAATTCTTTCATTATACCCATTTTTAATAATGCGCACCAGTCTAGCAACATCATTGCCTACTACATTGCTTGCACCATCTAAAGGTGCATTCATATTGGGAACCCCACCACCATCCGCTTGGTGACAAGCCAGACACCTAGTTTCATAAATTTTTTTTCCTTTTGCTACATCCTGTGCTTTACACGAAAAAGAAATAACAATGCAACAATAAATTGCGATAAATTTTAAACTTAATGATTTCATTATTTTGAATAACTAATTTTAAATATTGAACCTCTGCTGTCATCACTTACATATAAAGAACCGTCTGGACCTTGCGCTAAACCACATGGTCTTGCTTTTGCATTGCGTGGATTTTTTACTTTGTCGTCTCCAGATAAACCAGAGAAACCATTGGCAAAAATTTCCCAAGCTCCGTTTGGTTTACCATCTTTAAAAGGCACAAAGGCAACAAAATATCCTTCCTGTGGAAGTGGCGCTCTATTCCATGAACCATGAAATGCTATGAAAGCTCCATTTTTATATTTTTCCGGGAATTGGTTTCCTGTGTAAAACAATAAAGCATTAGGTGCCATATGGGCTGGGAAAAATACGGTTGGATCAATTGCATCTTTTCCACCTTCTGTTTTACCATCACCACCATATTCTGGAGAAAGTATTTTTTTCTTAACATATGGATCAAAATAAACATAAGGCCAACCTGCATTGTCTCCTTCTTTTATTTCATACATTGTTTCCGCAGGCAATTCAGCATTTTGAGCTGCATCATACAATTTTGGATAAAAACTGTTTAACTGATCACGACCGTGTTGCGTAACAAACAAAGAATTAGTTTGCGTATTCCAATCCAAACCAACTACATTTCTTAAACCAGTGGCATATCTTTTTCCATCTCCATACACTTGATTTTCCTTTTGTCCATCAAATTTCCAAATTCCACCTGCTGAATCTAAAATTGGACAAGGCATCATGCCCTTAGATCCTGGCATTCTATCTTTTTCTTGACATGCATTTGAATAGGCACCAATGTTTACATAAATATTTCCTTTGCCATCTAAGGTAATTGATTTTGAAGCGTGTTGATTTCTAGCGATCAATCCTTTTACAATGGTCTTTGGTGCTAATGGATCAACTACTTCGTCTTTATCATTTAATTGATACAAATAAACATCATTGTCGGAAGTTGCATATAAGGATTTTCCTTTTAAATAAATACCTGTACCACCATATTTACCCCAACCATTAATTTTATCTGCAATGCCATCATTGTTCTTGTCTTCTAAACGTACAATACTATTACCTGCTTTATTTGGATACATTAATTTAGCAAATACAACCCCATTAGGCGTTATGGCAATATGCCTTGCACTTCCAATGGTATCTGCAAATAAAGTTGCTTTAAAACCAGTAGGTAACTTTAAGCCTGCATTTTCCTGTGCATTGGCAATTGTAGCAATAGCTACTAATACAAATGCAAAAACAATTTTTAAATTTTTCATAGGAATATTTGTGTATTTATTTTATGTTCGATTATTGTTTATTTAAAAGTTAGGATGGAAATGTTTTTTCAATCCATTCGGCCATTGCATCTACCAATTCTGTATTTTCTTGCTCATTACCCACAGTTACACGAACGGTGTCCTCACAATTTGGAAGACTAGAACGATCTCTTACTATAATTCCTTTTGAACATAAGAAACGATACATTTCAGTTGCCTTTGGAATTTTCACCAATAAAAAATTAGTATCGGAAGGATATACTTTTTCAACATATGGCATAGAAGCTATTACTTCTGCTAGCGCTATGCGCATTTCTACCAAATGTTGTATCATATCATTTACCTGCCCAACCTCCTCTAATGCTTTTAATACTAATTCCTGAGCCACCAAACTAATATTATAAGGCGCCTTCACCTTATTTAAATACCCTACTATTTCTTTACTCGCAAAACACATACCTACTCTTAAACCAGCTAATCCCCATGCCTTACTTAATGTTTGCAATACAACCAAGTTCGGGTAATCCTCCAAAGATTGTACAAATGATTTTTGCTTACTAAAATTAATATAAGCTTCATCTACAACTACTAAGCCATTAAAATGGTTTAAAATTGTTTCAATGTCAATGCGGTCTAAAGAATTTCCAGTTGGATTATTTGGCGAACAAATCCAAATGATTTTAGTGTTATCATTAACCAATTGCTCAATATGAGCTACATTTAATTGAAAGTCCGGCAATAAAGGCGCCGACTTAATTTCAATATTATTAATGTTTGCATTTACTTCATACATTGGATACGTAGGAGGACAAATAATAATGTTGTCCTTTCCTGGTTCACAAAATGCACGGAATAGTAAATCAATAATTTCATCGCTACCATTCCCTAAGAATATTTGAGCAGCAGATACCTTTTTTATGAATGCTAACTTTTGTTTAATATCATGCTGATATGGATCGGGATAACGGTTATACCATTTAGTTAAAGGGGACCCTAAGCTATTTTCATTTGCGTCTAATAATATACGCGCCTCCCCACTATATTCATCTTTTGCCGACGAGTATGGTTTTAATTTTTCAATGTTGGGTCTTACTACTTTTTTAATATCAAATTGCATATACTACATTTTCGATTCAATATCTTTTAATCTAATTGCCACTGCATTGCCATGTGCATCCAAACTTTCAGCACTTGCCATTTCCATCACTGCCTTTCCAATATTCACCAACCCTCTTTCCGTTAAATGCTGAAAGGTAATTTTTTTTACAAAACTATCCACACTTACTCCGCTATATGCATTCGCGTACCCATTTGTGGGCAAAGTATGATTGGTTCCACTCGCATAATCACCTACCGATTCGGGTGAGTAATTCCCAATAAATACAGAGCCGGCATTTATTACTTTCTCTGCTACAATTTCGGCATTTTCTATAGACATAATTAAATGCTCAGGGGCATAAAAATTAATTAATTCCAAAGCTTCTAACTTTTGCTCCATAATAACCGCTTTGGAATTTTCTAACGCTTTTGCCGCTAAATCCTTTCTTGACAAATTTAGCAATTGAGCTTCTATTTCCGTTTGTACATTGGCCACTACTTTTTCATTGCTTGCTACTAATAAAACCTGACTATCTATTCCATGTTCCGCCTGAGATAATAAATCCGCTGCCACAAAGGAAGGAATGGCTGCATCATCGGCCCAAACACAAACTTCACTGGGGCCTGCTGGCATATCAATTGCTACTCCACTTTGTTGCACCAACTGTTTAGCAGCTGTCACATATTGATTCCCGGGTCCAAATATTTTATGCACTTTAGGAACCGTTTCGGTACCATAGGCCAATGCAGCAATGGCTTGCACTCCCCCTATGGTATAAATATGTGTGACACCAACCAAAGATGCAGCATAAATAATTGCTGGATGTATTTCACCTTGCTCGTTGTTAGGCGGTGTACACAAAATAATATTTTTACAACCCGCAATTTTTGCTGGAATTCCCAACATGAGCACTGTAGAAAATAAAGGGGCAGTGCCGCCAGGAATATAAATGCCTACATTTTCAATACCAACCGATTTTCTCCAACACCAAACTCCTGGGATGGTTTCAATTCGATCCATTTTTTGCAATTGAGGAAGATGAAATTTCTCTATATTCTCTTTTGCTAATTGTATGGCCGCTTTTAATGAACTTGAAATTTTGTTTTCGGCGGCAGATTGTATTGTTGCATCCAAAGCAATACTTTGCAATTGAACCTTATCAAATTCCTTAGTGAATTTTAACAAAGCCTTATCCCCATTTGCACGCACCTCATTTATTATTGCTTGCACTTTAGGCAATAGTGCACTTTCATCCAAACTGGGTCTTTCTAAAATAGTATTCCAATCTGATTTTGCTGGATTATTAAAAACTTGAATCATTATAATATCATTTTTTCGATAGGTACTACTAATATGCCTTCGGCACCTGCATTTTTTAATTGCTCAATTATTTCCCAAAAATCACTTTCTGCAATTACACTGTGCACACTGCTCCATCCTGGTGAAGCCAGGGGCAATACCGTAGGGCTTTTCATACCAGGTAACAAAGCAATAATTTTTTCTAATTGATCATTAGGCGCATTTAATAATACATACTTGTTTTTCTTCGCTTTTTTTACTGACTCCATGCGGAACAATAATCGTTCTAAAATTTGCGATTGCTCAGCAGTAAAATTTTTATGCTTAATTAATACCGCTTGTGATTGCAATATAGTTTCAGCTTCTATCAAACCATTCATGAACAGCGTAGAACCACTGCTTACCAAATCGCAAACCACATCGGCCAGACCAATACCAGGGGCAATTTCAACACTGCCACTAATTTCATGGATCTCTGCTACAATATTATGTTGTGTTAAATATTTTTGAACCAATACCGGATAGCTGGTTGCAATTTTTTTACCTGTTAAAAAAGAGGGACCGGAAAATGCTTCTCCTTTACGCACCGCAAAACTTAATCTGCATTTACCAAAACCCAATTCGTAAGCAACTTCTACTTTTTTTGCTTTTTCATATACCACGTTTTCTCCCACAAAGCCAATATCAGCCACACCATCTTCTACATATTGTGGAATATCGTCGTCACGTAAAAAGAAAAGCTCAATAGGAAAATTGGTTGCTTCCGCTTTTAATTTGTTTACGCCGTTGCCTATATCAATACCACATTCCTTCAACAAACGCATTGAATCTTCGTTTAATCGACCGGATTTTTGAATAGCTAATTTTAATCCCATACTTGTTATTATTATAAATTAAAAGGGCTTACTGCGAAGTAAGCCCTTTGGTTAAATATAGTTACATACCTACACACCCATAGCTTACCCTTTGGATAGCAAATGATGATGTATATGGTTTGTTAATTTCATGAAACAAATTTACGTTCCTTTATCAAAATACCCAACAAAAAAGGAATATTTTACGTAAATTGCTCGAATTAGGTATCCATAAATCAATAAACAATAGCTTTTTATGCGCTTGATCCCTCTTTTTACAATTTTGTCTTTATTGTCTTTGTCATTTTGTGCACAAAAAGAAGCACCTAGCCCGGCACCAACACCAACTAACCCAACCACTCCCACTACCCCAGTTACTCCGCCAGTAACTGATACCGCAAAGAAATTAGTTTGGTCGGATGAATTTAATTCAGGCACAAGACCCGATACTACAAAATGGGTGTACAATATTGGTACAGGAAGTAATGGCTGGGGAAATAACGAAGCGCAATATTATACATCGGATTCAACCAACGCAAGAATTGAAAATGGAAATTTAATTATAGAAGCGAGAAAAGAAAGTAAAGGCGGCAAAAATTATACTTCTGCAAGAATGATCACACAAGGAAAAGCTTCTTGGACATATGGAAGAATGGAAATAAGGGCAAAGCTTCCTAAAGGTGTAGGTACATGGCCTGCGATTTGGATGCTTGGAGATAATATTAATACGGTGGGTTGGCCAACCTGCGGCGAAATTGACATTATGGAGCATGTTGGTAAAGAGCAGGATATGGTTTTATGGTCAACGCATTCAAAATTAAACAACTGGTCACTGGGTACACAAAAAACAAACAAAGCTACTATTCAAGGCGTGTCCGATGCATTCCATGTTTATAAAATTGAATGGTCAAAGGATTATATCCAATTTTTTGTTGACGATAAATTATACTACACTTCTCCTAACGAAGGAAAAGGTTCGGACTATTATCCATTTAATGCACCTCAATTTTTATTATTAAACTTGGCGATTGGTGGCAACCTAGGAGGCCCTACAATCAACGATGCTATTTTCCCATGTAGAATGGAAGTAGACTACGTGAGAGTTTATCAATAATTTTGGTAACCAACAAAGACTCATATGTGTCTATGAAAAAATATTGTGGAATACTTTTTGTAGTTTTTGCATTTAATTCCTTTGGACAAAATCCTGTTGCAAATTTATTAGTTGGTACATACACCGCAAAAGGCAGTAAAGGTATTTATGTTTTTAATTTTGATACCGTAACGGGTAAGGCAATTGAGCTAAGTCATACTGATTCCGTTATAAACCCTTCCTTCTTAACTATTACAAAGGATAAGCAATTTGTTTATGCTGTAAATGAAACAAATAATGGGATGATTTCTGCTTTTTCATTTAGTAACAACAAGCTTAAACTTTTACAACAAAAAACAACTAAGGGAGCCGATCCGTGTTATATTACTTTAAGCCCCGATGAACATAATTTATTTGTTGGCAACTATTCAAGCGGAAATATTACACAGTTTCATCGTTTTGCCAACGGACTTGTTTCCAATGCACAACAAACCATACAACATTCAGGAAAAAGTATCGATTCAGTAAGACAAGAAAAAGCACATGTACATGGCACTTTCTTCTCTCCCAATGGTGCTTATTTATTAACCCCTGACTTAGGCAACGATCAAATTAATATTTACCCTTACTCACCCAATACAAGTTTGCCTTTAGATATAGAAAAATCAACATTGATAATGTCCAAACCTGGTGCAGGACCCAGACATTTAGCGTTTTCAAAAAATGGCAAATTCTTATATGTCATTGAAGAATTAACTGGCAGTATAAGCGTGTACAGTTTTGCAAAAGGGAAAACTGCTTTTATCCAAACTGTTTATACACATACATCTGATTTTACTGGCAAACCAGGAAGTGCAGATATTCATATTTCACCAGACGGATTGTTTTTATATGCAAGCAACAGAGGTACTGAAAATAATATTGTCAAATTTCCCATTTTACCTTCAGGAAAACTAGAAGAGAAAAAAAGAACCCTCACACCCAGTGGTGGCAAAATGCCTAGAAATTTTACCATTAGTGAGGATGGTAATTGGATGTTAGTGGCACATCAAAGCACTGATAATATAGTTGTTTTTAAAAGAGATAAAATTACCGGCGCCTTAACCAACACTGGCAATTCAATTAAAGTTTCTATGCCTGTTTGTTTGGTTTTATTTTAATGATTACAAAATTACTTTTGTTCAAACCAAACAGGTTCATTGGAAGGACCTTCGGGGCACATATAGTTTATAAATAATTCCTCTCCTTGTTCAATCGTTCTCAAAGTGATTATACTTATTGTTTGATGCTCAAAGTCCATTTCATAGCAGCAATTAGGTGCATTGGAATGATTATAAATGGAAACGTACCCTAATGCAACAGCGGCCATCTTGCTATCTGTTCCCCATTCAAAAATATAATCATATAATAAGGTCTGCTCTAATTTTTCACGCCCCTTTGCATCCACAACAATCACTGGTGCAATTTCAATGGTAGTATGAGCATCAATGGATTCAGTTGCAAATACACCCCTGCCCCTATTGGCAGATGAAGCTATTGTTAAGAAAGGAAGAATCATGGCCTAAATATAGGGCATCCCTGGGATTTTTCTTAACTTGCACCCGATGTCTGAAGATTTAAAAATAGAAGAAGTTAATTTATCTGAAATTTTCTTGGAGATTTTATCCAAAGAGGATCAAATCTTGTTGAGCACTTTTTTAGATGAACAAAACATTAGCGACGTTGTCGAACTGGTGAATGAATTTCCAGAACAGGAAGCGAATATCATTGACCATATGACAGTGCATCGTGCTGTGAGTGTATTTAAGATATTGGACATTAACCAACAAAAAGATATCATTAAAGAATTGCCTGCTCGAAAAACAGCAAAAATTCTGAATGAATTGCCCCCGGATGACCGTACCGACTTTTTAGAAGAACTCCCAAAAGCAGCCATTAGAGATTTAATTAAATTATTAGATCCCGAGGAAAGAAAAATTACTTTGTCATTATTAGGATACCCCGAAGATAGCGTTGGTCGTTTGATGACCCCCGACTATGTTTATGTGTATCCTCATTATACGGTTGCACAAGTTTTAGAAACCATAAGACGTTATGGAAAAAATTCCGAAACCATTGATGTTATTTATATCATTGATGAATTGGGCGGATTGGTAGACGATATTAGAATTAGAGATTTGTTATTGGCGCAACCAAATGACATCTTAAAAGATATAATTGACGGAAGATTTGTTGCCTTAAATGTTTATGACGACCAAGAGCATGCAAGTCAGGTATTTAAAATGAATAACCGAACTGCCATTCCGGTTGTGGATGACAATAATGTATTGCTAGGAATAGTAACCATTGACGATATCCTTTGGGTAACGAATGAAGAGTTCTCTGAGGATATGCAAAAAATGGGAGGTACTGAGGCGTTGAATGAACCTTACTTAGATATATCAATATTCAAACTTTTCAAAAAAAGAATCACATGGTTGGTAGTATTGTTTTTTGGTGAAATGCTAACGGCTACTGCGATGGGTTATTTTGAAGGAGAGTTAGCGAAAGTATTAATTTTAGCTACATTTATTCCATTGATATTGTCAAGTGGTGGTAATACAGGTTCACAAGCTTCTACCTTAATTATCCAAGCCATGTCCGTTGGTGAAATTACCATTGCAGACTGGTGGAAAATATTAAGAAGAGAAATATTAAGTGGCCTTTTACTAGGATTTGTTTTAGGAATCATTGGATTTTTTAGAGTAAGTGTTTGGCACATGATTTCTCCTGGTTTTTATGGAGATCATTGGATGCTTATTGCAATTACAATTGGATTTACTTTGGTAGGGGTAGTTATTTGGGGTACCATTACCGGTTCCATGTTACCAATATTACTAAAACGATTAGGCGCTGACCCTGCTGTTTCTTCTGCTCCTTTTGTAGCAACCCTTGTAGACGTAACTGCGATATTAATTTACTTTGGATTGGCCTTTTATTTCTTACAAGGCACTTTGTTATAATTGACTTTTAAGTAGCGATTTTACTTTTTGCTCCCACTCCTCTTTGGTAATACTTAATACAATAGAGTCTCTTCTTGTGCCGTCTGGTTTTGGCAAATGACTTCTTAAAATACCTTCCACTGTACAGCCAATTTTTTTCATAGCTGCAATGCTTCTTTTGTTATCATTATCTGCTCTAAATTCTACCCTTTTTAATTGCATTTTTTCAAAAGCAAACTGCAATAATAAAAATTTGCAATGCGCATTCAATCCTGTTCCCCATACCTGATTACTATACCATGTATATCCAAGTTGTGTGGTTTCAAACGGAAGCTGTACATCATAAAAACGAGTGCTTCCTACATATTTATTTAATTGCTTATCGAAAACGATGAAAGGATAAGCCGTTTTATTTTTTCTGGATTCAATTGCGGTATTTATATACCCTTGCAAATCCTCTGTCTTATTGATGGTAACCAATGAATATTTCCAAATTTCAGGTTCGTTACTCACATATACTGCTAATTCATTGGCATGAATATTTTGAAGAGGCTTTAGTATCACCCGTTCGTCTTCCAAAACATAATCCTGGTTAAAATCAAAATTGTCTTGAACTAACATATAATAGCTGATTAATGTTTAATTTTGCTCAAATTATCGAATAATAAGCAAATCATAAATTATGTGTGGAATTGTAGGTTATATAGGGCATAGAGAGGCGTATCCCATTGTATTAAAAGGTTTAAAACGTTTAGAATATCGCGGATATGATAGTACGGGGGTGGCCATCATTCAAGAAGGAAATTTACAAGTACATAAAAAAAAGGGCAAGGTCGTAGAATTAGAGGAGGCTGTGATAGGCAAAAACATGCATTCAACTATTTGTATTGGTCATACCCGTTGGGCAACCCACGGTGAACCATCGGACAGAAATGCACACCCACACTTATCCAATAACGGTCGCTTAGCTATGTTACATAATGGGATCATTGAGAACTATGCGCAAATCAAACAAGAACTTACCAGCAAAGGATATACTTTTAAAAGTGATACCGATACGGAGGTATTATTAAATTTTATTCAGGACATTCAGGATAATAATAAAAGTACTTTAGAAGAAGCCTTAAGAATTGCTTTAAAGAGAATTGTTGGGGCTTATTGTATTTTATTAATTGACCAAGATGATCCCGAAACCATTATTGCTGCTCGTAAAGGAAGTCCTTTGGTCATTGGCATTGGAAAAGGGGAACACTTTTTAGCAAGTGACGCATCTCCTATTATTGAATACACCAAGGAAGTAGTATATGTAAATGATTATGAAATTGCAATTGTAAAAGCAGACGAACTTATTTTAAAAAATTTAGGAAACGAAAAGCAAACACCCTTTATTCAAAAACTAGATATGGAATTAGCAGCAATTGAAAAAGGCGGCTACGACCATTTTATGTTGAAAGAAATTTTTGAACAACCTGCAACTATTTATGATTGCTTAAGAGGCAGGTTATTACATGAGCAACAGCAAATTGTAATGGCAGGCGTAGATAACCATATTGAAGCTTTAACAAAAGCATCACGCATTATGATTGTGGCATGTGGAACCAGTTGGCACGCTGGATTAGTAGCAGAATATATGATTGAAGAATTATGTCGCATCCCTGTAGAGGTAGAATATGCATCTGAATTTAGATATCGGAATCCAGTTATTCATCCAGGTGATGTAATTATTGCCATTTCACAAAGTGGTGAAACGGCCGATACTTTAGTAGCATTGGAAAGTGCTAAAGAAAAAGGAGCTTTCATATTTGGTGTTGTAAATGCCGTTGGAAGTAGTATAGCGCGTTTATCAAATGCAGGTGCTTATACACATGCTGGACCTGAAATTGGTGTAGCAAGTACAAAAGCATTCACTGGCCAGTTGGCTGTATTAACCATGATGGCTTTAAAAATGGCTAAAGCAAAAGGAAGCATTAGTGATGAACGTTATGTGCATTTGGTTAATGAGTTGGCATCCGTTCCTGAAAAAGTAAAAGAAATTTTAGCAGATACTTCAAAAATTGAAAGTATCGCGCAACAATATAAAGGAGCAAGTGACTTTTTATATTTAGGTCGTGGTTATAACTTCCCAATTGCCTTAGAAGGTGCTTTAAAATTAAAAGAGATCACTTATATACATGCCGAAGGGTATCCTGCTGCCGAAATGAAGCATGGTCCTATTGCATTGGTGGATGAAAACTTACCGGTCGTATTTGTAGCCACTAAGGATATGTATTATGAAAAAGTAGTTTCTAATATTCAAGAAATTAAAGCTAGAAAAGGCCAAGTAATTGCCGTGGCAACCCATGGTGATAGCATTTTACCAACCATGTCGGACAATATCATGTTTGTTCCTGATATTGATGAAGTAATTGCCCCACTTTTAAGTGTAATTCCTCTACAATTATTAAGTTATTACGTAGGTATATACAAGGGCATAGATGTGGACAAGCCAAGAAATCTTGCCAAGTCGGTGACGGTGGAATAATTAAGTCCAGATTGAGGCTTGTGCTTTTTGGGAATTAGCATTAAAAAAAATCATACATTTAAGTATGAATACATTTATAAAATCCTTCAAATACACTACCCCGTTTGTGATGTACTTGTTAAGCTACCTTGCATTTAACAATACAGGTATTTTATGTTGGGTGCCTTTAATTTATGTATTCTTTTTTATTCCTGTTTTAGAATTATTTATAGCCCCTGATCCAAAAAATTTGGATGCAGTTGAGGAACAGTTGGCCAAGGAAAATAAATTTTATGATTTTATAATTTGGATGACAGTGCCTTTGCAGTATTTATTATTATTTATTTTCTTATGGAATTTTAATCAGGATTTATTGGGAGTTGATATTGCTGGTAGAGTTGTTGCCATGGGATTATTATGTGGTGCTTTTGGAATTAATGCAGCACATGAGCTAGGACATAGAACCAATATATTTGAACAATTTTTATCAAAGTTATTATTACTTACTAGTTTATACATGCACTTCTTTATTGAGCACAATAAAGGTCATCATAAAAATGTAGCCACCCCACATGACCCAAGCACAGCTAAATTTAAGCAAACCGTTTATGCTTTTTGGATTCAAACCTTTGTAGGTACTTATTTAAGTGCATGGCATATTGCCATTGATGAGGCTAAAAAGAAAAACAAAATCTTGCCTGCGCTGAATAACGAAATGTTTTTATTCCAACTAGTTCAAATTGGATTTGTTCTAAGTATATATTATTTTTTTGGTCTATCCATCATGTTGTACTTTATGGGTGCCGCGTTATTAGGTGCTACCTTATTAGAAACAGTAAACTATATTGAACATTATGGTTTAAGGAGAGAAAAAAGAGAAGGTGAATTATATGAAAGGGTAAAACCCCATCATAGCTGGAATAGCAATCATGTTATTGGTAGATTAATGCTATTTGAATTAAGCCGTCACAGTGACCACCACTACTTAGCATCTCGCAAATATCAAATTTTAAGAAACATGGAGGAAGCGCCACAAATGCCAACGGGCTACCCGGGTATGATTGTCCTTTCTTTATTTCCCCCTATTTGGTTTTCCATCATGCATAAGCAAATGAAGAAATATTCATTATAAAATGGAGATAGACGAAATAAGAGAATACGCCCTTTCCCTTCCAGAAACAGAAGAGTGTTTCCCATTTGGAGAAAATAATTTAGTGATGAAAACAAAGGGAAAAATATTTATCATCCTGGATTTAGTAGCACTGCCCAGTACCATGAACTATAAAGCTACACCTGATGATATCATTGAACAAAGAGATGAATATCCTGATGCTATTTTCCCGGGTTTTCATATGAATAAGAAACATTGGAACACATTACATTTAAATAGAACTGTGCCTTCAAAAATCATCCAGGCCCTTGTTTTCGAACGCCAGCAGTTCGACCACTTCGCGGGTTCCCAGGGCGACCAGGTCGAGGTCACCATCGACATCGAGGTCGGCCAGGGCGACCTTGGCCGTGCCCGCCGTCTCGGCCAGAACGTCGGCCTCAAAGCCCTCGGGGCCGAGGTTTTCCACCCAGATGACCTGCCCGTGACCATCCCCCAGAACGGCCACGGCGAGGTCGGGGTCTCCGTCTCC
>JALQXE010000160.1 GCA_023263235.1 Sediminibacterium sp. | reverse complement strand
GCGGCCGGAATGGGCACACGCTTTTTGCCCGCGACCCGCGCCACACCCAAAGAATTGCTGTTCTCTTATTTGAATATCTTTTCTATTTTTTCGCTCCACTAAATTGTGTGCTTCATTATTATACACAAGCATCCATATTTTTTTATTTAATCTACGCATAGCAGTAAAATATTCAATCCCTTGATACCAAGGCACAGCATCATCAGCATCATTGCTCATAATCACCAGTGGCGTTGTTACCTTAGGCAATGAAAACAATGGAGAATTTTGAATATATAAATCGGGGCGCTCCCATAAAGTTGCCCCAATACGGCTTTGCGTTTTTTCATATTGAAATTGTCTAACAATACCTGGGCCCCATCTTATACCACCATAGGCACTCGTCATATTTACAACTGGAGCACCTGCCCAAGCAGCTGCATATAAATTAGTTTTATTAATTAAATATGCAATTTGATATCCACCCCAACTTTGACCCTGTAGTCCAATTTTAGTACTATCAATAAACCCTTTTTGTACCATGGCTCTGGTACCACTTAAAATATAATCATAAGCGCCTTGTCCAGGGTATCCTTTTTGATACCAGATGTCAGGCACAAAAACAATATAACCCCTACTTACAAAAAAAGGTATGTTCAAACGTGAAGGCGTTGGAGAAGGCGCCAAATAGTTGTGCAAAGTTTGATTGTTTCTTTCATAGAAGTAAACAATCATTGGATATTTCTTTTTAGGATTAAAGTCCTCGGGATAATACATAATTCCTTCCGCTTTCTTACCAGTATATGCTTTCCAGCTTACTAATTCAGTTGTTAACCAATTATATTCTTTTTGTTGTTCGTTAATTTGAGTGATAGGTTTTGGTGTTTGTGCAATAGACAAAAGTTGATAAGGGAATAAATTTGGTGAAGTTTTCTCATCTTCTTGCAAAACAATAAAATCGGAGGTATACTTTGCCTTTTCGATACCTGTAAAGTGCATAGGAATTTTATTTAAAAGGGTAAACTTATTATTACCCAATGTTAATAGTGCTAAGGACTCGGATTTATCAATTTCTGAAAATCCTTTAATTAATAAACTATCACTTAAAGTAATTACCTTTCGATCATCGTTTGTCTCTACAAAACGATACACTGTTTTACTTGGCCTACCATTAGTAAGTGCTAATGAAGGTTTATTTCCACTAGCATCTACAAGCCACAAATCATATCTATCATATAATATGAAAGTCTCATTATTATCTAACCACTTTGCAATTCCATATGCACTTGGATCATCTGGAACATCATTATCCTCATCATATAATGGAAATTTGATGTCTTTTGCAAGCACTGTCTTTTTTTGCGTTTTACTATCGTATGCAAAATATTTTTTTACAGCCTCATCATAATATACCAAGTGGCTGCCATCATATGCACTGGATATTAGTCTTCCTTTCCAGCCTTTTTGAATTAAGCTACGTTGTCCATTTTGGTTATTTATTTGATAAATATCTTTTAAACTATATCCCTGCCATTGTGAAGGAATTTCATAGCTAGAATCTTGAATAGCATAACTTATTGTGCCATCACCTTCCTGTGTACTAATTATATTTCGATCCTTTATTTTACCTAAATAAATAAATTTATCATTGTTTATTTCATACAAAACAGGTTCTGTCGCTTTTAAATCTGATTCTAAATTTTTAACCTGTACCGTTTGTAATGCTGCATCATTATAATGCCATATATCTAATACGGCTCTTTCAAACTCTGGTAAACTAGTATCTTTTGCTGGTAGAATTGGTTGAATACCTAACTCTAAAATATTACCAGATTTACTAAATTTTAATTTTTTTTCACCTCCAATCGTATAATTTAAAGGAAGGGCTTTATTTGTCCTTGCCTCTACTCTTTTTGCTGAATCATATCCAAACTTATAAACAGCTAATGCATAGTTTTTTTGTAACGCTTTATCGGCACTATCTTTTTCAATTAAATAAGCTAGCGTTTTACCATTTTCATCCCAATTTAAACCTGTTGCCGTATAAAAATTACTACTTATAGTTTGAGGAACTGTATCCGAAATGCTAGCAATTAATATTTTGTTTTGCGTAGTTTTTGTTTTTAATTGATATAATGCCAATGATAAACCCATTGGATTTATTTGATATTGAACTATATTATTAAATGATTTCGAAATTTTCGAATTAAGATCCATCCAAACTAATTCACTTCCTTCTTTATTAATATCTCCTTTTTTATCTTTTAAATAAACCAATTGATCACTGCTCTTAGTGGGTAATTGAAATGATTTAATGGAAGGAATTTTATCTATAAAGCCATTCATTAAATTTACTATTACCAAACTATCCTTTGGCATTTCATCTGGTTTCTTTTTATCAATTTTTGCTTTTCTTGTTTCCTGAAATAGTGGCTTTATTTTAGCAATTAAAAATCGTCCATCATCAGTGAATTGAGCTTGTGCACCTCTTGGGATTTTAATATCTGTGTTATTGGAACGATTATTAATGATTAATAACGCATCTCCTTCTTGCGGGGCAATTACATAACTTAAGAATTTACCCTGAGGTTGGTAAACTACCTCTCTTATGTTTTCCCAACTATCGTATACAGAATGATCCAATACTTTTTTCTGCCCAAAAGATATAAATGAAACAAAGACTGCAAGAAAACTAAATATATTTTTCATATTAAAATAATTATTAATAATAACTCAACTTTTTGTGTGTATTTTTGTTCTGTAATATATAAAATTTGTTGTTTTATGAGGATATTTTATTTGTTAGTTTTTGTTGTTTTTATTCCTTTTATGGGCAGGGCTCAGTCTAAAGGAAATTTAGTGGGTGAAGTGCTAGATAAAAACACACAAAAGCCTTTACTTGGTGCAAATATTCAAATCGTAAATACGAATTATACAACCCTAAGTGATAGCTTAGGTAAGTTTTCTTTTAAAGGGATCCCAACAGGACAATACCACATTGTAATAAATTATGTGGGAAGTATTCCTTACCATTTATATAATGTGATAGTTGGTTCTGGTAATATAAATTACATCACTGCCGAATTATTGCCACTTGAAACAACATTAAAAGAAGTTGTTGTTGGAAATGTAAAAAAATCGGTTCGTGCTGCCACATTAGAAACACCTTTGAGTATTCAAAAATTAACCTCCGAAGAAATTAAGTCAAGTCCAGGCAGCAATTTTGATATTTCAAAAGTAGTACAAACATTACCAGGTGTAACGGGTTCGGCAACTACAGGTGCAGGATTTAGAAACGATATTATTGTAAGAGGCGGTGCTCCTAATGAAAATGTATTTTATTTAGATGGTATTGAAATACCTGTTATTAATCATTTTAGTACTCAAGGAAGTGCGGGCGGCCCACAGGGAATCTTAAACGTATCGTTTATTGATGAAGTTAAGTTATCTTCATCCGCCTTTGATGCTAAATATGACAACGCTTTATCATCGGTTTTTGAATTCAAACAAAAGAAAGGCAATAGTGAAAAGATACAAGGTAATTTTCGTTTAGGTGCTACCGAAGTAGCAAGTACATTAGAAGGCCCTTTATCTAAATCTGGTAAAACAACCTTTTTATTATCAGCAAGACGAAGCTACTTACAATTTCTTTTTAATGTATTGGATTTACCGATTCGTCCAAATTATTGGGATTTTCAATACAAAGTATCTCATCAAATAGACAATAAAACTACACTTACCTTCTTAGGAATTGGAGCCATTGACAAATTTTATTACGTTGCACCAAAGAATTCTACCCCCGAAAAGAGATTTGCTTTAAATGTTGCTCCATCAATAAATCAATGGAGTTATACAGTTGGAGCATCCTTAAAAAAACTTATCAATAAAGGATATTGGAATATGAGTATAAGTCGTTCTCACCTGAATAACGTAAACGAAAAGTATGAGGATAATTTAAATCCTATAAAAGGTGAGAAAACATTTGATTATACATCAAATGATATATCAAATAACATTCGCTTTGACATTACTAAAAGTTTCTTAGGTTTAAAATGGACAACAGGTGCAAATCTTCAGTTCATAGAATACGATAATACTACATATCAATTATTGCCTAAACCTTATATAGATAGTGCTTTATACCCATTTTATTTACCCGCCCCTAATTACTATCAATACGCCACCAATTTAAATTATAGAAAATATGGAGCATTTTTTCAAATTGGGAAAAGAGCATTTAACAACCGATTAGGTATTAGTGCAGGTATCAGAACCGATGGAAACGGTTTTAATACTGCTGGTCGAGCATTTTATAACCGACTTTCTCCAAGAATTGGTTTGAGTTTCGTGCTCACAGATAAAATTAACTTAAATGCTTCATTGGGCAGATACTATAAAGTAGCTCCTAATACAGCTTTAGGATTTAAAGACCTTAATGGCAATTACGTAAACAAAGAAGCTGCTTATATTGGGGCAAACCACTATGTAGCAGGCTTTGAATATATACCTAGCGAATCCACAAGATTCACAGCAGAGGTTTTTTATAAAAAATATTTTAACGTACCAATTAGTATTCAAAAAGGGTTAAGTTTATCTAATTTAGGTGCCGATTTCAACATTCTTGGTAACGAGCCAATTTCAAGTACAGGTTTAGGACGTAGTTATGGTTACGAACTTTTTGCTCAACAAAAATTAACTGATCGTTTTTTTGGTGTAGCTAGTTATAGTTTCTTTAGAAGTTCATATACCAATTTAAAAGGAGAATATATTAAAAGTTCTTGGGAAAATATTCATGTATTAAGTTTAACAGGAGGATACAAGTTCAATAAAAACTGGGAATTAGGATTAAAGTTTAGATTTCAAGGAGGAACACCTTATACCCCTTATAATAATGAAGCAAGTAGAATCAATTTCTTAACGCAGGGTTTAGGGGTATTGGATTATAGTAAAATAAATACACTTCGATTACCCAACTTCCATTCAAGTGACTTAAGGATTGATAAAAAATATAATTACAGAAAAACAACCATCGACTTTTTCTTAGATATCACAAATTGGTATGGTAGCAATAGTGTTTCACCAAGTGTATATACATTTGAAGCCAACCCTGATGGCAGCTTTAAAACTACCGACGGCAAAGCCATTAAAAAAGATGGATCTAATGCTATACCAACATTAACAAATAGCAACAGAGTATTTGTAACTCCTACATTTGGATTTATTTGGGAATTTTAATGACTCTGTACATTTGAATGAGCACAGACATTGCAATAAGAAAAAAACCTGTATAAAAACTTAACCCCAATTGTTTGTGCTCTTGAAAAACAATAAAAGAGATAAGAATTCCGTAAACGGGTTCTAAGTTTAAGGTGACATTCATAGTAAAAGGACTAATAAGCTTTAAAGAAGAAAGCATTAAATAATTAGACCAAACTGTGCAAACCAGTGACAAAATTATTAACCATGCCCAGTCAATTTTTGATGGTATTGGAATATTAACATGAGTAACTCCGCTTGAAATGAGTACAATCAATGCTAAAAATAAAAAGCCCCCAAGCATTTGAAAAGTTTGTATGGTCTGTGGCTGATTATGCTGTGTTAGCTTCTTATTAAACTGAGTAAATAAAGCCGCAATAAAAGAAGAACCCAATCCTACAGCAATGCCTTTTCTAAATTGAACGTCGAACTGAAAAATAAATAGTATTCCTATTAAACTTATAAAAGCAATTGTAAAGTCTTGCCATTTTATTTTTTGTTTTGTAAAAATGGGATCTAATAATAAAGTAAAAAGAGCTACACTCGATAAACAAACAAGGCCAATAGATACATTTGACAATTTAATGCTAGTGTAAAATAACACCCAATGCATTGAAATTAAAACACCAACCCCAAAAATTTGCCATTTTGTTTTTTTTGTAATGGCAATTTTATTTTTAATAAAAGTATACATTAACAAGGTTACTAAAGAAGTAATACCCATTCTATACATTACTAGATTTAATCCATTCAACTGGATTAAATTTCCTATTGGACCCGTCAAACCTGCTAAAAAAACAAAAAGATGAAGTTGTATTAATGATTTCTTGAAACTAGTCACGCTTAATGTATTTAATATAGCGTCCAGTAATATACAACCATTGCATGTTTAAAACACCCTTAATAGCTTCTTTTATAATACCTTTGGACATTTTACTTATCCCAATTTTACGATCAACAAATTTAATAGGCACTTCTTTGATTTTAAATCCTAGTCTCCAACTAGCAAATTTCATTTCAATTTGGAATGCATACCCAATGAATTTAATATGATCCAAATTAATGGTTTCTAGTACTTTTCTTTTATAACAAACAAATCCTGCAGTAGGATCTTTAACGGGCATACCAGTAATTATTCTTGTATATGCAGACCCACCTTGCGAATATATTTTTCTATCTAAAGGCCAATTTTCAGTGGCTCCCCCTTTTACATATCTACTTCCTACAGCTACATCTGCTCCTGCATCACATGCTGCACACAAACGGTCTAAGTCCTTTGGATTATGTGAAAAATCGGCATCCATTTCAATGATGTAATCATACCTATTTGTTAAAGCCCATTTAAAGCCATGTATATATGCCGTTCCCAAACCTAATTTTCCAGCCCTACATTCTAAATAAACCTTTTCAGGATGTTCTTGCATAATATTTCTTACAATATTAGCAGTACCATCTGGCGAACCATCATCAATAACAAGTATATGGTACCCCGTTTCGAAAGACAATACAGCATCAATTATTGAGGCTATATTCTCTTTTTCATTGTAAGTAGGTATTAAAACAATTTTTTTCACTTTAATTATTTGGGGGTGGAATATATTAAAAGTACAAAATAGTGCTCAAAATACCCTTATATATATTATTTATTTAATATAGACTTATTTAGTATTTCAGTCAATTTCTGCTTGGTATGAAGGGCAAAATCACCTTTCATGATCCAATCATAGTACTGTGGCTCATCTCTTAACACTTCAATAACCGATTTCCCTTTGTGTTTGCCAAAATTGAAAACCACAACTCCGTTCTCATAAACCAATCTTCGAGCAAAATCTATAATCTCGTCTTCTCCTGTAAATTTAACAATGGATTCCACTGTATTTCCAATTTGAGGATACCTTTCAATTTGTGCCTCTAAAATTTCCCAAGTGGCTGTTGCATCTGCTTCGGCCGTATGTGCATCTTCTAATGTTTTATGACAGTAAAATTGATAAGCAGCACTCAAGGTTCTTTGTTCCATCATGTGAAATACTTTTTGAACGTCTAATAATTTTCTGCTTTCAATATCTACACTAATACCTGCTCTTAAAAATTCTTCATTTAACATGGGTACATCAAAACGATTACTATTGTAACCTCCAATATCACAGCCTTCTATAAATTGTTTAATCTCATTTGCAAGCGTTTTAAAACTAGGCGCATCTTTTACCATTTCATCGGTAATACCATGCACGTTAGAACTAGCTGCTGGAATGGGCATTTCAGGATTTACCAATCTTCGTTTTACTTGTTTAGTACCATCTAATCCAATTTTTACAATGGCAATTTCAACTATTCTGTCCGTGCTTACATTAATTCCAGTTGTTTCTAAATCAATAAAGCATATTGGTCTTACTAATGATAATGGCATAAAATTTATTATGCTCCGAAGTTAATCATAATTGATTAATTTTATGGCTCAATTTATGCTAAAAACAAGGATATGAACTGGATTACACTAAATACGATTGAGCAACTTGATGAAATTAAAGCGGCTTCATTTTCAAAACCTCAAGTAATTTTTAAACATAGCACCACTTGTAGTATTTCAAAAATGGCATTTTCTAGATTTGAACGTTCCGAAGCACCCGATAATATAGATTTTTACTATTTAGACCTTTTAAATTTTAGACCTGTTTCAAGTGCTATAGCCGAAAAATTTCAAGTACATCACGAATCTCCTCAGGTATTACTAATAAAGAATGGAGAATGCACTTATGATGAAAGCCACTATGGAATAATGATGGACGAAATTATTGAACAAGCTGGCGCTTAAATTTTTTCAATTATTAAAGCACTGGCTCCGCCTCCTCCGTTACAAATTGCAGCAGCTCCATAATGTCCATTGTTTTGTTGTAAAACATTAATAAGTGTAACTACAATTCTTGCTCCACTACAACCTAATGGATGTCCTAAAGAGACAGCACCTCCATTTACATTTACTTTATTGGCATCAAGTTTTAATAACTGTGTATTTACTATTCCAACAACTGAAAAGGCTTCGTTAAATTCAAAATAATCAATTTGATCAGTGGTGAGTTTCGCTTTGGCTAATGCTTTTGGTATGGCAAGGGCGGGTGTGGTTGTAAACCATTTAGGATCTTGCTCCGCATCGGCATAACTTATAATTTTTGCAATTGGCGTTAAACCTAATTCTTTTAATTTTTCTCCACTCATTAAAATTAATGCAGCAGCGCCATCATTCATAGTACTGGCGTTGGCCGCAGTAACAGTTCCATCTTTTGTAAAAGCGGGATTAAGTTGCCCAACTTTATCAAATTTAACATTAAAAGGCTCTTCGTCTTTTGAAACAATAATGGGCTCTCCTTTTCGCTGAGGTATTGCAACAGGAACTATTTCATTTTCAAACAAACCACTTTCAATTGCGGTTTGTGATTTTTTATAACTTGAAATTGCAAAAGCATCCTGATCGGCTCTAGAAATAACATGTTCTTTAGCACATACGTCAGCGAAATTACCCATTGCTACCTGATCATATACGTCTATTAAACCATCTTTTGCTAGACCATCCTGCATGCTAATATCGCCATATTTATGCCCCCACCTTTGGCTGGAATTATAAAATGGAACATTACTCATACTCTCCATACCTCCCGCTACAACTATATCTGCATCACCCAATAATATATTTTGAGCAGCCATAGCAATGGCTTTCATTCCACTGGCACAAACCTTATTAACAGTTGTTGCTATTACTTTATTTGGAAGTCCCGCTCCTTTACTAGCTTGTCTTGCAGGTGCCTGTCCAAGTCCAGCCTGAATGACAGAACCCATTATAACTTCATCAACTTCGTTGGGATGTAAATTTATTTTATCCATAGCACCTTTAATGGCAATGGAACCAAGTGCAGTGGCAGAAAGGGACTTTAATGCACCACCAAATGATCCAATGGGTGTTCTTACAGCTGCTACTATAAATACCTCTTTTGACATAAAATATAATTTATATTAAATTTTTTATTTCTTCAAATTTTTTAAAGCGGATGTCCCCCGTTTGCTTTCGCATTGGCTACATTATCGGCTGATTCAACTAAACGAATTCCATTCTCTTCGATGGTAATTAATTTAGACTTATATAAAATACCAACATTCATTTTAAATGCTTTTTTACTCATTGCAAAAAATGCATAAATATCATCAGGACTGGATTTATCATGATAAGGTAAAAATCCTTTATGCAATTTAAGCAACTTCATGATGGTTTGTTGATCACCATCTAATTTTTCAACACCTTGTTTACCAATACCAATATCTAATTTATTGTCTTCTCTAATTTTCTTTACAAATGCTTCGTCTATGAATTGTCCTATATGTAAATGGGTAAAAACTTCATTTTTATATACCAACCCTTGATGTAGGCCATTTACAATTACTACGTATCCAATTTCTGATTCACGATACACCTGCACTTTTACTTTCTCTCCTTCTTTTACCGTTAAAAAATCATTGCTTATTTGATTGTCTATTTTTTCGGTTGCAGCAACCCTGCCTGTTTGTTTATCTATATATAGTTTTACTAAATATTTACCACCTAAACGCATGGTTGAAAGCTGTTGAGATGCGGGCACAAAAACATCTTTCATCAATCCCCAGTCCATAAATGCACCTTGACGTGTAACTTCCACCACTTTCAAAGCAGCAATATCTCCAACAACAGCAAAAGGCTCTTGAGTAGTAGCAATCAAACGGTTATCAGAATCATGATATACAAATACGCTAATGGTATCTCCTACTTGCAAACCAGAAGGAACAAAACGCTTAGGTAACAATATACCCTCTCCACCATCATCCATATAAAAACCAAAGTCTACCTTTCGGTCTACACGCATCAGATTAAATTGACCTACATTAATGGTTGACATGTTATTTAGTTTATGGTTGCTAGCCTTTTTATAAAATTAGAACAATTCTGGTTGTTCGTCGTTTGGATCTTTAATCACTACCTTGGTTTCCCATTCCATTTCAATAGACTTATTAAAATCTGTCAATTTGGTTCCTACGGCTTTCCAACCCATAATATCAACAATCTTGCTTACTTTAAATTTAGCTTTTCTAATTTGAGCCCCTTTACCCGTATTCACAACTAAAATAGGTTCAATGGCAGTTGTAACTGCTGCTAAATAATTACCATTCCCTTCTTTAATACAACTAAATGGCGTACGTAAAGTAGTAGTTTCAATTTTGAATCTTTTAATGTTGAACTGTAATTTGTCTTTATCTAAATAGACAGCGGTTACTACTTTTTCGGGATTAAACTTTTCAATAAACAATACTTTTTCTGGATCAAAACGCTGAGACTGCTCAGTATCCGTAACTTCATAATATCCATCCTTTGTAAAAACTAAAAGTTTTTCATCTTCAAAAGTGCCTAAGTAAATTCCTTTTTCTTCGCTATTTAAACGACCAAACTTATCATCAAACCATAATTTCCTTCCCACCAAAGTACTTTTTCCAGCTTCTTTTAATCGAACGGTTTTAATGGGATACTTTGTTACTTGATTACCAACACTACTTCTGCCTTTTACTTCTAGCGTTTCAAAATAAAAATCAAACTCTTTAATTCTAGCAGAACAATTTGGGCTTAAAATTATTTTTACAGATTCTGCTTCGCCATTGGCATTTACAGACATATAATGGACTTTCGATTTTTCAGCACTCTTTGCCAATGGATATTCCTTATCACGTGTCACACCCGTTACATTAAAACGTTTAGCATAACTAATTCCACTTGCACCGTCCACATACACCATATTATAAGTGGTACGTTCATCATTTTTTTGAAATACAGCTGCATGAATAATATCCTTGCCAATAAATACCTTATCAGAAACCTTTACTACTTTCATGATACCCGACTTCGTAAATGCAATAATATCATCATAGTTGGTACAATCACATAAGAATTCATCCTTCTTTAAACCAGTACCAATAAAGCCTTCGGCTTTATTAATGTATAGTTTAGTATTGGCAATAGCAACTTGTTTTACTTGAATCGTATCAAATTCCTTAATCTCCGTTTTTCGTTCTTTACCCTTACCATACTTTTTTTGTAAACCTTCATAATAGGCTACTGCATAATCCACCAAATTATCTAAATGATGCTTAGTTTCTTTTATACTCGCTTCAATTTCTTTAATTTGTTGTATTAAGTCTTCAATGTCTAATTTATAAATACGGCGAACAGGCTTGTCCGTTAATTTTAATAAATCTTCTCGTTCAATAGGTTTTTTAAATTTCTTCTTAAAAGGTTCAAAAGCTTTGTCAATTGCATCAATTACTTTTTCCCAGTTTAAATGCTTCTTCTCTAGTTCTTGATAAATTTTTTCTTCGAAGAATATTTTTTCCAGACTGGTAAAATGCCATTTGTTTTCTAATTCTTTTAATTGAATCTCTAATTCGGCTTTTAACAAACCCTTGGTATGTTCAACAGAATGTTTCAATAAATCACTCGCTCCCAAAAATTGAGGGCGATTGTCAACAATTACACAAGCATTTGGTGAAAGGCTAATTTCACAATCGGTAAATGCGTATAAAGCATCAATGGTAATATCAGGTGAAATACCTGTAGCTAAATCAATTTGAATTTCTACTTCTGCAGCAGTAACATCGGTTACTTTTTTAATTTTGATTTTACCCTGATCGTTGGCTTTAGTAATGCTTTCCATTAACTGGGTAGTAGTTACACTATAGGGTACGTCTTTAATTAATAGTGTTTTTTTATCTAATTCTTCTATATGAGCACGCACCCTAACTTTACCACCTCGTTTTCCATCATTGTAATTGGAAGCGTCAATCACGCCTCCGGTTTGAAAATCAGGCAACAATTCAAATTTACGACCCCTTAAATGTTTAATGCTAGCTTCTAATAACTCATTAAAGTTATGAGGTAATATTTTGGTTGAAAGTCCAACCGCAATTCCATCTGCACCCTGTGCTAATAACAAAGGGAACTTCATAGGTAATGTTACAGGTTCGTTCTTTCGACCATCATAACTTAATGCCCATTCGGTTGTTTTAGCATTAAATGCAACTTCCAAAGCAAATTTGCTTAATCGGGCTTCAATATATCTTGAGGCAGCAGCAGAATCGCCCGTTCTTACATCCCCCCAGTTTCCTTGGGTTTCCACGAGTAAATTCTTTTGACCAATATTCACTAATGCATCACCTATACTGGCATCACCATGCGGGTGATATTGCATACTTTGTCCAATAATGTTTGCCACTTTGTTGAATCTTCCATCATCCATCTCTTTCATGGCATGTAAGATTCTACGTTGTACTGGTTTTAATCCGTCTTCAATTGCAGGTACCGCTCTTTCTAAAATTACATAAGATGCATAATCCAAGAACCAATTTTTATATTGGCCTTGTACACCCGATTCATTCTCAGTTACCCTTCCTAAATTTTTCTCTTTTGCCATAACTAATCTTAATTTGAACTTATTTAAAGTTCATTATAGTCGGTATGTGTCTTCACTACCGTCTGCTAAACTATTTAATTCAACAAAAACAATATCGGTAATTGCCGTTAACTCATGCCAAACATTTGCTTGAATGAATACCCTGCTAGGTGCAACTATTTCAACTGTTTCTTCTTGGTTTGTTTTTAAATCCTTCCAGTGAAGATTTGCTTTACCCTGCACCAGAAGCATGTCCTCAGGATTTTTACCTCTCGAATTACCCTTATGATAATGTTGCCCACTTACCGAACCTGCATTTCTATATACCAATAAAAATTCACCAGTTCGATCAGTACTAAAATAATGAAGTGCTCCACGCTCATCTGAGGCTTTCAGATTTATGGGAAAAATTTTTACACTCATTGTTTTAGATTTTATTTTATTTATTCCGCCTCAACATCCACTATAGTTTCACTTCCACCAGGCATTTGTACCACCATATCCTTCCACCCCTTATTCCAATCGCCTACAAATACAATTTTACCTGCTTCTTCCAATGACTTTAAGCGAAATACAATAAATGTATCCCCTAATTTAACTTTCAACTTGGCCATGATATTATTTAATGCACTTGGTAGTTTTTGTGCATTCTTGGTAAGAAGGGATAAAATTTCTTTATCATAACAACCAATTTGCATACTCACTAATTTTTTCCCGCCCTCCAAGAAACGAACACCTTCATTTTCTTGGCATAATTTTTTCCATTCATCCGGATCTAATTCAAATTCGCTTAAAGTTATAGGTCTTGCTAATTTTTTTGCTTTTAAAAATTCCTTTGGCTGTATTTGGCTTAAATAACTGGGATAAAAAAGTTGCCCTTTTTCATTTAAAAAAGGAAGATTGTTTAGGTACAAAACCTGAATACGTCCTTGGTATTCTTTAAACTGACTCATTAACCAATAATAACCAGCAACATCATGCGCATTTTGGCCCATCCAAATCCAAAGCACTTCATTTTCATCATGATTTAATGCATTCATTAAATGATGAACAGTTAACTTATCATCTACAATGTCTAATTGATCTGTATAAGGAGAATTTTCCAAAACATTTTGCCACCAATCACGACGTGCTTGATAACCTGCTGTCTCATAAATATCTAATAAAGGCCCAACGGCATAGTCATCTTTAATTTCAATAACTTTCCCAGCTAAGGTCTCATCCAATTCAATGGCAGCTTCCAAGGCAGCGATATCTGCTGTGTTAAATACTATGTGTATCATGCGCTTTATCTAATTCAACTTTTAAATTATTGATAATGAAGTCCTGTCTTTCAGGTGAATTTTTTCCCATATAATACTCCAACAAATGTTGTATATGGTCACCTTGTTCTAAAATAACTGGAGCTAACTTTATATCACCTCCTATAAATTTCCCAAACTCCTCAGGACTAATTTCACCCAAACCTTTGAATCGTGTAATTTCGGGTTTACTTCCTAATTCGTTAATGGCTTTTTGTTTTTCATTTTCGTCATAACAATAAATGGTCTTTTGCTTGTTACGTACTCGAAACAGTGGCGTCTCCAATACAAATACATGACCTCGCTTAACTAAGTCGGGAAAAAATTGCAAAAAGAATGTTAGCATTAATAAACGTATGTGCATACCATCCACATCGGCATCCGTAGCAATGACAATGTTGTTGTAACGCAAACCTTCCAATCCTTCTTCAATATTTAAGGCATGTTGTAATAAATTAAACTCCTCATTTTCATATACCACTTTTTTGGTTAAACCAAACGCATTTAAAGGCTTACCACGTAAACTAAAAACTGCCTGCGTATCTACATTACGCGATTTTGTAATACTTCCACTTGCAGAGTCTCCTTCGGTAATAAATAAAGTACTTGCTTGTTGCGTAGCAATAAACATTTCTTTATTCTTTGAAGGCAAGTCGTCATTTAAGTGAACGCGACAGTCCCTTAATTTTTTATTATGCAAATTGGCTTTCTTCGCTCTTTCGTTTGCTAATTTTTTAATGCCCGCCAATTCTTTTCGTTCTCTTTCGTTTTGTTCAATTCGTTTTTTAAGCGCTTCTGCAGTAGTTGGGTTACGATGTAAAAAATTGTCTAATTCTTTTGCAAGAAATTCGGTAACAAAATTCTTCATACTTGGCCCACCATCAGCAACGTTTTGAGAACCCAATTTTGTTTTGGTTTGACTTTCAAAAACGGGCTCTTGTACGCGCACCGATACCGCTGCTACGATACTGGTTCTGATATCGGAAGCTTCATAATCTTTTTTGTAAAAATCACGTATCACTTTTACATATGCTTCTCTAAAAGCTTGTTGATGGGTACCTCCTTGGGTGGTATACTGTCCATTCACAAATGAAAAAATATCTTCACCATAATCATTATTATGTGAAATGGCCACCTCAATATCCTCTCCACTTAAATGAACAATGGGATATCTTAATTCATCGGGATTGGTTTTACGTTCTAACAAATCCAACAATCCATTTTTACTTACAAATTTTTTGTCGTTAAAATGAATTACTAATCCAGCATTCAAATAACAATAATTCCAAAGCTGACTTTCTATGTATTCATAAATGAAATGATAGTTTTTAAACACCGTTCCATCTGGTGTAAAACTTACCAAAGTACCATTTTGCTCTGTTGTCTTTGTTTCTTTGGTTTCGTTGATTAACTGTCCTTTTTGAAAACTAGCCGATCTTGTTTTTCCTTCTCTAAATGCAGTCACTGTAAAATCCTCGCTTAGAGCATTCACCGCTTTGGTACCCACACCATTAAGGCCTACCGATTTTTGAAAAGCTTTACTATCGTATTTCGCACCGGTATTTATCTTACTAACGACGTCAACAATTTTTCCTAAAGGAATACCACGACCATAATCACGAATGGTAACCGTTTTATTTTGAATCAATGAGTGAAAAAGAAAAAAAAGAAATGTTAGTTCTTCTTTGTGAAGAATTTAACGTCAATGTTCCAAACATTGGATTAAAAGAAAAATTATCTTCAATAATTGAAGAAGATATTGATAATGCGTGTTATAAAATC
>JALQXE010000054.1 GCA_023263235.1 Sediminibacterium sp. | reverse complement strand
TAGTAACGTGTGCATCCAATACTGGAGACATAGAACGTCTATAACCATCTGTTACTGCTAATTGATAACTTTTACCTTTAGTTAATTCCTCTTTAATTCTTTCAAATATAATTACGTTGGTGTCCACAGCCATACCAATGGTTAATACTAAACCAGCGATACCAGGTGCTGTTAAAGTAAAACCTAACGCACTTAAAATACCAATAGTAAATAATAAGTTTAATACTAAAGCAATATTTGCAACCCAACCACCTGTATTAAAATATAATAACATTAATGCAAAAATTACTAAGAAGGCAATACCAAATGACATTAAACCACCTTCTACTGTTGACTTACCTAATGTTGCACCAATAGATTGCCACTGTACAATTTTAGCAGTAGCTGGTAAAGCACCAATTTTTAATATATCTACCAAATCTTGAGCAGTTTTAATAGTATAGTTTCCACTAATTGATGAGCTACCTGTTGTAATGGCATCATTTACATTCGGAGCAGAGTATACAGTATTATCCAATACAATTGCTATTGGTTTACGAATGTTTCTAGTAGTCATTTTTGCCCAAATGGCAGTTGCCTCAGGCTTCATGTTCATTTTAATATCAATCTTACCCATTTCATTCGTACCAACTGATGCACTTTCGACGATATCACCCTCTAATTCAGATTGACCATTTTCCAAAGTTTTTACAGCATAAAGAGGGAAGATGTCTTTTACTTTAACATCTACTTCATCTTCCACTTTACCATACATGAATACTAGGTTAGAAGGAAATTTAGATTTAACCTCTGGCAATGCTAGATATGCGTTTAATTTTGCAGTATCTTTTTTGGCTACGTATCCAATGGTGCTTGGAAAATATAATTGACCAGATTTTGGATCTTGACTTGGTTGAGAAACGTTTAAAATCTTTAAAGGATTTTTATTAGCAGCCAATACAGAACTGTCTACTTTAACGGCGCCACTTGTATCTTTAACACCTGATAAACTTAATTCAATTGCTTTATCTGCAGCATTTAACGCATTTACTACATCTCTATTTTCTACAGTGTACACTTCAAAGAATTGTAAGTTTGCAGTTGACTGCAAATTAGCTCTCACTCTTTCTTTGTCGGTTACGCCAGCTAATTCAATATTTATAATTCCTTTGCTTGGATTAGGATTTATATTAGGAGAGGCTAACCCAAATTTATCAATACGCTTTGAAATAATATTAACTGTGGACTCAAAAGCAGCTTTTGATTTTTCTCTTAAATATGCTTCCACTTCTTGATTAGTGGCATTGAATTTAGGGGTATTATCATTCTTACGAAGTGCATTTGCGAACAATGGTGCCAATTTTCCTTGAGGACTTACTTTGTTATATTCTTCCATAAACAAAGTAATTAAGTCGGCACTGCTATTTGCTTTTTTAACTACTGCATTATTTAAAGCAGTATTGAAGGCAGGATCTTTTGAATAATTCGATAAGGATTTAATAAGACCGTCTATACTTACTTCCATGGTAACACTCATTCCACCTTGTAAATCAAGACCTAGCATTAATTCTTTTTCTTTTGCAGAACCATAAGTGGTTAAGCCAAAGAATAATTTGGTTTCTTTTGTACTGTCTAATAATCTTTTGAAATAATTTTTCTTTAATTCATTTAGACTATCGTTATAAAACGATTGTTTTTCCTTGTCACCAGGGTAAGCCTGCTCTGCTTTAGGGAATTTCTTTACCCAAGCAGATGCCTTAGCATCCATAGCCGATTCGTGTTTATTTACGAAATAAGTAAATGACAATTGATAGATACAAATTAAAATAAGCGCAATAGCAAAAAAGCGCACTAATCCTTTGAGTTGCATAATAGTTTGGTTAACTGATTTTTAGTCGGCAAATATAGTGGAAACCACTTGAAAATTAAGGGCAAAAAGCCATTATTTTACGCCTAAAAGCTTGATGTTAAAGTACAAAGGTGCATTCCCAGGAATGGAACCAGCCCCTGCCGAACCATAACCCAATGAAGAGGGTATTAACACTTTAATTTCTCCACCAACCCCAATTTTTGGTACAGCTATTTGCCATCCAGGTATTAGTTGATTTAACCCATAGGTAATGGTTCCTGCATCAAATTGATTTCCATTCATTAATTTGCCTACATAAGTCACTGTTATTGTGTTATTTACAGTAGGTTTAGTGCTATTGCCCGGAGTGATAATTTCATATAAAATACCGCTTGCATCGGTTGTATAGTTAATGCTATTTGCTTTTGCATATGAAATCATCTGCTCTTGTTCACTAGCACCAGATTTGCTACATGCATTTAGTGCCATAATTGCAAAAAATACGGTAAAAACGCGTAAAATTTGAGAAAAATGCCCCATTTTGATTGATTTTTGAGTAAAATTGATCATTTTTTGTTTTTTATATTTTTTAATTCTTGAAACCTTTGCTCGTTCATTTCGGTAGTAAATTGTTGGTATAGCCAAGCAAATCCCACCGATATGGTTATAATAGCAATAATAACCCAAATTTCATTACCCCAGCTATTGGAAACCATATGTGCTCTTTCATACCAACCCATGGCAGAGATTAACATCACCAAAATGCCTAAACTTAAACCTACACTTAATCCCCTTAAAAAAGCACGTCTTCTGTAGTTAGGTTGTAAACGTTCTTTTTCCCATTGTTTGTAAAATTTCTCCTCCTCTTGGCTTATCATGTAGCAAATTTATGAAAAGGGGAGTATAATATACGACTCATGACGTACTTTTAATTAATAATAATACTAGTAATTTATGAAATTGATTATTCAAAAATGGGGGATTACAATGTATATCCTTTTATTATCTGCTCATTTATACAGTCAAATATTAGGGATAGAATTTAGTACTCTTCAATTTATTACCAAGATATTGTTATTACCCACTTTGATGGTGTATTTAACTGCCCAAAATCAATTAGAAAGTGCGCCAAAAGGAAAATGGTATGTAATGCTTGCTATGCTTGGTTCTTTCTTAGGGGATGTATTGTTAACCTATGAAAATTTATTTATCATTGGGATGGTTGCGTTTATGACAACGCATGTTTTTAATATTTTAATGTTTGCAAAAATCAATTCTATTCAACAACCAAAATCAAAAAAATTAATTTTATTTACTATTCTTTTAGTTGCTTTTTGTTTGTTTATATACTTCAAATTGCAATCGGCAATGGGAAGTTTAATATATCCAATTTTGGTATACATGGCATTAATATGTTCTGCCGCTTTGATGGCAATACATGCAGGCGGGAATACAAAAGGGGAGCTGATATCCAAATTATTTTGGTTTCCAGGTATGTTATTTTTTATTGCTTCTGATACTGTATTGGCCTTTAATAAATTTGATTGGTCAAAACACCATCCAATTACAAATATTGGTTTGGTGACAATGTTAACATATGGTATAGCTCAATTATTATTAGCTAAAGGATATCAGTTATACTTTACAAAAAAAGGAGTATAGCGATTGATGCTTTATTTAAACAAAAAAAATTAAAATAAAAAAGCCCCAGCATTTACTGAGGCTTTTTTTATGTTTACAAAGCGATTGTGTTTATATTTTAGTAACCCATACCGCCCATATCAGGAGCATGTCCGCCACCTTGTGGAGCAGCTGCTGGTGCAGGTTTGTCTGCAATTACACATTCAGTTGTTAACAACATAGATGCAATTGAAGCTGCATTTTCCAAAGCTACTCTCGATACTTTTGTTGGGTCGATTACGCCTGCCTTGAATAAATTTTCGAATACTTCAGTTCTTGCGTTAAAACCATAGTCGTCTTTTCCTTCTTTGATTTTTTGTACAACAATTGAACCTTCGATACCGCTATTCTTAACAATTTGACGCAATGGCTCTTCAATTGCACGTCGTACAATTTGAATACCTGTATTTTCGTCATCGTTAGCACCTTTTAATTTGTCTAAGCTTGCTACTGCACGGATGTATGCAACACCACCACCTGGTACAATGCCTTCTTCAACAGCAGCACGTGTAGCGTGTAAAGCATCGTCCACACGATCTTTCTTTTCTTTCATTTCAGTTTCTGTTGCAGCACCTACATAAAGTACAGCTACACCGCCACTTAATTTCGCTAAACGCTCTTGTAATTTTTCTTTATCGTATTCAGAGGTTGTGTTTTCAATTTGAGCTTTGATTTGATTTACACGACTAGTGATATCTGCTTTCTTACCTTTTCCACCCACAATCACAGTATTGTCTTTGTCAATAGTGATAGAAGATGCTTGACCTAAATAAGATAAGTCGGCATTTTCTAATTTAAATCCTTGCTCTTCACTAATTACAGTACCTGCAGTTAAGATAGCAATGTCTGTTAACATTTCTTTTCTTCTGTCACCAAAACCTGGTGCTTTAACTGCGGCTACCTTAATGGTACCACGTAATTTGTTTACTACCAATGTTGCCATTGCTTCGCCTTCTAAGTCCTCAGCAATGATTACCAATGGACGGCTTGTTTGCGCTACTTTCTCTAAAATATGTAAGATGTCTTTCATTGCTGAAATCTTCTTATCATAAATTAAGATATATGGATTTTGCATTTCAGCTTCCATTTTTTCGCTATTTGTAACGAAGTATGGAGATACATATCCACGATCGAATTGCATACCTTCTACAACATCTACTGTCGTATCAGTACCTTTTGCTTCTTCAACAGTAATAACACCTTCTTTACCCACTTTAGCC
>JALQXE010000113.1 GCA_023263235.1 Sediminibacterium sp. | reverse complement strand
GTTTTAGCAGACTCTTGTATTTTAAATCAGAATAGCGAAGGCGTTTTTAAAGGAACGCAAAAATTAACACCAGGTATTTACTTTTTAGTAAACCCCAAATACTCTATTCTATTTGACTTCTTAGTGGATGATGCACAAAACTTTAAAATTGTTGCTGATACCAACAATATTGCCAACTATTCAATTATTGGCTCTAAAGAAAATGATTTATTTAAGGAGTACTCTGTTTCAGTCAATAAGATTGGTGCCGAATTATCTTCTATTGAAAATAAATTTAAAGCGGCAACAACAGCTAGCGATTCAGCGAAGTATAAAGAACAATATATTGCCAAAGACAAGGAGTTAAAAGAACAAAGGTCATCTTTCATGAAAGCACATCCTAATTCAATGATGAGCTATTTGTTGAATGTGATGCAACGCCCAGAAGCCCCAGCTATACCGGTTGTTAACGGAAAGGCAGATAGCTTGTATCCATTTTACTATGTAAAAAATCATTATTGGGATAATGTTGTTTTCAATGATAATAGATTAATCAGAACACCTTTTTTTGAAGCAAAGTTGGACGAGTATTTTAAAAATTATGTGGCAAGAGACGCTGACTCTATTATTGAAGAAGTGCAATACATGTTAACTGTTGCAAAAACAGGTAAAGAGATTTACCCTTTTTTATTATTCAAGTTTACCAATAAATATATTAGTCCTGAATTCATGGGGCAAGACAAAGTGTTTTTGCATTTGTATCAAAACTTTTTTGCCAAAGGAGATACTGTATTACTCAACGAAGCTTCAAAAAAATCAATCACTGAGCGCGCTTATAGTATGATGGCCAACCAACTTGGCTTAGCTGCACCAGCATTGATATTAAATGATGTGAATGACAAAAAAATATCTTTATACGATATTAATTCTCCTTACACCTTTGTTGCTTTTTGGGATCCTACTTGTAGTCATTGTAAAGTTGAAATTCCAAGAGTAGATTCTTTTTATAAAGCCATATGGAATAAGTTAAATGTAAAAGTGCTTTCGGTCAATATCAATTTTAAAGAATTGACTGCATGGAAAAATTTTATCAAAGAAAATAAATTAGAGGGCTGGTTGAATGCTTACCAAACCGAAGCTGATTTAAACAAAGAAATTCAACAAGGAAAACCCACTACAATTCGACAATTGTATGATGTATTTAAAACACCTACGTTTTATTTACTTGATGCCAATAAAAAAATTATTGCTAAAAACTTAAGTATTGAACAGTTCAATGATTTTTTGGTGAATACTAATAATAAAAAAGAGCGTAATTAATTACGCTCTTCCAATAATTTAAATAGCACCGTGCTACTAAAAAACAGCAGCTACAACATCCTTCACCACTTTTGGTTTTCCCAAAGTATAATAATGTAAAACAGGTACGCCAGCAGCTTTTAACTCTTTACTTTGCTGTATCAACCATTCTGTTCCTACTTGTTCACAAGCCTCATCAGTAGTAGCCGCCATCATTGCGGTTGATAAGTCAGTAGGAATATCTACATAAAAAATATTAGGTAAAATAGTCAATTGCTTTTTATTGGTGATAGGTTTTAAACCTGGTATAATGGGAACTTTAATACCAATGCTTCGGCACGCATCTACATATTCAAAATATTTTTTATTATCAAAAAACATTTGCGTCATAATATATTGTGCTCCTGCATCTACTTTATCTTTTGCTCTTTGTAAGTCAAACTCCATACTTGGGGCTTCAAAATGTTTTTCTGGATAGCCCGCCACTCCCATACAAAAATTGGTCTTACTTCCATTAATAATATCTTTATCTAAATAGTCGCCATTATTCAATCCTACAACTTGTTGTAACAATTCAATGGCTTGCTTATTTCCATTATGTTCTGGCACAAAAGTTTTTTGTCCTTTTTCCGCATCTCCTCTTAACACCAATACATTATCAATACCTAAAAACTGCAAATCAATTAATGCATCTTCTGTTTCCCTTTTTGAAAATCCGCCACAAATTATATGTGGAACTGCATCTACATTATAATGATTCATGATAGCTGCACAAATACCTACAGTACCTGGTCGTTTGCGCACATCTACTTTTTCCTCCACACCTGCTCCATTGGTTCGAATAATAGTTTCACTACGATGATAAGTAACATTAATCCAAGAGGGTTTAAACTCCATGAGTGAATCTAAATGCTCGTAAATGTACGAGATGGTTTTTCCTTTTAAAGGGGGTAGTACTTCAAAGGATACTAGCGTGTCTTTTGCTTTTGCTAAATGTTCAATTACCTGCATAGTATACAAAAATAGTTAATATTAGTTTTCAATGAGTCAATTCCTATATTTCCCCTTATTTTTGTATAAATATACATCGTGATACTTACTATTCATACCGATAAATTAATCAAGCAATACAAAGGTCGCAAAGTAGTAGACCAAGTAAGTATTTCAGTAAAACAGGGCGAAATTGTTGGCTTATTAGGGCCCAATGGTGCTGGAAAAACAACTACTTTTTATATGGTAGTGGGTTTAATTGCGCCTGATGAAGGCCGTGTTTTTTTAAATGATGAAGATATTACCAAGCTTCCTATGTATAAAAGAGCACAAATGGGCTTGGGTTATTTACCACAAGAAGCAAGTGTGTTCAGAAAACTTTCGGTAGAAGATAACATCATGGCAGTTTTAGAAATGACCAAACTAACCAAAGCCGAAAGAGAACATAAACTTGAATCCCTTTTAGATGAATTTAATTTGCACCATGTTCGCCATAATAATGGTGATAGCTTAAGTGGTGGTGAGCGCCGAAGAACCGAAATTGCTCGTGCATTAGCCGTGGATCCAAAGTTTATTTTATTGGATGAACCCTTTGCTGGGGTAGACCCTATAGCAGTAGAAGATATTCAATCTGTTGTGGCTAGATTAAAATTAAAAGACATTGGTATTTTAATAACAGATCATAATGTGAACGAAACTTTATCTATTTGTGATCGTGCTTATTTATTAATTGAAGGAAAGATTTTCAAACACGGTAGCGCTGAAGAATTAGCTGATGATGAACAAGTGCGCCGTTTATATTTAGGAACCAACTTTGAATTAAAACGCAAAGATTGGATTATCGAATTGGGCAACAAGACCATTTAAGTGTTTTAACTTGCTTACTAAAACTAGCCTTATTACATAAATTATTAAAGGGTATGGCGTATCTTGTGTTATACCTATGAAGATTTTCAGCCCCGCACTGTCAAGATTAGCTCGATTCCGTTATTGGCATATCGAAAATTGGGTGAATAACCCGATAGCGGCGCAGCGTGAAGTACTACAAGATTTAATTACACACGGACAATACACGCAATTTGGAAGAAAATATCAATTTGCAAACATCTTCAACATTCGAACTTTCAAACAAACAGTTCCAATTCATGAGTACCATGATATGAAGCCTTATATTGACCAGGTAATGGAGGGTGAGGATTCTGTATTGTGGAATACACCTGTAAATTGGTTTGCAAAAAGTAGTGGCACTACTAGTGAGAAAAGTAAGTTTATTCCTTTAACTAAGGAAAGTATCCAGGACAATCATTTTCAAGCTTCAAAAGATGTATTGGCTTTATATTACAAGGTAATGCCCGAAAGTGATTTGCTCACTGGAAAGGGATTGATTATTGGAGGAAGCCATCAAGTGCATCCCATTAAAGAAGATATTCAATACGGTGATTTGAGTGCGGTGTTATTACAAAATTCACCTTATTGGGCTGGATTAATTCGCACACCTGAATTATCCATTGCATTAATGGATGAATGGGAAGCGAAAATAGAAAGCTTAGCACAAAATACCATCAACGAAAATGTTACCTCCATTGCTGGTGTCCCTACATGGACCTTAGTGTTATTAAAAAGAATACTAGAAATAACAGGGAAAAAATCTATCAAAGAGGTATGGCCCAACTTTGAATTATACATACATGGAGGGGTTTCCTTTACTCCTTACAAGGAACAGTTTAAAAAAATTGTAGGACCCGATTGTAATTATTTAGAAATATATAATGCAAGTGAAGGATTTTTTGCTGCACAAGATAATATGCATGAAGAGGGCATGTTATTATTTTTAGAACATGGGATTTTTTATGAGTTCATGCCAATTGAGGAATATGGAAAAGCACAACCGATCACTGTAGGCCTAAACAAAGTAGTGATTGGAAAAAATTATGCAATTGTGATAAGCACCAATGGCGGATTGTGGCGTTACTTGGTAGGGGATACTATTCAATTTACACATCTTGCACCTTATCGGATTAAAGTAAGTGGTAGATTAAAACAATTTATAAATGCATTTGGAGAAGAATTAATTGCAGATAATAGTGATAAAGCAATGAGTGAAGCTTGTGCAATTTTTGGTGTTGCAATTAAAGAATATACTGCTGCACCCATTTATATGTCCGATCAACATACAGGCGCACATGAATGGTTAATTGAGTTTGAAAACGAACCGGCAGATTTACATGCTTTTACAATTACTTTAGATCATCATTTAAAAGCCGTGAATAGCGATTACGAAGCAAAACGCCATAAAGATATTGCCTTGGGTTTGCCTCAAATAACCAGTGTTAAAAAAGGATGCTTTCATGCTTGGTTAAAACAAAAAGGGAAATTAGGAGGTCAACATAAAGTACCAAGATTATCCAATGAACGTTATTTTATTGAAGAAATAAAAAAAGTGAATCAGACGTTATAAAATAAATTCATGAACGAATTTTAAGGATCAAACCCTTTATCTTTGTAAATGTGAGTATATTAATGATTCATATTTTTTGGTTGATAAAAAATAAAAGCACATGAAACTATTAACAGGTAAAGTAGCTATTGTAACTGGAGCGGCTCGTGGGATTGGCGCTGCGATTGCATTAAAATTAGCAGAGCAAGGTGCAAATATTGCTTTCACTTATGTTAGTGATAGCAGTGCCGAAAAAGCAATAGCTCTTGAAAAGGCTATCAACGATTTGGGCGTGAAAGGAAAAGCTTACCAAGCAAATGCGGGTGATTTTGCAGCCTGTGAAAATTTAGTAAATGGCGTACTTGCTGAATTTGGCGCCATTGATATATGTGTAAACAATGCAGGCATTTCTAAAGATAATTTATTATTAAGAATGACAGCTGATCAGTGGGATGAAGTGATGAACACAAATTTAAAAAGTGTTTTCAATATGACGAAGCAGGTGATCAAACCTATGATGAAAGCAAAATCAGGAAGTATTATCAATATGAGCTCTATCATTGGTATACGCGGTAATGCAGGTCAAAGTAGTTATGCTGCTAGTAAAGCAGGCATTATTGGTTTCACAAAATCCATCGCTCTAGAATTAGGTAGTCGAAATATTAGATGCAATGCAATTGCTCCAGGGTTTGTGGAAACAGATATGACCCATTATTTAAATGAAGGCGAGGGAGGTAAAGCCTTCTTGGATAAAATTCCATTAGGTCGATTTGGAAAAGCAGAAGAAATTGCCAACACCACTTTATTTTTGGCGAGTGATTTAAGCAGTTATATTACAGGCCAAGTAATTAGTACTTGTGGGGGATTGAATATCTAATACCATTACTATTTTTTGCTTTTAATAATAAATTTTTTAACTCAGCTACTTTTTCAGGATAAGTTAAATATAAATTATTTTTTTCCTGAACATCCAAGTTCATATTATACAATTGAATAGGCACTGGCACACCATTGATTAATTCTGCTTTTGATGTAATTAATCCTCCACCTGAATTTCCTGTCATAATTAATTTCCAATCACCTTGTCGAATAGCAAATATGCCTGTTCCAGAATGGTGAATGGTATAGGGTCGGTCGTAACTTTTTTTATTATCAATTAATATTGGTAATAAACTGTAACTATCCTCAGCTTCATTTAGTGGAATGGGTGTGTTTAATATTTCTGCACAAGTAGCTAATAAATCACTATGACAAATTGTTTCACTAGAAATACTATTGGGTTGTATTTTACCAGGCCAGCTAACAATAAATGGAACATGATGGCCGCCTTCCCATAAATCAGTTTTCATACCTTTAAATGGCGCATTTGGAAAATGATCATATTTTAAAACTGAATTCATCTCTCCACTCATATTGGTGCCATCTTGGCCAGGAGAACCGTTATCACTTGTAAATATAATGATTGTATTATCAGCGATTCCAGCTCCTTTTACTGCTTTCATAATTTCAGAAACAACCCAATCTGTTTCTTGAATAAAATCACCATAAGCTCCTGCTTTACTGGTTCCTTTAAAATCTTCTTCGGGTGCAATTGGAACATGAGGTGATGTTAGTGCAAAATATAAAAAGAAGGGCTGTTTTTTTTCTGCATTTTGGTGAATATAATCAACCGCTTTTTTTGTGATAGTAGGAAGTACGGCTTCCAGTTTCCAATCTTTTATCATATAACCAGGATGTCCATACATGTCATCAGGTTTATGTAATAATGGAAGCCCAAGTGTTTTATCATTTTCTATAAAAACATAGGGTGGGTAATTTGGAACATCATCTCCAAAATAATAATCAAACCCTTTTGTTATAGGACCCTCCGTAATTGGTTTTGTAAAATCAATTAATTGTTCAATTCTAAATCTATCTTCAGGCTTATCGTTCCCAATTTTTAATGAGTCGCTAAAAAAACTATTATTTTTTAAGGACCACTCCCATCCCAAATGCCATTTACCAATACATGCAGTAGTATAATTATTTTCCTTAAAAAGCTGACCAATTGTAAATCGCCCTTTTTCAATTAGTGGCGGGTCGTAATGTTTTAATACCCCTTTTTTCAATGATGAACGCCAGCCATATCTTCCTGTTAATATAGCATATCGAGTGGGGGTGCATAAGGATGCGGGCGCATGCGCATCCTTAAAGCTTTTGCCTTCGCGCGCTAGTTGATCAATATGTGGTGTATATATTTTGGAATTAGCATTTAAATAGCTTAAGTCACCATAGCCTAAATCGTCAGCTAAAATAAATATAACGTTGGGCTTATCCTGTGCAAAATTTAAATTACTAAATGAAATAAAAATGAAAAGTAAATAGTAAAAATAGTGCCTCATTTTTTATCTCAATTTGTATTAAATTAAACAAATAAAAAATAAAAAAATATCCAAGCTATATATTTTATTGGCAATTAAATAAAATAACTTACTGCTTAAATTCTTGCGTCAATTTCTTTTTTCAAATCAGCATAAATACTTTCTACAGTACCCTCTCCTTTAATGGCTACTACTTTATCAAACTGTGCATAATATTTTTCAACTGCTGCAGTTTTATCATGATACTCTTGTATTCTAGCACGGATAATTGTTTCATTAGTATCATCACTTCGACCCGATGTTGCTCCGCGGCCTAATAATCTTTTTACCAATTCCTCCTCAGTAACTTCTAAGGCCAATACAATATTAATTTCACTTGATTTTTCTTTTAGTAATGCATCCAATGCAACACATTGTGCAGCGGTTCTTGGAAAGCCATCAAATAAAAAACCTTTGGCTTCTCGATGCGCATCTATAAAATTACCTACCATGCCAATCACTACTTCATCAGGTACCAATTGTCCTTGATCCATATAATTTTTAGCCGCTAAACCCAACGGCGTTTGTTCGGAGATTTCAGATCTTAACAAATTCCCAGTAGAAAGATGTTTTAAACCAAACGCTGCAATAATATTTTCACTTTGGGTGCCCTTGCCGCTACCGGGAGGTCCGAATAAGATTAAATTGAACATGCTACATAATTAGGGTGCCAACAAATATACACAACTCGCCTAAAATTTTGATCAACAAAAACCAAAAAACTAAACAATTTATCTGAATGCTTGTTAGTATTTTTACAACTTCAATCTTGTATATGTATAAACTACTTTTTGCGGTGCTCCTCATCAGTCAAACTGCATGTTCACAAACTAATAATAAAGCCAACATAAAAAACAATACTATGTCTAAAAACATTTATTATTCTACCACTAATAAGGAAAAAGTCATTGTTCCAGATAGTGTTTGGAAGCAAATATTATCTCCTGAAGTTTATGCTGTAGCCAGACAAAAAGGAACTGAACGTCCTTTTTCAAGTCCATTTGAAACATCCAAGGAAGTGGGAACTTACCATTGTATTGCTTGCGGCAATGCATTATTTAAAAGTGATACCAAGTTTGATAGCGGTTGCGGTTGGCCTAGTTTTTTTGATCCTATTGCAAAAGGGGCCATTATTTATACACCTGACCATTCTCATGGCATGACTCGTACCGAAGTGCAATGCGGAAAATGTAAGGCGCATCTAGGACATGTATTTGAAGATGGGCCTCCTCCTACTGGTTTACGTTATTGTATCAACGGCGTGGTTTTAGCCTTGGAGAAAAAATAATACATCGCATACAAAGTAATTATTACACCCACAAAGGAAAGTATTATAACACTTTGTGAAAAAAACTGTGTCCACTTTATTTGTAAACTCATGCCTTCTTTCACCAGCATTACACTAACACTTCCCACATAACCCACTGCATCAGCCACATAAATAAAAAATCCAGCATTGCCTTTCATTGAGAATGCTGCAATTAATCGGTCAAAAAAGATAGAATTAAAGGGTATGTATACTAAATATAAACCCAGCCCCACCCAAATCATCCACCAAAATGGATCCAATGAATGAATGGTAAAATAGTAAGTGGAAACACCGGCTAATATAAAGCCCAACAAAATAAAAACATGAGCTACCATCAATGCTTTAAAACTATTTTTAATGAACACCACCATTCCAATGATCACCAAAATAAAAATAGTGATGGGAATTTCGGTTTGTGTAAAAATGGCTGGTTTTGAAATATATCCCATTTCCTTCCACATATCTGCCGAAAAATTATCTCGAATATCTCTGAAAATGGTAGCAAATAAATAAATCGCAACAAAAGCCACAATACCTGGTAAGTATTGTTGGAGTAATTGTTTACGATCCGTTACTGTCATGGGTATACGCTTTGTTCTTAGTGCTTCGTCTTGCGTGGAGGGGGGTGGTACTTTTTCTAAACCATACACACAAATAATAAGCGGCACTACAAAAACAAGTCCAGTAAAAAATGGTACCCAAAATTCAGTAACATGATATTGTTCCATTAACCATGCACCTACCGACTTTACCCAGCCTGATGAAAAAATAAAACTCACCGCTAGTGCAGCTCCAATAAAATCAGTGCTTTTGCGTCCTTCTACATATGAAAAAACTACACCCCATAACATCCCCAACGGAAATCCATTTAAAAATAAAAAAATAACATTATAAGGTGCTGGTACGATGGCAAATAACAACCATGCCAACCAAGAAATACCAGTGAGTAAAAAAATAATTTTATACCGATTTACTTTTTGTAATCCTGAAATAAATTTAATGCCATAAAACTTTGCTAACAAATAGCCCAACATCTGACTAATCACAAGGGCTGTTTTAAATGCAATAGGTCCAATACTGAGTCCATCAAATGTGCAAACAGTAAATGATTTTCT
>JALQXE010000051.1 GCA_023263235.1 Sediminibacterium sp. | reverse complement strand
TCATCCATGCAGTTGCAGGGTAGAAATTATTTAGCTTCCATGGGTATTTATGTTTTTAACAAAGATATTTTATACAAGCTGTTGAATGAGGTACACGCCAAAGCAACCGATTTTGGAAAAGAAATTATACCTGATTCAATTGAACAATACAAAGTGATTAGTTACCAATACGATGGTTATTGGACCGACATTGGGAATATTTATTCTTTCTTTGAAGCAAATATTGCTTTAACGGATGAGATACCTCCTTTTAATCTGTTTGATAGTGCAAAAACTATTTATACCCGTTCAAGAATGTTACCGCCTGCTAAAATTAGTGGTACGCAAATAAATCAAGCCATTGTTGCTGAAGGCTGTATTATTCATGCAGCTTCCATTACCAAGTCGGTAATTGGAATACGTTCAAGAATTGGTAAGGACACAGTTATTAAAAATAGTTACATTATGGGTTGTGACTATTATGAAACGATTGAACAAATAAATGCGAAAAATGCAACCGGACAACCCATTATTGGCATAGGGGAAAGATGCGTGATTGAAGACGCTATTGTAGATAAAAATTGTTCTATTGGGAATGATGTAATAATTAAGGGTGGAGCACATTTAGAAAAAACAGACCACCCACTTTATACCATCAAAGATAATATTGTAGTCATTAAAAAAGGGGCCATTATACCAAATGGTTTTGTAATATAGTATATTAAAATATAAAAAATTATGAATAAAGCGTATACAGGAGAAAAGAAGAACTTGAGTTTTTGGCAGATATTTAATATGTGTTTTGGTTTTTTTGGAATTCAATTTGGATGGAGTTTGCAAATGGGTAATATGAGTGCCATCTATGAATACTTAGGGGCCAAGCCAGAGGAAATTCCGGGTTTATGGTTAGCTGCACCTATGACAGGATTAATCATTCAACCCATAATTGGCTATTTAAGTGATAGAACTTGGCACCCAAAATTGGGACGTAGACGTCCATTTTTCTTAATTGGTGCTATTTTAAGTTCGGCTTTACTGTTTGTGATGCCCAATTCACCAACGGTTTGGATGGCTGCTGGTGTTTTATGGATTTTGGATTCAAGCATTAATGTTACCATGGAACCATTTAGGGCATTTGTGGCAGACAATTTAAATGAAAAACAGCGTTCGTTTGGCTTTTCAATGCAAAGTATGTTTATTGGATTGGCATCATTTATTGCAGGATATCTACCTCAGTTGCTTGTTAATTGGTTTCATGTTTCCAGAGAAAAATTAAATGGATCAATTCCTCAAAATATATTAATGTCATTTTATATAGGGGGTGCTGTATTTTTTGTATCAGTAATGTTTACTATTTTAAAAAGTAAAGAGTATCCACCAAGTCCTGTTGAAAATGATCAAATAGAGGAAAAGACTTCTTTATTTTCAGAAATCTATGCTTCCATAAAAAACATGCCAGTTCAAATGAAGCGTTTAGCGCTTGTGAATTTTTTAACATGGCCGGGATTATTTTTAATGTGGTTTTATTATAGTACAGGTGTGGCCACTCAACTTTTTAAAGGAGATCCTATAACCAATAGCAATGCCTACACCATGGGACTTGAGCATGCTAATACCACTTCAGCTATTTTGAATTTGGTCACTTTCGGTTTTTCATTCACTTTGGCATTTTGGGTTAGTAAGTTAGGTAAGAAATATACCCATGCTATGTGTTTATTATTAGGCGGGATAGGTTTAATTTCGGTATACTATATCGTAAATCCAAGTTATTTATATGTAAGTATGGGATTAGTAGGTATTGCTTGGGCTTCTATTTTGTCTATGCCATACTCTATGTTAGCAGGCTTTATTCCTGAACAAAAAATGGGTATTTACATGGGAATTTTTAATTTTTTCATTGTTCTACCTGAAATCTTAGCTTCTTTATTTTTCGGAAAAATAATGTCTAATTTTTTACACAATGACAGGCTGTTGGCTGTTTTAATTGGGGGGCTTTTACTTATTTTTGCGAGTATTATTTGTATTACTATTATTAAAGAAGAAAAATCATCATAATGAAAAAGGTATTTAGTGTATTTGGATTATTGTTGTTTGCTATATCAAATATTGTAGCACAAAATATAGAAGCGTATCCTGGAAATTGGTTTGTGAACATGAACTATAATAAGGTGCAGGTTTTATTAAGATCTACTGGTACTGATTTTACAAAAGCAACCGTGCAAGTAAATTATCCAGGTGTTGCTTTAAAAAAAGTGCATCATTTTGAAAACGGCCATTATATTGCAGTAGATGTTGAAATTAGTGGTACTGCAAAGCCAGGTAATGTGGTTATTGCAATAACAAATGATGGAAAAACAAATAATTTCAATTGGCCGTTATATGCAAGAAGAAAAGATAGAGGTACTGGATTTGCTCAAGGCTTAACTTCGGCTGATTTAGTTTATTTTTTAATGCCTGACCGATTTAGCAACGGTGATCCAAGTAATGATAAACTGCCTGGTTTAAAAGATCAGTCATTGAATAGAAATGAAATTTTCTTAAGACATGGTGGGGATTTGCAAGGTGTAGCCAATCACTTAGACTATCTGCAAAAATTAGGAACAACTACTTTATGGATGACTCCGGTTGTTGAAAACGATATGCCTGATAGAACAGAACATGGTTATGCGGTTACAAATAATTATAAAACAGAAACTAGATTTGGTGGAGATAAAGCATATTTGGCTTTAAGTGATAGCTTGCACAAAAGAGGAATGAAATTAATTCAAGATATTGTATACAATCATTTTGGAAGGTTTCATTTTTTAGTACAAGATGCACCTGCAAAAGACTGGGTACATCAATGGCCAACATATACCCAAACACACTATAGAGAACAAGCAACATTTGATCCTTATCATTCTAAAGCTGATGCAAAGAGAATGATTGATGGTTGGTTCACCACAGAAATGCCAGATATTAATCATGAAAATCCAATGGTTGAGCAATATTTAATTCAAAATGCAATTTGGTCGGTGGAAACATTTGGAGTGGATGCATTTAGAGTTGACACTTATAAATATTGCAATGTTGATGTAATGAATCGTATAAATAAAGCATTGTTAGATGAGTATCCTAAAATTTTTACGTTTGGTGAATGTTGGGTAGACGGTGTTGGTTCACAAGCATATTATGTTGAGAATAATTTTAATTTGCCATTTAAGAGTAATTTAAAAGCAACTTCTGATTTTAGTTTATTATTTGGTGGAATTATGCCAGCTTTAAATGAGTCCAATGGATGGTCAAATGGGGTCATTAAATTATACAACACCTTAGCTTCTGACTTTATGTACAAGCAGCCTAGTAATAATGTAATATTTTTAGACAATCATGATATGACACGTATACATTCTTCCTTAGGAGAAAGTATACCTAAAACTAAAATGGCATATGCTTGGTTGTATACATGTAGAGGTATTCCACAATTATATTATGGATCTGAATTGTTAATGAAAGGAATTTCCAATCCTGATGGTTGGGTAAGATTGGATTTTCCTGGTGGTTGGGCAGGTGACAAAAAGAATGCCTTTACCGAAACGGGTTTAACCAATGAAGAGTCTGACTTTTTACATTATGTGCAATCTTTAGGGGCATTTCGAACTAAATCAACTGCCTTAAAAACGGGAAATATGATGCAATATATTCCTGAAGATGGTTTATATGTTTACTTTAGATACGATCAGCATCAAACGGTGATGTGCGTAATGAATACCGACACCAAAACTCGAAATGTATCAATGTCAAAGTATACAGAAAGAACGAATGGTTTTAATGGCGGTAAAGATATTCTTACAGGAAATATTGTGGGTGCCGAATTTTCTATTCCTTCAATGAGCATGCAAGTAATAGAATTAACTAAGTAATCATGCCCAAATACGAAGCGGAACATTTTGTTGACAGTGCGCAGCCAGTTTGGAATTATTCCTTGATGACTGATACTGATATTCAAAATTTTCAGAATGGGACACATTATAGTTTATATAAGATATTTGGCAATCATCAAATTGAAGTTTTATCAACTCAAGGAACTTATTTTGCTGTATGGGCACCCAATGCTACTGCAGTTTTTGTGATGGGTAATTTTAATCATTGGGATAAAACAAGCCATCCTTTAAAAGTTAGATTAGATAGTTCTGGCATTTGGGAAGGTTTTATTCCTTATGTTCACAAAGGTGAAGTTTATAAATATCATATTCATGGATACAAAGGAGTCTTATTGGACAAAGGAGATCCATTTGCAAATTATTGGGAACTTAGGCCATTAACTGCTTCCATTACTTGGGATACAGCCTATGAATGGAAAGATGCGAAATGGTTGGAACAAAGAAAAATTTGCAATAGAACCAATCAACCTTATTCGGTGTATGAAGTGCATTTAGCGAGTTGGATGCGTCCGGATAAAAACAATGAGGATAGTTATAATTCCTATACACAGCTTATTGATTTGTTAGTACCTTATGTAAAAGAAATGGGCTTTACCCATGTTGAGTTTATGCCAGTGATGGAACATCCATTTGATGGAAGT
>JALQXE010000155.1 GCA_023263235.1 Sediminibacterium sp. | reverse complement strand
CCACAAAGAACTTGGAGAAATTTTACAAAACCCCGAAGGCCTAGCCTCTATTGGTTCAGAAAAAATGAAGCTTCTTGACTTTGATGTCAATGAAGACTACAAAATGCTTAAAGAGTCAGAAAGAAAGCTCTTCCAAGAATTAAGAGGCGAGGACATGACGGTATTTGGTGATGGTTCACAAACAAGAAGCTTCTGCTATGTGGATGATTTAGTAGAGGGCATTTATAGATTATTATTAAGCGACTATTCAAGTCCTGTGAATATTGGCAATCCGAATGAAATTAGTTTAAAGGATTTTGCGGAAGAGGTATTGAAATTAACAGGGTCAAAAGTAAAAATCGTATACAAGGATTTACCAGTAGACGATCCAAAGCAAAGACAACCAGATATCACCAAGGCAAAAACTATTTTAGGATGGGAGCCAAAAGTGGATAGGGCCGAAGGATTAAAAAGAACCTACGAATACTTTAAAGCATTGCCACCAAGCGAGTGGACTAAGCTTCCTAAAGAGTTTACCTCTAAATAAAAGATACATCTCATCAAATAGCAACTTTAATTTCACAATATGGCCATTCATAAAATATTAGTTACTGGATCAAATGGACAATTGGGATGGGAGTTAGCACAGGCCGCAAAAGCGTTTCCTCAATTTGAGTTTGTATTTGTAGATCGAAATGCGATTGATTTATCTAAACCCGAAGAATTTGAAAGTGCAATTCAATTATTTGCACCGGACGCCATCATTAATACTGCTGCATACACGGCAGTTGATAAAGCTGAAACTGAGAAAGATCTAGCACATACTGTTAATGCGGAAGCGGTTGCTTCATTAGCGGGGATTGCAAAAAAAAGAAATATTCCATTTATCACTTTTTCTACCGATTATGTTTTTAGCGGAGATGCAACGCATCCCTATTTGCCAGACACAAAATTAGCACCTATTAATTATTATGGCCAAACTAAAGCGGATGGTGAAAAATTGGCTTTAGCAGCAAACGAAAACGCCATAATCATAAGAACTTCCTGGGTGTTTAGTAGTCATGGTAATAATTTTGTTAAAACCATGGTGCGTTTAATGAAAGAAAGAGATGCATTAAATATAGTTGGGGACCAAAAAGGAAGACCAACCTATGCAAAAGATTTGGCATTAGCAACAATTCAAATTTTAATTTCCATTAATTCAGGGAAATCAATTAAAGGAATTTATCACTATGCCAATGCTGGAGAAACTACTTGGTTTGATTTTGCTAAAAAAATAAAAGAGTTGGCTAAACTTGAATGCAACTTAACTGCAATCAATTCTAATCAATTTCCAACACCTGCAAAAAGGCCAGGCTATTCGGTTTTAGATACACATAAAATTGAAAAGGATTTGGAGATACAAATTCCGCATTGGGAAATTGCACTAAATGATTGTATCGAAAAATTACAAGCATTTTAATTAAACTGCAATGACAAAGGAAGCCCTCTTAAAAGATTTACAAAAGGACACCTATGTGATGATTAAACCATCTCCTTTACATGGTATTGGCGTTTTTGCCATAAGAGATATTCCAAAAGGTACCCGCGACATATTCTCACAAGGCGTGGGAGAGTGGATAAAATTAACCATAACCGAAGTGGAGGCATTGCCAAATCATTCAAGAGTCTTGGTGGAGAATCATTGTTTATTTGATGAGGGGTATTATTATGTTCCTGATTATGGGTTTAAATTAGTAGACTTAGTTATTTATTTAAATCATTCCGAAACGCCCAATGTAATATCAATTAATGAGGGTGAATTCTTTGAGGCTATAAGGGATATAGCTACAGGCGAGGAGCTATTGGTGGACTATGGCACCATTGTTGATTGCGATGAATAAATTACAGCATTACCCATAATTTCTATCTAAATTTTATTGAAGCACTGATTTTCATTGTGTTATATAGAATGATATTTTCCTGCGTTTAATATGAAAAAAATTATATATTTGAACCAAATAATTTTTTATGAAAAAACTAATATTCGCAGTTGCATTTTTAGTATTTGCTCAATTTTCAAATGCACAGTTTAATGCATCAGGTTACGATTTAAAAGGTAGTGTAAAATTTGTTGAAGAATCGGTGTTTGCATATGTAGAAAAGTTTGGTGAAACTGAAGTGGGTGATTTTTATGGAAGAAAATGTATGCATTTTAATGAAAACGGGTTAATTATTAAAAAGTATACAATAAGAGGAGAAAGAAATTCGAGAGACACTTCGGAAATCACAACATTTGAATACATATCAAATGAAAAAGGACTTATTAAAGAAGTGAATGAATATAGACAATATGGATACAGAGGACAAAAATCACTTAAGTATAAAACAAAGTATAAGTTTAATGAGGAAGGCAAAGTAATTCAAGGAATTAAATATAATGGCTATGATGGATCATTCCACAATGGCTATAAATATTTATATACCAATGGAGAATATACCTCATCACAAGCTATAAATAGTGATGGTTCAGATAGAGATTATGAATATAATGACGACAGTGACAATAATGATTTTTATGATGGCTTCGACTATGATGATGAAGAAGTTAGTAATAAAGATGTTGTTGACGAACAAGGGAACTGGATAAAAAGAGTTGTGTTTAGATCAGAAAAACAAGAAAGAGGCTTGGAAAGAAAAATCATTTATTATTAATTCATAGTAAATGAAAAAAACTATACTCCTTATACTTTCGATATTCTGTTTTTATTTTACCAAGGCACAAATGATATTAACCAATGAAACTGTTTTTAGTGGTTTTGTTGGTAAATATGAGATTAGAATGAAATTAGCCGTGCCCTATGGCGGCGCTACTAGTTGCTTATCAATTGGAGAATACTTTTATACGAAAAATAAGGGCAAAATTGATTTGTGTACCGATATTGATGGTAGAATCGTAGAGAGCGTAAAAGGAAAAGAATCTGGTTATTTTATTCTCAATGAAGCATGGAATAAAAGAGTTGGACAAACCATTTCAGGTACATGGTATTCCATGTTAAACGATAACACTTATCCGGTTGTGCTTAAAGTAATTGCTAAGGGGAGGAATTAAAGAACCCTCAAATTTTAAATAATTATGAAAAAAATATTTTGCACGTTTTTAATTTGTTTATTTGTCAAGTTTTCAGGTTATGCTCAAGCCGTTACACTGCTATTAAGAGATCCGGATACGAAGGCTGCAACAAATATTAGGTCAAAACCAGTTGGAGAGATTGTTGGAACCATTGATGGGAGAGAAGCAGATTTTGAAGTTCAAGTTATCTCAAAAGAAGGTAACTACTTTTTGGTTAAATCATATGTAAGTTGTGAAATGGATGAGCCAGTTACCTTAGATCAGCCCGGATATATTCATTATAGTGTTTTAGGTACCGTTATTTCCAATTATGCAAAGAATGTAATTCCTTTATATGCATCTAGCAATAAAACAGGTCCAGTAGAGAGAGCAAGAATTTCTGAAGTATTTGTAAATGTGTTGGACTACAACAAAGACATGTACTATGTTTTTTATAAAAAGCTGAATAAAAAGTTTTGGATAGAGTCAAAATATTTGTGTAATTCAGCTTGTACTACTTGTAATTAAAGATTAGTTTAAAAAAAAACAACGGATTGTCCTCACTGCATTCGGACATCCTTTTATTTTGGAAAATCCCAACATGAAAAAATTAAACCTTAGTAGTAAGTTCTGCGAACTTCCCACTAAGGTTTTTTTATTGTTCTCATAGCTCGAATCAAGCAAGCTTGATCTCGCCATTCGATCAATAAAAAAACCGCAACTTACGTTGCGGCTTCTTTTTTCTTTGGTTGCCTGACCTGGATTCGAACCAAGACAAACTGCACCAAAAACAGTCGTGCTACCGTTACACAATCAGGCAATCCCTATGCCATTCTTTGAATGGATTGCAAAAATAGGGGTCAAGGCAAAATTTTCCAAATTTTTATCTCTTTTTAGGGCATTATTATCATTTTGTATTAACTTAAGATGCGATTTATATTTTAAAACTTAAACGTTGCCTATTATGAACAGTAAATTGATGCTTTTAACCGCTTTTATTGGTTGTTTGTTCCTGCTTTCTTTTAAAGGGGAAAAGAAGAAAAAAATTGTGTTTTTTGGAGATTCTATAACCGAAGCGGGTGTAAATAAAGGTGGATACATTGATGTACTTAATCAAGAAATAAATAAAAAGGGGTTATCCGATAAATATGAATTGGTAGGCGCAGGAGTGAGTGGAAATAAAATTTATGATTTATACCTGCGTTTGGAAAAAGATGTATTAGAACAACATCCAGATGTGGTAGTTATTTGGGTAGGAGTGAATGATGTTTGGCATAAAGCGGATTTTGGAACGGGTACCGATTATGATAAGTATGGTAAATTTTATGATGCAGTAGTTAAAAAAATACAGGCAACCGGGGCAAAAGTTGTTGTGGTTACACCTGCTGCCATAGGAGAACGCACCGACTATTCTAATAGTCAGGATGGCGATTTAAATATGTATAGCAACTGGATTCGTAAGTATGCGGCTGATAATAATTTGGGATTAGTTGATTTGAGAAAGTCATTCCATGAATATAGTGTTGCAAATAATCCTAAGAATGCAGATAGGGGAATTTTAACCACTGATAGAGTGCACTTAAATGCAAAAGGCAACGCTTTTGTAGCAGATGAAATGTGGAAAGCCATCCAATAAAAGTAGGTGCTAAAATATTTAAAAAAAGCCTCCAAATTATTGGAGGCTTTTTTTAAATATTTTGTGAAATAAATTAACTCGCAATTACTAAGTAATAATTTTTCTTTCCTTTTTGTAATAGCATGTACTTACCTTGTAATAACTGTGCTTTTGTGACTGTTGCAAACTCAGCACTAATTTTTTCTTTATTAATACTTAAGCCGCCTGCTTGCCACATTTTACGTGCTTCGCCTTTGCTTGGGAATATTTGCGTGTCTGCCAATAAGCTTACTAAATCATATCCTTCATTTAATTGAGCAAGGGTAACATTTACAGTAGGTACACCCTCCATTACTTGCAATAGTTGTTCTTCGCTTAAGGATTGTAATACTTCAGTGGTGGCATTGCCAAATAAAATTTCAGTGGCACTAATTGCAAATTTTAAATCTTCTTCACTATGAACAAATTTAGTTAGTTCTGCAGCCAAAGCCTTTTGTAAAATTCTTAATTGAGGAGCAGATGCGTGTTCTGCAATTAATGAATCAATTGTTGCTGGATCTAATAGTGTAAATATTTTAATCCATTTAGTGGCATCTTCATCACTGGCATTTAACCAGAATTGATAAAACTGATAAGGAGATGTTTTCTTAGCATCTAACCAAACATTTCCTTTTTCTGTTTTGCCAAATTTACCACCGTCGGCTTTGGTAATTAAGGGACAAGTGAAAGCAAATGCTTCGCCACCTGTCTTGCGACGAATTAATTCTGTACCTGTTGTAATATTTCCCCATTGATCACTACCGCCCATTTGAACTTTGCAGTTCTTGTTTTTATTCAACCAATAAAAATCATATCCTTGTACTAGTTGATAAGTGAATTCAGTAAAGCTCATTCCGGTATCACCCTCAATTCTTTTTTTCACACTGTCCTTAGCCATCATGTAGTTAACGGTGATGTGCTTTCCTACATCTCTAATAAAATCTAAGAATGTAAAATCTTTAAACCAGTCATAATTATTTACAAGCTCTGCTGCATTTTTAGCACCACTATTGAAATCTAAAAAATGAGACAATTGTTTTTTTACGCCAGCAATATTAAAAGCCAATGTTTCTTCACTTAATAAATTTCTTTCTTCACTTTTTCCACTGGGATCACCAACCATTCCCGTGGCACCACCTACTAAAGCAAAAGGTTTATGACCTGCTTTTTGTAGATGAACCAATAATAAAATTGGTACCAAGCTTCCAATATGTAAACTATCCGAGGTTGGATCAAATCCTATATAGCCAGAAACCATTTCTTTTTCAAACAATTCCTCAGTGCCTGGCATAATATCTTGAATCATACCTCTCCAGCGTAGTTCTTGAACTAATGTCATATTCTAATACTTACGGCAAATTTAACTACTAAAAAGCAATATTTTTGCATCATGAACCCAACAACGCCCACAATTGGTGAAGGAACGAGAATAATGCACTTTTTTCTGGATACCATTATCGTATGTTTTTTGAGCTATTTTATATATCAGTGGTATAATTTTAATGTGTATAATTGGGCGTATACCCCCTATAGGTATGGTTATTTTTTCTTTGCTACCATCTTTGCCTATACGTTTCTAATGGAATTGCTTTTTTGCCAAACCTTTGCTAAAATGATAACCAAAACAAAAGTGGTTACAGAAAATGGCAAGCGTCCAAATCCTCTTCAAATTTTTATAAGGGCAATATTAAGAACAAGTTTAGTAACCATGTTTGGCATGGCATGGAACGACAAGCCATTACACGACACTTTTTCTAAAACCCATTTAGTAAGTAAACGTCAATAAATCATTCCTTAATTCGCAACCTTAGATTATAGGGGTGCATGTACATTTGTAAAATTTTTTGAATGGCTAAGATTGGTATTAATATTGCAACGGGTAGTTTACAACAAGCGGAAATGATTGTTGGTATTGATTTAGGTACCACCAATAGTTTGGTTGCAATTATTCATCCGGACACAAAACAGCCAACTGCTTTGAAGGAATTTGACGGTTCAAGTACTGTTCCCAGTGTAGTGCATTTTGATGTATATGGAAATGTGGAAGTAGGGGAATCTGCAAAACCATTTTTAGAATCTGACCCAAAGAATACCATTTTTAGTGCAAAACGTTTAATGGGAAAAAGTTATAAAGACATTCAAACCCATCAAGATTTTTTTGCCTATAAAGTTATTGACGACAATGCCGAAAGTTTAGTGAAAGTTCAAGTAGGTAATAAATTTTATTCTCCTATTGAATTAAGCGCCTTTATTTTAGATGAATTAAAAAAACGCGCCGAACATATCTTAAAAACGCCGGTTACCAAAGCGGTAATAACAGTGCCTGCCTACTTTAATGATGCGCAAAGGCAAGCAACACGCGATGCGGGAAAGTTAGCGGGTTTAGATGTGTTGAGAATTATCAACGAGCCCACTGCTGCGAGTCTTGCATATGGATTGGGGTTGAATCAAACGGAAGAAAAAACAATTGCGGTTTATGATTTAGGAGGAGGAACATTTGATATTTCAATTTTAAGAATTGCCGGTGGCATATTTGAAGTTTTAAGTACCAATGGTGATACTTATTTAGGAGGTGATGATTTAGACAGAGCCATTATTGAATATTGGATGAAACAATGGTCGATAGAAAATTTAAATCAACACAAGGAATTAAAACAACAATTAAGATTAGAAGCTGAGAAAGCAAAAATTCATTTATCAAAAAATGAAGTATTTGAAACGGCATTTGCAGGTGAAAAGTTATCTATTACAAAAGAAACCTTTGAATCATTAATACAACCTATTGTAAGTAAAACAATGGATTGTTGCATGAACGCTATGAAGGATGCGGGTTTGCAAGTTGCTGATATTAATACAGTTTTGATGGTAGGAGGAAGTACTAGAGTACCTTTAGTAAAACAAACTGTAGCAAAATTCTTTAACCAAGAGGTGAATGATTCAGTAAATCCAGATGAAGTAGTTGCATTAGGTGCCGCAGTGCAGGCCGATATTTTAGCAGGAAACAATCAATCTATGTTGTTATTGGATATTACACCTTTAAGTTTGGGTATTGAAACGATGGGTGGACTCATGGATGTATTGCTCCCAAGAAATTCAAAAATTCCAACAAAGGCAGGAAGGCAATATACAACACAAAAAGATGGTCAATCTGGAATACAAATTGCAGTTTACCAAGGTGAGCGTGATTTGGTAAAAGACAATCGAAAATTGGGAGAGTTTACATTAACTGGAATACCTGCAATGCCTGCAGGACTTCCCAAAGTGGATGTGAGTTTTTTAATTAATGCAGATGGCATTTTACAAGTAAGTGCAAAAGAATTGAGAAGTGGTGTGACACAGAGTATAGATATTAAACCTCAATATGGCTTAACCGACGAGGAAGTAGAGCAAAGATTATTGGATAGCATTACACATGCAAAAGAGGATATTGCTACAAGAGCCTTAGTAGAAGCCAGAACTGAAGCAGAGCAAATGCTTTCTGTAACCGAAAAGTTCTTAACCAAGAATGCATCAATTTTAACCAAGGAAGAGCTCACTGCTTCTGCAAATGCTATGCAGGCCCTTCAGTTGGCTATTACGATGGAAGACAAGCACTTAATACAAACAAAAACCGAGGAATTAAACGATGTTACTCGTCCATTTGCTGAGCGTGCCATGGATCAGGCCATATCGGGTGCCTTAAAAGGGAAGGATATCCAAACAGGGCTGTAATTAGGTTCAGATAAAAAATAGTAGAAATTTGGTTATTTCAATTGGATTGCTATCTTTGCAGTCCGATTTTCCTTCACCTTTAATAAAATATAAAGGTTTGGAAAGTTAAATTTTAATTTTTTTCAAAACGCCTGAGGAGGTATATATTATGTTAATTATTGATTCAAAAGACTGCGAGAACATCGACAAAGCGCTTAAAAAGTACAAGAAGAAATTCGAAAAAAGTAAGACTTTAGTGAACTTACGTGCACGTCAAGCATTTGTGAAACCATCTGTTAAACGTCGTTTCGAAGTATTGAAAGCGATTTACAAGCAACAGATTTTCTCTGGTAAGATTGAGGGATAGTATATCATCTTCGCTTAAACATATTATAAGACTCAACTTTTGTTGGGTCTTTTTTTTGTACTTTTAGGTAGCAATGATTTCCCAAACACGCTATACACCACTCAATGCCTTCTTGGCTTACCTTCAATTTGAGAAGCGTTACTCTGTGCATACCATTACTGCTTATTCAAACGATCTAATACAATTTTTTGATTTCATTGAAACCCAATATGAGGGCATTTCATTTACCCAAATAACGGGCACTATGGTACGTTCCTGGTTGGCGGGCATGAAAGAGGGGGAGATGACTGGAAAAACCTTAAATCGGAAAATATCATCTCTTAAATCCTTTTTTAAATATCAAATTCAACAAGGGCAATTAACAAAAAGTCCAATGGACACTGTAATTAGCCCCAAAGTAACCAAGCGTTTGCCTGCATTTGTTGCCGAAAATGATATGGAACAATTACTAACTAATTTGAATTTCGCAGAAGGGTGGAAGGGTTACACCGAAAAAATGGTAATACAACTATTTTATGCAACCGGTATGCGTTTAAGCGAGCTCATTCAATGCAAAGAAACACAGTTAGATATACCAAAGCGAATTATCAAAGTATTGGGAAAAGGCAATAAGGAAAGAATACTTCCCATTAGCCCTGAATTAGCTTTGGAGCTTAAAAAATACATTGCCGAAAAACCATCAGCAGCAAAAGGCAATCCTCATTTATTTGTCACAGAAAAAGGTAAAGCATTGCAGCCCAGGGCAGTATATACTTTCGTTAAATTTTATTTATCCCAGGTAACAACATTGCAAAAGAAAAGCCCACACGTTTTAAGACATAGTTTTGCTACACACCTTATGAACAATGGTGCCGATTTAAATGCGGTCAAAGAGTTGCTGGGGCACGCAAGCCTTGCTGCGACTCAGGTATATACTCATAATACCATTGAAAAGTTAAAAGAGGTTTTTGCAAAAGCACATCCTAAAGCCTAATAATGCTCACTCAAATCCCTAGGCAGGAATAATCAATATCATAGGGACTCCTAAAGTTTTCTTAAAATAAAATAATTGTTTTTGTTCATTGTTTAATGTCGTAACTTAAAGGTGCAGGAGGAGATGAAATTCCTGATCAGTTCTTTTATTAGTTTATCATTTTAAAAAATTAATTATGAACATTAACATTCACACTGTGCATTTTGATGCAGACGAAAAGCTTTTAGAGTTTGTAGGGAAAAAAATTGAGAAACTGGCTACATTTCACGATCGAATAACAAGGGTAGACGTATTCTTAAAACTTGATAATTTAGTACATGCGATAAAGGACAAAGTAGTTGAAATAAATATTCATGTTCCCAAACAAAACTGTTTTGTAAAATCAAGTTCAAAATCTTTTGAAGAATCATTTGAGCAAGCATTTGAGTCGGTAACCAATCAATTAAAAAAGAAAAAGGAGAAGATGGCTGCATAAATGCCATGTATGTTTATACATCACTCAAAATTAAAAGGGGCCCAAGTGGCCCTTTTTTTAGCTATAGAAATGGGGTAGAATCGCTATTTCTTCGAATTTCTCCACAAATCATTAAAAAATAGGATAAAAAAACGTTCTAAAATTTTGATAAATAAAGAATTCCATTACCTTTGCCATCCAAAAAATTGGGAGTGCTCTTTTGTGGAATTTAGATAAGCCGGAATAGCTCAGTTGGTAGAGCAGCTGATTTGTAATCAGCAGGTCGCGGGTTCGAGTCCCATTTCCGGCTCAGTTTATTGGGCAGATGGCCGAGTGGTTAAAGGCGACAGACTGTAAATCTGTT
>JALQXE010000079.1 GCA_023263235.1 Sediminibacterium sp. | reverse complement strand
TAGAGTTCAGCTATTTTATACGCAAATTGATAGAGATAAAAACAACATTCCTCATTTCAAAGAATTTAGTTATAGACTAAATCCCTCCGAATATTTTTACCCTGCAAGTACGGTAAAAATGCCATTAGCCATAATGGCCTTGGATAAATTAAACTCATTAAATATTCCAGGATTTACAAAATCAAGTACACTTTATTATGATAGTGTTGGTGCCAGACAAGAAACCATTTACAACAATCCTTATTCAATAAATGGCAAACAAACTATTGAACAAGCTATAAAGGAAATATTTTTAGTTAGTGATAACAACGCCGCCAATAGGTTATTTGAATTTATTGGACAAGAAAGTATTCACAATAAATTAGCCGAAAAGGGATATAAAGATGCATATATTAGGAATAGATTAGAATTAGGTCGTACCCAAGAAGAAAGCAGACAAACACAGGCTATTGACGTATTTGACGATTATGGAAAAAATATTTATCATTTAAACGCACAATATAATAAACAGCCCCTACCAAATTATAATGTTGCTTTAGGAAAAGGGTATTTAAATAATAATGATTCTTTGATAAATGCACCTTTGGACTTTTCAGTAAAAAATAGAATTTACTTAAACGACTTACATCATATTTTACAATCTGTTATTTTTTATGATCAAACCCCAAAAGAAAAACAGTTTAATTTAACAAAAGAGGATAGACAGTTTTTATTAAAATGGATGCATACCCTACCTACCGAATCCCAATTTCCAACTTATGACACTACCAATCATTGGCCAGCCTATTGTAAGTTCATGTTCATGGGCGCTGAAAAAGGTCCTATCCCCTCTAACATTAAAATTTTTAATAAAGTGGGTGATGCCTATGGTTTTTTACTGGATATCAGTTATTTCATAGATACTGTTAACAAAGTTGAATTTATGTTGAGTGGCGTAATATACTGTAATAAGGATGGCATTTTAAATGACAGTAAATATGACTATGAAACAGTTGGATATCCTTTTTACAAAAATATAGGACGGCTTATTTATGAATATGAGCTTAAACGAAAAAAGCAATACCTACCCATTTTTGACACAATTCTTCCTTAACAACTAAGCTCCTATTCGTTTTCATTAGATATTCACAATAATGAAACCATAGGCTGAATAATTAAATCTTTCTAAAAGCCTTAAACTTACAGGCGTTTGCGAATAATTTGCGAAATTCGCTTTATCAAATTTTATACCATGATATTATCATCTTTATTAAATCGTTTTAGTGAGCCAGAAACTTTAAAAATGGCTAAGTTAGGTCGAGAATTAAGAGCACAAGGAATTGATGTAATTGATCTTAGTTTGGGAGAACCCGATTTTGATACGCCTCAACATATTAAAGATGCTGCAATAAAAGCCATTAATGACAACTGGTCTCATTATACACCAGTAGCAGGATTTTTAGATTTAAGAGAAGCCGTTTGTTCGAAATTAAAAAGAGATAATAATTTAGATTATAAACCTGAACAAATAGTTACTTCTACGGGTGCTAAACAAAGTTTAGCGAACGCAATTTTAGCACTGGTAGACGATGGTGATGAAGTTATTATTCCCACTCCATATTGGGTAACATATTCTGAGTTAGTAAAAATTGCGAGAGGTAAGGTTGTTGAAATTAGAACCACAACAGAAGCCGGATTTAAAGCAACTCCTGCTCAAATTGAAGCAGCGATTACTCCTAAAACAAAAGTGTTCATGTTCTCTAGCCCTTGTAATCCAAGCGGTGCTGTTTATAGTAAAGATGAATTAAAAGCAATTGCTGATTTATTCAAGAAATATCCTCATATTACTTTGCTTTCAGATGAAATTTATGAATACATCAATTTTGTTGGTAAACATGAAAGTATTGCTCAGTTTTCCGAAATAAAAGATCAGGTAGTTGTTATTAATGGATTAAGTAAAGGTTTTGCTATGACGGGTTGGAGATTAGGTTATACTGCTTCATCTGTTGAAGTTGCAAAAGCAATGGAAAAACTACAGGGACAGTTTACATCAGGGACATGCTCAATTACGCAAAAGGCAGCAGTAACTGCCTTAGTTGGCGATCTAAAACCATCTATGGAAATGACCCAAGAATTTACACGCCGTAGAACTACTACTTTGAAATTAGTAAGCGAAGTGCCAGGATTCAAGTGTTATGCGCCAGAAGGTGCATTTTATGTGTTCCCAGATGTAAGTAACTATTATGGAAAATCGGATGGCACACAAACCATTGCAAATGCAGCTGATTTTAGCATGTATTTATTAAATACCGCTCATGTTTCTTCCGTGATGGGTGATGCCTTTGGTGAACCTAATTGTGTACGTTTCTCTTTTGCCAATAGTATGCCAAATATCGAAAAAGCATGGGCAAGAATAAAAGAAGCATTGGCTAAATTGAAATAGTGACTCCTGAGAAATTTCAAATGTTTGAAAACAGGTTGCTTAAGAATTATAAGCACCGTCTTAAACAAGCCAAGCGATTAAACTTGACCTGTTGGAGATTATATGATCATGACCTCCCTGAGTTTCCAATATGTATCGAATTTTATGAACAATACATTTATATTGCCGAATACAATCGTCGACATGCTTTAACGGAAGAAGAACATACGCAATGGTTTGAAACGACAAAAAATATTATTTCCACTATGACGGGTGTTCTTGTAGATCATATGTTTGTGAAATTGCGTAAAAGAATGTCGCACAGAGAAGGTCAATATGAAAAGGAAGAGGTAACAGCGTCAAAAATAATCACTGTACAAGAAAATGGACATAAGTTTCTTGTAAATTTAACCGACTATTTGGATACAGGATTATTTTTGGATCATAGAATTACAAGGCAAATGGTTGCTGCGGAAGCTAAAGACAAAACATTCTTAAATTTATTTAGTTATACGAGTTCCTTCTCGGTATATGCAGCTGCAGCAGGAGCAAAAACAGTAACATCGGTTGATTTGTCAAAAACCTATTTAACTTGGAGTGAGGATAATTTTGCTATCAACTTATTAAAGAACCCAGTAGCATATCAATTTGTACACGCCGATGTAAAGCAATATTTAAAATTATTGCCTAGCAACCATTATGATTTAGTGGTAATGGACCCTCCTACTTTTAGCAATAGTAAAAGAATGAAGGATATTTTAGATATTCAGAGGGATCATGTTGAACTAATTAACGATGTATTGCGTGCCATGAAGCCAGGAGGCCTGTTATATTTTAGTACCAACTATACGCAATTTATTATTGATTTAGAAAATATCAATAGTGAAAATGTAAAAGATATAACCAAGGCAACTAACCCATTTGATTTTGAAGGAAGATTAAAACGTTGGTGTTACAAAATTATAAAGTAGCCATAATTTCTTTATGTAAGGCAACTACTTGTGGTAATACTAAATGTTGATCATCATTCTCAATAATCCAGTCACACAATTTCATTTTCAAAGATTCATCAATTTGGTGCATCATTCTTTTTTCTACTTCCTGCTTTGTGCAATGATCTCTTTTCATTACCCTATTTATCCGAAGGGATTTTGGCGCCGATACGCCTATTATTTTTGAAACGCCAAAGGTTGAACCTGACTCAAAAAATAATGCGGCCTCTTTTATTACATAGGGAGTAGTTTGATGCTTTGCCCAATCTAATGCAGTTTGAATGGTGATGGGATGAACAATTGCGTTTAATTGTTCTAATTTAAAATGATCCGAAAAAACAATTTGAGATAAATAGGCCCTATTTAAAACGTATTCATTCTCCTTGTTTTTTTCATTTTGTTGTACATAAACCTGATTGCCAAAAGTTTCAATTAGTTTTTCCTTAATAACAGGACTGGTATTCATTATGTGTTTAGCGGTAGCATCAGCATCAAAAACAGGTATTCCTAAATTTGCAAACACTTTTGCAATAGTGGATTTACCTGAACCTATTCCGCCTGTTAATCCAATAATTACTGCCATGAATATTAATTACTCCTTAAAGTTAGGTGAAATTTAAACATGAAAAAATCCGAACTAAGTTTCTATTTCTAAAAACTAAGTTCGGACCCGTTTAAAATTTATCAATTATAAGATAAGTGCTTATTTGTTAATAGCTTGAGACCATTCTAAACTAATTGAAGATCTTTCAATTTTCAAATAACTACCTGGACTAACTTCTAATTGAACCGTATTGTCCTCGTTTACTTTACTAATTGTTCCATGAATTCCAGCGATAGTAACAACTTTGTCGCCTTTTTGCATATTGTCAATAAATTTCTTTTGTTCTTTTGCCTTTTTAGCTTGTGGACGGATCATGAAAAACCAAAATACTACGATAATTCCACCTAGCATTATTAATTGAAAAGTTCCACCTTGTTGTGGGGCTTGTAATAAAATTGTTGTCATTTTTTATTGTTTAAATTATTTTAAAATTTGAGTTTCAAATTGCTTGTACAAATATAAGTGAATTACTATTTAGCTTTGTGGCTTACTTTTTGAATTTTACCGTTCCCTACCAATTCTTTGTGAATGCTATCTAAAATACCATTTACAAAATGTCCGCTTTGTTCAGTACTGTATTCTTTTGCTAAATCTATATATTCATTAATCGTTACTTTAGTAGGAATGGTATCAAAATATACCAATTCGCATACGCCCAATCTCAACAATATCATATCTATAACTGCTATACGTTCAGGATCCCAGTTCTTTAATCTTGGTTTTATAATATCTTCCGCAATTGTTTTTTTAGCAATGGCTGTTTCCAATAATTCAATTGCAAATTTCATTTTTTCATCACCCACCAAATCCAAGAAATTTACCGATCCTGGTTTTTGTATATAGTTCAACACCAAACCAATCATCATATCCCCTTCGTCCTCCCAATTGGTAAAATGCTCATCAATATAATCTACTGTATGCTCAGATCCTAAAATGATGTTTCCAAAAATGTATTTTAAAATTTCTTTTTCTTTGGATTTATCTCTGTTTTCTTCGGAGATATAAACTTTGTATTCATTGGACGCAACCAATTGTCTAAATAAATTTTTAACCAAATCACCTTCAATCCACTGTTGTGGTTTTACCAATTCCAAGGCTTTTTTAAAACCTTCTAATGATATGGTTTGCCCTACAATAGCATTGCCTGCAATTTTGATATTTACTGTTAAATCGGACTCATTGGGGAGGTTTTTTGAGGCCCTTTGTTGGGATTCCACTTCGGCATATAAAGCTACTTGGTGGATTAAATGAACTAAGAAAACGAATAAATTGCGGGATTTGTCAAATTCTTTGTTAAGTAAAGCGTTTGAAGTGCCTTGAATATTTGATTCAAGCATGTACAAAACCTGCATCACTTTAATTCGGATATTTCTTCTGTTCATCATATGTATAAGAGCTAATTGCGCTGCAAATCTATCCATTTTTTTCCAAAAAACTGACATTTTAAGCATAGATTTGCCTCCCCTTGGGGCAAATGTGCTTGCTTACTGAAATTTTGGCTTAACATTAGTGCAAGAATTGCATTGGCATGGTTATCGATGCTTCAAGAGTATTAATATTTATTTAAAAACTAAAAACGATAAAGTATGGCTAAGAGTACGGCTAAAAAAGTAAACATTACGCCTTTACACGACAGAGTAATTGTTATGCCTGCCGCTGCTGAAGAGAAAACAGCTGGTGGAATCATCATCCCAGACACTGCAAAAGAGAAGCCACAACGTGGAACAATCGTAGCAGCTGGTCCAGGTAAAAAAGATGAACCTGTAACTGTAAAAGTGGGTGACACAGTTTTATACGGCAAGTATGCTGGTACAGAAATCCAAATCGAAGGTCAAGATTTATTAATCATGCGTGAAAGTGATTTACTTGCAATTGTATAATATACACTTGCAACTTTTCTGAAAATATAAATTCGTAAAATTAAATTGTTATCCAAATGGCTAAGCAAATTTTCTTCGATATCGAAGCAAGAAATAAAATGAAAAAAGGCGTTGACACTTTAGCCAACGCAGTAAAAGTAACATTAGGCCCTAAAGGTCGTAATGTGGTAATTGAGAAAAAATTTGGCGCTCCTTCTGTAACCAAGGATGGTGTATCTGTAGCAAAAGAAATTGAACTAGAAGATGCTATCGAAAACATGGGTGCTCAAATGGTTAAAGAAGTAGCAAGCAAAA
>JALQXE010000082.1 GCA_023263235.1 Sediminibacterium sp. | reverse complement strand
ATTCCACCTTGTGCAGCAATACTGTGTGCACGACGTGGACTATCTTGAAAGCAAAATGCTTTTACTTTATATCCTAATTCTCCTAATGAAGCGGCAGCACTTGCACCAGCTAAACCGGTACCAACCACAATCACTTCCATCTTTCTTTTGTTAGCAGGGTTCACTAATTTACAGTGACCTTTATAGTCTACCCATTTGTCGTCTAATTTTCCTGCAGGTATTTTTGAGTTTAACATAAATAATTCTTTTGTCTAGGTTTTAGAATAATGTGTTGATTGATAATTAGTTTATTAATTTAAAATAAAAACTAATTGGCATCATAGCAAAGGCCAATGGAATTAAAATTGAGAAACCATACCCAATCGTACTAATTATTGCATGGTATCTTTTATTGTGAATACCTATGGTTTTAAATGCACTTTGAAATCCATGTGCTAAGTGATATCCTAAAGAACCACATGCTAAAACATATAATAAAACCACTAATGGGTTTTCAAATACTAATTTCATTTCTGCATAAAGATTATGGTATTCAACACCATTCTTATCAAACACTGTTAAAGCTTTTATGCCACCAATACCACCCAAACGACTCGGTGTCCAAAAATGATAAATATGCATTACTAAAAACATTAAAAGTAATGTGCCCAATAAAGCCATACTTCGGCTATACCACTTACTTCCTTTGGCATAAGTTACAGCGTAACCAACCGATCTTTTACTTCTGTTTTCTAAGGTTAACATATAACCTTGAATGATGTGTAAAAAGATACCAACAAAAAGACCAATTTCTAATACACGAGGAACAACAAAACTTCCCATAAAATGAGCAGCTTTGTTAAACATTAATCCTTCATCATTTGCCCAAATGCATGCATTTAATCCTGCATGTACAATTAAGAAAAGAATCAAGAAAATTCCTGTGAAGGCCATTACTAATTTTTTCCCCACCGAAGAGGTAAACATGTTTTTGGAACTCATATAAATAATGATTTAAAAATCGACGCAAAAGTACGTATGAAATGAATACTAGCTATCAAACGTTTCAATGATTTTAGGCTGTATTGCTAAATACCTGAACAATTTGTGCATTTAGATAAGTTAATGACCGTTTGCATAAAAAAATCCAGCCAAACCTTATTTAAAGTATTTTTACCAAATGATAAAAGTACTTACCATACTTTGGAATAGTTTTAAGATGGCTTTACAGGAGCTAAAAGTGAATAAATTAAGGACTTTTTTGTCCCTTTTTGGCATTACCATTGGTATTTTCTGCATAATTGGGGTACTCGCTACCATTGACAGTTTAAAGTCAAAAATTAGCAACGATTTATCTGGTTTAGGAAGCAATACTATTTTTATAGATAAATGGGATTATAATGGTGGACCTGAATATCCATGGTGGAAATTCGTAAAGCGGCCTTCTATGAAAATTGACGAAATGGATTTCATCCAAAAACGTTCAAGTTTAGCATCAAACATTGCCTTTTTTGTTTCAACAACCACCACTTTTTCTTACGAGGAAAATCAATTGAAGGGAGTTAATTTATACGGAGTTACCTCAGAATTTAATAAAATTCAAACCTTTAATATTGGCAAGGGGAGATATTTCAACGAAACCGATTTTAATAGAGGGGTTCCATTTTGTGTCATAGGAGACAAGGTTGCGGAAGAGCTTTATGGCAAGCCTGATAAGGCTTTGGGTAAAACAATTTCTTATGGTGGTAGAAGGCTACAAATTATAGGGGTTATTGAAAAACAAGGTAATTCAATGATAGGAGGGTTTGATTATGATAAAGCAACAATAGTGCCTTACTATTATTTTGCTTCTATTTTTAATCCGGATAATAATAATCCTTACATCATGGTGCAAGCCAAGCCGGGTATACCGTCTAAGGCTTTACAAGATGAGTTAAATGGTATTATGCGACAGCTAAGAAAGTTAAGCCCTTCTCAAGAAGATAATTTCACTTGCAATGACGTTGCTCAATTTAAGGATCAAATAGAAAGCGTTTTTGGCGCCATCAACCAAGGTGGTTGGGCTATTGCGGGGTTATCATTATTAGTTGGCGCTTTTGGAGTAGCCAATATTATGTTTGTAACGGTAAGAGAACGTACCAGCCAAATTGGCCTTAAAAAAGCCATTGGTGCAAAGAGTAGCACTATTTTATATGAATTTTTATTAGAGAGTGCTTTCTTATGTATTATTGGGGGCTTGGTTGGATTGATTCTCGTTTGGCTCTTAACCGTTGCCCTTGGGGCAGTTTTGCCATTCCCAATATTTATTGCACCTAGTATTGTTGCTTTGGCTTTAAGCATTTGCATAATTCTAGGAATGATTTCAGGAATCATTCCTGCATCTATTGCTGCCAAAATGAATCCAGTAGAAGCAATTAGAACAAAGTAATTTTCTAAATGCTAGGATACTTTTAATTAGCTAGTACTTTTAATTAACTTTGCACTGTGTCTCACAAATCTATTACCATATTGGCAATTGAGTCGTCCTGTGACGAAACCGCAGCTTCAGTGATTGTGGATGGAAAAATCCTCTCCAACTTTATTGCCAACCAAGCAGTGCACGAAAAATATGGCGGGGTTGTTCCTGAATTAGCGAGCCGCGCTCATATGGAAAATATTGTTCCTGTAGTGGATGAATCGTTAAAAAAAGCGTTTCCAAATTTATCCCATGAACAAAGACTTACGCATTTGGATGCCATTGCATTTACACAAGCACCTGGATTAATTGGATCTTTATTAGTAGGTGCACAATTTGCAAAATCCTTAGCCCTTTCTCTTGGCAAACCATTAATATCAGTGCATCATATGCAAGCGCATGTATTGGCAAATTTGATTGATGACCCTAAACCAAGCTTTCCTTTCTTGTGTTTAACAGTGAGCGGAGGTCACACCCAAATTGTTCAATGCAATAGTCCTGCGGATTTAATAATATTAGGTGAAACTATTGATGATGCTGCTGGTGAAGCCTTTGATAAAATTTCTAAAATTATTGGGCTGCCTTATCCTGGCGGGCCTGTATTAGATAAACTAGCGAAAGAAGGAAATCCAAAAGCATTCGAATTTGCAAAGCCACTGGTACCCGATTTAAACTATTCTTTTAGTGGACTTAAAACAAGTGTATTATACTTTTTACAAAAACAAGAGCCTGGTTTTATAGAAGCCAACTTGAATGATATTTGCGCTTCGGTGCAATACACCATTGTTGAAATTTTAATGAAAAAATTAAAAAAAGCCATTCAGGAAACAGGCATCAAACAAATTTGTATAGCAGGAGGAGTTAGTGCCAACTCTGGTTTAAGAGCAGGGGTGCTGGCATTAGGAAAAAAGACAAATGCACAGGTGTATCTTCCCAAATTTGAGTTTTGTACCGACAATGCTGCAATGATTGCTATTACTGCCCATTACAAATACCTAGCAGGGGCATTTGATGACCTTTCTGTGTCGGCAACGGCACGTTCTAATTGGTAAGCTTAAATAGCTTAACTTTGCGACCTCAAATTATCCTACATATATGATTAGTGCTAGAAACATTACTTTATCCTTTGGTAAAAGGGTTTTGTTCGATGAAGTGAATATTAGCTTCACTAAAGGGAATTGTTATGGTATTATTGGTGCCAATGGTGCTGGTAAATCTACCTTCTTAAAAATATTAAGTGGTGAAATTGAACCTACTAAAGGTTCGGTTGAAATTACACCAGGAGAGCGTATGTCTTTCCTAAAACAAAACCAATTTGAGTTTGATGAGCAAACGGTTTTAAATACAGTCATGCAAGGTCATAAGCGCATGTGGGATGTGATGCATGCCAAAGATGCATTGTATGCTAAAGAAGATTTTACAGAAGAAGACGGCATTAAGGCAGGAGAATTAGAAGCCGAATTTGGCGAAATGGGTGGATATGAAGCAGAGAGCAATGCAGCAAGTTTATTGAGTGACTTAGGTGTTAAAGAGGATATGCATCAATCTTTAATGAAGGATATTCCAAGTAATTTTAAGTTGCGTGTTTTATTAGCGCAGTCTTTATTTGGCAACCCCGATATTTTATTATTGGATGAGCCTACCAACGGTTTGGATATTGAAACGATTGGTTGGTTGGAAAATGATATCGTGGGGCCAACATACTTAGCAAGTGGCCGGACCCCATTTTCCCCCAAAAACTCAGTTTTTTTTTAAAAAAATCCAGAGTACACTAGGCTATTTGTGTTTCTTACATTGATCGAGGTGGGTCA
>JALQXE010000052.1 GCA_023263235.1 Sediminibacterium sp. | reverse complement strand
GTGAATGTGCCCAATGCAAGTGTAATGGTCATTGAGAGTGCAGAGAAATTTGGTTTGTCACAGTTGCATCAGTTAAGAGGTCGTGTGGGAAGAGGTTCTGAGCAGAGTTATTGTATTTTATTGAGTAGCGTAAAAGCAAGTAGAGAAGCAAAGAATCGTTTAAAAATTATGTGTGAAACCAATGACGGTTTTGTGATTGCCGAAAAGGATTTAGAATTAAGAGGGCCGGGCGATATTGATGGAACTAGGCAAAGTGGAGCGCTTAATTTTAGATTGGCAAATATTATTAACGACCGCCAAACCTTGGAAGAGGCTAAAAATGAAGCCTATGCCATTTGTGAGAAGGATCCCAATTTAAGTGCCCCAGAAAATTCACCAACACGTGCCTTTTTGCAGTCCCAAAAGACCAAAATTGGCTGGGGCAAGATTGCTTAAAACAGCTAAAATTTTAAGTATCTTGCAGGCAGGTGCAAGGCAATTGCTTTATGCCTAGCAATCAAAAAATACATCGCATGAAATATTTACCATTAGATTCGAAAATATTTATTCAAAACAGGAAACGTTTTGTTTCAAAAATGCAAAAAAACAGCATTGCCATTTTTGTAAGCAATGATGAATTTCCAAGCAATGGAGATGCCTTACATGGTTTTGTGCAAAACAGTGATTTGTTTTGGTTATCTGGTATAGAACAAGAGGGCAGTATGGTTGTATTATTCCCTGACAATCCTGATCCTAAGTACAGAGAAGTTTTGGTACTTACACGCCCACAGGAGTTAAAAGAAATTTGGGATGGTAAAAGATTAAGAGCACATGAGGCCACCGCCATATCGGGCATGACAACCATTGTATGGGAGGATGTTTTAGATGGTATGTTACAGCAGTGGATTCATTTAGCAGATGCTATATATTTAGATTCTAACGAGAATGATCGAAAAAATAATTTGGTAAGAAGTGCAGAGTACCGATTCATTGATGAGATGAAGTCGCGTTATCCATTGCATCAGTATTTGCGTGCTGCTAAAATTTTGAAAGACTTACGCGGTATTAAAACCAAAGAAGAGGTAGTGGTGATTCAAAAAGCAATTGATATTACAGAGGTTGCTTTTAGAAGATTATTGCAATTTATAAAGCCGGGTGTTCATGAGTATGAAATTGAAGCTGAAATTTATCATTCATTCTTATCTCAACGAGCTACTGGCGCTGCCTATCATAGTATTATTGCAAGTGGGGATAATGCGCGCACATTACATTATATAAACAATAACAATGTTTGTAAAGATGGCGAATTAATCTTAATGGATTTTGGAGCGGCATATGGCGGATATAATGCAGATTTAACTAGAACCGTTCCTGTGAATGGAAAATTTACCAAGCGCCAAAAAGAGGTATATAATGCATGTTTGCACTTACATGATTATGCAAAATCTATTTTAAAGCCAGGCATTAGCATTTTAAAATATACCGATAAAGTTGGGGAAGAAGCTACCAAGCAATTCTTGAAAATTGGCTTACTCAATAAAACTGACATTAAAAACGAGGATAAGAATAATCCTGCTTATCGCAAATATTTATATCATGGGATTTCACATCATTTAGGCATTGATGTGCATGATTTAGGAACAAGAACGGCGCCAATTGAACCAGGAATGGTCTTTACCGTAGAGCCAGGTATATATATTAAAGAAGAGGCAATGGGTGTGAGAATTGAAAATAATGTTTGGATTACTAAAACAGGCAATCAGGATTTGTTTAAAAATATTCCTATAAAAGCGGATGAAATTGAAAACTTAATGCGTCGCAAAAAATAACATGAGAAAACAAATTCCCAATTTCATTACCCTGCTCAATTTATATTTTGGCTGCTTGGCTATCATGTCCACATTTGAAGCAGGTGCAATGTTTGCAATGGATGATAATGGTGGTGTAATAGTAGAGATACCTGCTAAACTTTTTTATGCAAGTTTATACATTGGGTTAGCTGGTTTAATGGACTTCTTTGATGGCTTTGCTGCCAGACTATTAAAAGTATCCTCCGATATGGGGAAACAATTAGATTCTTTAGCCGATATAATTAGTTTTGGCCTAGCACCAGCGTTTATTGTATTTCAATTTTTAAGATTGTCTTTAGCGTCCGATATGAATGCGTTAACGCAGCAACCCATTGGATTATTTGCGGCTTTTTTAATCCCAATGGCGGGCGCTTATCGTTTGGCTCGATTTAATTTAGATGTAGAACAAACTACTTATTTTAAAGGAGTACCCATCCCCATGATTGGAATTTTGACAGCTGCATTTCCATTAATATATTGGCAATCACCTTCGCCTCTTATATCTAAAATGGTATTAAGCCCATTATTTTGGTTTGCCTATATTTTTTTAGTTTCCTTTTTAATGGTGATGAAAAGGCCTATGTTGGCCCTAAAAAGCCTTGGCAATAAGAAACAACTCCTACTGCCTCTTTTATTGGTGGTTTTGGAAGTAATGGTAACGGCATTTTTTTATAGATGGTTGGCCATTCCTTTTGGCTTTATTGGCTATTGCTTAGTATCTTTGTTCTACCGAAAAACAATTACTCAATAAGAAAATAATTTTTATGCTATTTCAAGTTCAAATCAAAGTCATGCCATTAAAAGATTTATTAGATCCTCAAGGAAAGGCCGTATTAGGAGGCTTACATAACTTAGGAATGAATGGCGTACAAGATGTTAGAGTTGGGAAGCATATTACTTTACAAATTGAAGCGGGTAGTCAAGAAGCTGCGCGCGCATTAGCGGAAGAAGCAAGTAAGAAGTTATTATCAAATGCCGTGATGGAATATTTTGAAATTGAATTTGTTCAAGCTTAGTCATTTTTATTTCATTTAATTATGTTGTATTTAGTACCAACACCTATTGGGAATTTAAAAGATTTTACCTTTAGGGCTGTGGAGGTACTACAGTCAGTGGATTTTATTTTATGTGAAGACACTCGTACTTCTTCTAAATTATTGCAACACTATAATATCCAAAAACCACTTACGCCATATCATCAGCACAATGAGCATAAGGTGGTGGATCATTTGGTACAACAACTACAAACAGGGAAAAATATTGCTTTAATTACCGATGCCGGAAGTCCTGGAATTTCAGATCCTGCATTTTTATTGGTACGTGCCTGTAAAGCAGCGGGCGTGGAAGTGACGAGTTTGCCTGGCGCAACCGCATTTGTACCTGCATTAACCAATAGTGGATTGCCCGCTAGCCAATTTACTTTCGAAGGTTTTATACCTTTAAAGAAAGGGAAGAAAACTTTAATGGAATCATTGGTAAACGAAGAGCGTACCATGATTTTTTATGAAAGTCCTATGCGCTTGGTAAAAACACTCGAGTTATTTGCTACTTATTTTGGAGGGGATCGCAAAGCAGCAGTGAGCCGCGAGCTTACTAAGCTATTCGAGGAAAATACAACCGACACCTTGAATAATTTAATCCTTTATTATAGCTCAAAGCAAGTAAAAGGGGAGATTGTGATTGTGGTTGCTGGAAAGGAATAGGTTCTTGCTTTTTTAAAATTTCCGTTTATACATCAGGGTTGTTTCGCTTCACTTTTTGTCTTAAATTCATTCCTTCTTTGAGGGTACATTTTTTTAATTATTTAAGTTTAAAAAGCATTATATGCAAAACAAAGTTTTATCGTTATTGGCATTGTTATTGGTATCAACAATAGCATCCGCACAAGCCGATCGTTGGCAGCAACATATTAATTATACAATTAAAGCAGGGTTGGATGTAAATACCAATATAGTAAAAGGTACCGAAGACATCGTTTATGATAATAATAGTACCGATACCTTAACAAAGGTGTATTTCCATTTATACTGGAATGCGTTTCAACCTAATTCTGTAATGGATATTAGGAGTCGTGAACTAGGAAAAAATACAATGACCAATCGCAGAGGTGATGTGGTAAAAGATTGGGATGCACGTGTAACTGATAGAATAGAAAAATTATCCCCTTCTGAAATAGGATATCAAAAAGTAAGTTCAATTACCATTAATGGCAAGACGCAAAAATTAATTGAGCACGAAACTATTTTAGAAGTGCAATTAACGCAGCCTATTCTGCCAAAATCTTCTGTCAAAATGAATGTTGAGTTTGAAGCACAAGTGCCAAAGCAAATTCGTCGTTCAGGAAGAGATAATGCAGAGGGTGTTCGTTTTTCAATGAGTCAATGGTATCCTAAAATGGTTGAGTACGATTACCAAGGTTGGAATACCAATCCTTATATTGCTAGAGAATTTTACGGTGTATGGGGTAATTATGATGTGACTTTGCAATTGGATCAAAACTACATGGTTGCTGCAACGGGTGTATTACAAAATCCAACCGCAACAGCGAACCCACAAGGACTAAAGTCTTGGAATTTCAAAGGCAGCAATATTCACGATTTTGTTTGGGCGGCAGATAATCA
>JALQXE010000042.1 GCA_023263235.1 Sediminibacterium sp. | reverse complement strand
CCTTCTACAGCACCTTTACCAATCTGACCGATACCAATTCCGGCACCGATAGCAGCTAATCCAGCGCCGATTGCGGCAACACTTCCTACTACCATTTTTTTACGTTTTAATTGTTATTGAAAAAATCTTTAAATTATTTATTAATGATGTGCCGCACCTGCATGTTCCTCGTGATGATGCTCCTCTGTAGCCATTCCAATATACATCGCAGCTAACATAGTAAAGATGAAGGCTTGCAAGAATGCAACCAACAACTCAATCATGCCAATAAATACTGCAAATGGAACTGCAATCGCAGAAGCAAATACCGTTTTGAATATGAAGATTAAACAAATCAAACTTAACACTAGAATGTGGCCTGCTGTAATGTTCGCGAACAAACGAATCATTAAAGAAATAGGCTTTGTGAAAACACCAATCAGTTCAATTGGCGCTAAGAATAACTTCATGCTCCAGTGCATGCCAGGCATCCAGAAAATGTGCTCCCAATAACTTTTATTCGCACTTAAATTCACCACGATAAATACACATACTGCCAAGGTCATTGTGAAAGCAATATTGCCACTCACGTTAGCGCCACCAGGGAAGAATGGAATTAATCCTAAAAAGTTATTGATTAAAATCAAAAAGAAAATAGTTAACAAGAATGGTAAATATTTACCTGCTCTCTTAGCACCAATATTGGGGATAGCCACTTCATCTCTTACAAACAAGATGATTGGTTCCATCATAGATTGTAAACCTTTTGGAGCCGAAGTAACCCCTGTTTTTTTATAAGCACGAGCAGCAGTTAATAACACCACCAATAAAATAAATACGGAAACAAATAAACTTGCAACGTTTTTTGTGATGGATAAATCCCATAATTGAGCATTGGCGGCTTTATCAATTTCGCCATTAGCATTTACAATTTTTAATTTGCCTTCTATTAATTTATAGTCAAAATTACCTTTGTACACTGCAGGCTCATGATGCTCGTCCAATAATTTTTCTGAAGAAAAAACCTCAAATCCTTTATTGGTTTTTACAATCACTGGCAAATGAAGCGAAGTATGTCCCCATAAATGCCAACTGTGATCATCCTTAATGTGTTCTAATATAGTTTCCGTAACATTAAAATCACCTTCCTCTTTGGAAGCATGCTCCTTATTAGGTGCCGCCTCAATTACTTCTTGTTTTGCGCCTTCTTTTACAACAGGTGTTTCATTTGCTAAAATGGCATTTGAAAATAACATAGCAAATAGGCCAAAACCCACAACCAGCAATGATTTTATACGACTAAAGCTCATAATACGCTTAAAATTTGCGGCAAAGATAGGAATAAAGCTGCTGAAAATGAGCATTTATTAATAGAAACTTGAAGCAAGCGTGGAAAAATAATTATAAACTCAATTCACTGAAAATCAATAATTTAAGAATTTCTTGTTTCATTTTTCTTAGCAAATTGCATTTCGGTAAGCTTTGCATAAAATCCACCCAATTGCAATAACTCATTATGGGTACCCATTTCTTTAATTTCCCCCTTGTCCAAAACAATAATTTTATTGGCTTTTCGGATGGTAGAAAGTCTGTGGGCAATGACTATTGAAGTGCGTCCTTTAATAAGTGCATCAATTGCATGTTCAATTAATTGTTCACTTTCTGTATCAATTGAAGATGTGGCTTCATCTAAAATCAAAATAGAAGGATTGTATAACAAAGCCCTGATAAAACTTAATAATTGACGCTGGCCTAAACTTAATGTGGCTCCTCTTTCCATTACTTGATAATCATAGCCTCCAGGCAATTGCATAATAAAATCATGCATACCAATCATCTTGGCTGCTTCATATACCTGTTCTTTTGTGATGGAGGTATTGCGTAAAGTAATATTATCATATACCGAACCCGAAAATAAAAAAACATCTTGAAGCACAACGCCTACCGAAGCTCTTAATCTATCCAAAGTATAAGATTCAATAGGATGATCGTCTAATAAAATTTGCCCAGCTTGATAAGGATATAAACGATTTAGAATACTAATGATAGATGTTTTACCACTGCCTGTATGTCCCACCAATGCAATGGTTTCCCCGGCTTGCACTTGGAAATCAATATCCTTCAACACCCAGTTGGGTTCCTGATAAGCAAATTTTACTTTCTTAAATTCAATTTTACCATGAATATGTTCAGGTGCATAAACGCCATCGTTTATGGTAACATCTTTATTGTCTAAAACTTTAAAAACGCGCTCTGCTGCCACCATGCCCATTTGCAACACATTAAACTTATCGGCAATCATTCTTAAGGGCCTAAATATCTGATTCAAAAATAAAATAAAAGCCACCAACAAACCTGCATCCAAGGACTGCCCTGCCACCCACCACACAATCAAACCAATACTCAGTGCCAACACCACTTCTACCACTGGAAAGAAAACCGAGTATGCAAAAATAGCTTTGATATTTGCTTGCTTATGCTGCTCATTTATTTTTGTAAATTTTTTTATTTCCTTTTCCTCTGCAGCAAAGGCTTGAACTACTTGCATACCAGAAATATGTTCTTGCACAAAAGCATTAAGTGCGGCCACTGCATTACGTACTTGAATAAAACTTTTATTTACACTTTCTTTAAAAAAATAAGTAGCTATTACCATTATAGGAAATGGAATTAAACAAATTAAGGTAAGCTGCCAGTTAATCACAAACATCGTTGTGAGGGTTACAATAATAGTGAGTAGATCCGCTAAAATAGGAATGAGCCCATCTGAAAATATATCATTGATACTCTCAATATCATTAATGGTTCGGGTGGTTAATGTACCAATAGGGGTTTGATCAAATTGACGCATTTCCCAATGCATAATTTTGTCATACACTTTATTGCGTAAATCTCTAATTACCTGTTGTCCTAACCATGCCATTCCAAAGGTGAAAAAGAAACGAAGTAGGGTTTCAAAAAAGATAAAAGCCACTTGGAACATGGTTATGGCAATCACCAATTTTGCCGCATCCCCAAATGCCCCGGTAGGAATGAACCATTGCACCCAAACTGGTAATTCTACAAATTTTCCAATGGCAATATTAACCGTAGACTGAATTAAATAAGGCCTTACAGGGGTGGCAAAAGCTAGTATGATTGACAAAATCACATTGGCCCAAAAAATAAAACGATAGGGTTTAACAAAAGAAAAAACTCTTTTTAAAATCGTGATTTTTAAAGTGGGTTTGGGCGTGACAGAAGACATAGTAGGACAAAGTTACATTATCTGTCTGTTCTTTGTAATAATCCTAGCGCTTTTACGTAATTTCGTAAGACAGATGGAGCTACAAGATGAACATATTATCCCCAACGTCATTGGTCAATATAACTTAGACGAAGAGCAAGAAAAAAAAGAAATTGTTCGGAAGTATCGTGCGCTTTTAAGAGCCTTAAGACCCAAAATTAAGAAAGGCGACAAGGAACTTTTAAGAACCGCATTTGAGATGGCCGCCAATGCGCATAAAACCATGCGTAGAAAAAGTGGTGAGCCCTATATTTTTCATCCCATTGCCGTTGCCATGATTTGTGTGGACGAAATTGGATTGGGGGTACGCAGTACTATTTGTGCTTTACTTCATGATACTGTTGAAGATACCGATATCACATTGGACGATGTAAAAAGTGAGTTTGGTAATGAGATTGCCAAAATTGTTGATGGTCTCACCAAGATATCTACTATAATGGATACCAACAGTAGTCAGCAAGCCGAAAATTTTAAAAAGATTTTATTAACCCTTACCGACGACCCAAGAGTAATCTTAATCAAATTAGCAGACCGCATGCACAACATGCGAACCTTAGACTCGATGAAACAAGAGAAGCAACTAAAAATTGCTTCGGAAACCATTTGGGTATACGCACCGCTAGCCCATAGAATGGGTTTATATAATATCAAAACTGAATTAGAGGATTTGTCCATGAAATATTTAGAGGCAGATACCTACAAAGAAATTGCTAAAAAACTAGCGGAGACCAAAAGAGAACGAACCAAATACATAAATGAGTTTATTCGTCCCCTTAAAGAAAAATTAACCAACGCAGGATTTGATTTTGAAATTTATGGAAGACCAAAAAGCATTCACTCCATTTGGAATAAAATAAAAAAGAAGGGCGTAAGCTTTGAAGAGGTTTATGATTTGTTTGCAATTAGGGTCTTATTAGATTCTTCCATCGAAAAAGAAAAAGAAGACTGCTGGAAAGTATACTCTTTAATAACCGACGAATATCTTCCTTCACCCGAACGTTTACGTGATTGGTTAAGTAATCCTAAAAGTAATGGATACGAAGCATTACACACAACCGTAATGGGTCCACAAGGAAAATGGGTGGAAGTGCAAATTCGTACTAAACGTATGAATGAAATTGCAGAAAAAGGATTAGCGGCTCATTTCAAATACAAGGAAGGTTCACAAAATGAGGATCGTTTTGATACATGGTTTATGCAAATCAGAGAGGCATTAAGTAGTCAGGACGAAGCCGGCATTGATTTTTTACAGGACTTTAAAACATCCTTCCTTGCGGAAGAAATATATGTTTACACCCCCAAAGGAGATGTGAAAATGTTGCCAACCAACAGTTCTGCATTAGACTTTGCTTTTTATATACATACGGCCATTGGTTCAAAATGTATTGGCGCTAAAGTGAATCATAAATTGGTACCCATAAGTCACAAATTAAGAAGCGGGGATCAAATTGAAATTATCACTAGTAATAAGCAAAAACCTACAGAGGATTGGTTAAATAGTGTAGTAACTGCCAAAGCAAAAAATAGTATTAAAGACTCCTTAAGGGAAGAGAAAAAAACCATTGCCGAGGAAGGTAAGTACACTTTACAAAGAAAATTAGAAGGCATTGGGGCGGTTTACAATCCTTACAATATTGACCAAGTAATGCATTATTATAAATTACACAGTCATTTGGATTTATTGTATCGCATTGCTACAAAAAATATTGACCTCAAAGAGTTAAAGTTATTTCAAGTCATAGGCGATAAAATTGAAGCACCTAAACCATTGATGGTTCCAACCGAAACATCTTTGGAGACCCAACCAGTTAAACAAATTCCTAAAAAGGACTCCGAACTCATCATATTTGGCGAATCTAGTGATCAAATAAAATATACATTAGCAAAATGCTGCAACCCTATTCCTGGAGACGATGTGTTTGGATTTGTGAGCACCGGTAAAGGCTTGATCATACACAGAACCACCTGCCCAAATGCAACACAGCTATTAGCCAATTATGGGCACAGGGTGGTTAAAACCAAGTGGGCTAAAAATAAGGAAATTTCATTCCTAACAGGCTTAAGTATTATTGGCTTGGATGACGTAGGCGTAGTGAACAAAATCACCAATATTATAAGTGGTGAGTTAAAAATTAATATTGCTGCAATCACCATTGAATCTCAGGAAGGCATGTTTAATGGAACCATTAAAGTTTTCGTACACGACAAAGATGAATTGGAGGAATTGGTGAATAGAATTAAATCCTTAAATGGGATCCAACAAGTTAACAGGTTTGATACCGAAACTGTGTAAAAGTTCCCCACAATTATAGGACTAATTTATTTTGGATAAATAGGTAATACAATTTACAGGACTTATTTTTGTGTCCTCAAACAATCAATCATGGTAGACGTAATTTTAGGACTTCAATGGGGTGATGAAGGAAAGGGTAAAATTGTAGATTATTTTGCTCCAAAGTATGACATCATCGCAAGATTTCAAGGAGGCCCTAACGCTGGACACACATTGTATGTAAATGGTACAAAAATGGTGTTGCACCAAATACCTTCTGGTATTTTTCACCAAGACAAAATAAATATCATAGGCAATGGTGTGGTATTAGATCCGGTTACTTTAAAAAAAGAATGTGATGCGGTAGCAAGTATGGGTGTGGATGTAAAAAAGAATTTATTTATCTCGGAGCGAACTAATATTATTATTCCTAGTCACCGTGCCTTAGACAAAGCATCAGAACTTTCAAAAGGTGAAGCCAAGATTGGTTCTACCTTAAAAGGTATTGGGCCCGCATACATGGATAAAACAGGTCGTAATGCATTAAGAGTAGGTGACCTACTAGATAAGAAATTCATAAGCAAGTACATTGCTTTGAGAATGAAGCATCAGAAAATTTTGGATAGTTATAATTTCAATGAAGATATCAGTGAAATGGAATCCGAATTTTTCGAAGCCATTGAATTCTTAAAAACTTTAAACATTATCAATTGCGAATACTTCATTAATGAGCAAATTGCTAAAGGAAAGAAAGTATTGGCCGAAGGCGCACAAGGATCCATGCTAGACATTGATTTTGGCACCTTCCCATTTGTAACATCTAGCAATACCATTTCTGCTGGTGTATGTACGGGTTTAGGTATTTCACCAAAACAAATTGGAGAAGTATTTGGTATTTCTAAGGCATATTGCACGCGCGTTGGCAGTGGACCCTTCCCTACCGAATTACATGATGCCAAAGGTGAAGAATTAAGAAAAATTGGAAGCGAATTTGGAGCAACCACTGGAAGACCACGCAGATGTGGTTGGATAGATTTAGTGGCATTGAAATACACTTGTATGATTAACGGTGTTACACAAATTATCATGACCAAGGCAGATATATTAGACAGTTTTGAAACCTTAGACTTAGGTGTTGCTTATGAAATGGAAGGTAAACAAATTGATTTTGTTCCTTTCCAATTGGTGGGCACTCCAGTGAGTCCTGTTTGGAAAACAATGCAAGGCTGGAATACCGATTCAACTCAAATGAAGAATGCTTCGGAATTACCAGGCACTATGAAATCATATATCGAATTTATAAATACTTACTTGGGCGTTCCTGTTAAATTTGTTTCTAACGGCCCAGGAAGAGATCAAATTATACATTTATAATTTATTAAACTTAAGTATTTTTACCTTTTACAAAAGCTAAAAAAAATTCAATATTTTTTTGGTTATTAAGAAAAAGGGTTGAAAATTTACAGTGTAATTTTGAATGTACTATGGCAGTAAAAACAATTAAGCAAAAAAAGTCCGTAACAAAAAAAAGCACAAAAAGTGCTGCGGAAAAAGTGAGCAAATTGTCTTCTAAGAAAAAAGCGGCTGACGATGATGATGATTTAGAAGAGGAAGAAGAAATGGATGATGATTGGGGAAAGGCGGAAGAAGATGATGACAGCTGGGATCCTGATTTTGAGGAATTTGATATGCCCAAAAAATCAACAAAGAAACCAGGAAAGGGAAAAAAAGCCGACGAAGATGATGACCTAGGATTAGACGATGATTTGAATTTAGAAGAAGATGATTTGTTTGATGACAAAGACGACTTTGACGACGATTATTAATATTTCATTATTCAATAATTGAATATAACAACTGTATTGAGGCCTGTAAAATTTCATTTTTACGGGCCTCAAATATTTCTAGCCTATCCTTGGGCAAACTAAACATATATGATTTCCCCGAAGCTACCGTTTGGTTAAACTTTGGATTCAATGCCTCTAATTCTTTTACAGGAATGGCTAAATATTTGGCTATCACTGAAATTTGAAACCTTCCACTTATCTCCAACTTAGCAATGCTATCTTCTTTTAAAAGAGCGCTTGCTTTTTTATCCTTTGTTTCGTTTGAAGTAAGTGTGGTCCAGCCACCATCTCCTTCAAAAACATAATGCGTGGCAATGAATTTTTTCACGTGATTACGTGTTTCTAATGGAAGATCATATTCAATTTGCCAAAAATCGTTGGTCCCTTTTTTCTTAAGTGCATTGTTAACCCTTCCTGCACCACCATTATATGCAGCAACCACCAATAACCAATCACCAAATTGTGCATACAATTCTTTTAGTATTGTAGCTGCTGCAATAGTGCTTTTACGAAAATCGGTTCTTTCATCTACTGGACTCATTTTTAAACCCAATCTTTCTGCCTCATAAGGCATTAACTGCCATGGTCCTACAGCCCCCGCCGAAGAAATTAAATTAGGGGTTAAGTGACTTTCAATAATACTCAAATACTTTAACTCAATAGGTATACCATTAGCTGTTAATATTTCATCATATAAATTGAAATAAGGTTTTGCCCATGTTTTCATTTTTACCAGTTCAGGTCCCTGTTTTTCCATGTAGCTTTGAATAAAGCTAACTGCATTTTTATTCAATTCAAATTGAAATGGCTTATCCTTTTTGCCCGTAGCGGTAATATTAAATAAACTTTCAAAGCCCACTCTTGTGGACATTAAACTATCCTTGGTTTGCGCATAAATTGAATTAGCTGAAATAATGCAGCATAAAAAACTACCAATAAACAATGTATTTCCTATAAAGATTTTTAAACTAAATTTCATACAAGAAATTATGATTTTACATGCATCATGGCTGCTGAAAACTGAAGCAATTGCACTTCATTAAAAGGCGCTGTCATAACCTGCAATCCAAATGGCATGCCATTGCTATGTTTAAAAAGCGGAATAGAAATAGCAGGGATGCCTACTAAATTGGCATACACCGTATAAATATCGGCTAAAAACATTTCTGTTGCAGAATGATTGTTTGTTCCCAATTTAAATGCAGGACTAGGTACTGTTGGCGAAACTAAAAGATCATACTTTGAAAACAAGTCATTGGTTAAGTCTACTAATTTTTGACGCACTTGTTGTGCCTTCGTAAAATAAGCATCAAAGTAACCCGCACTTAAAACAAAGGTGCCCAATAAAATTCTTCTTTGAACTTCGGCACCAAAACCTTCGGTACGCGATTTTTTGTATAAAGCATTCAAATCCTCAAGGGAAGCAGTAGTTCTATGACCATATTTAATTCCATCAAAGCGAGATAAATTACTAGACGCTTCGGCTGTAGTTAAAACATAATAGGTAGGTACTAAAAAAGAAAGTAAATCAAAATCAATTGCATCAACAGTGTACCCTTTTGCGGTTAACCCAGTTAAATAATCTTCGGTTTGCTTTTTGATTTCTGGATCCAATCCTGGATGTGATAAGGTTTCTTTAAAATAAGCTACTTTTTTAGGGAGTTCATTATGGTGTTCACTTAAAGCAAGTAAATTTGAATATGCAGGCACTTCTTTTACAGAAACCGTACTATCAAAATTGTCTGCACCTGCAATTACTTCTAATACCAATGCAGCATCTTGTACATTATGCGAAAAAATACCAATTTGATCAAATGAGGAAGCATAAGCAATTAGACCATACCTAGAAATACGTCCATAACTTGGCTTTAAGCCAATCACACCACAAAAGTCTGCAGGCTGACGAACCGAACCACCTGTATCAGAACCTAAACTTACCATACATAAGTTGGCTTGAATGGCTACTGCTGAACCACCTGAAGAACCTCCTGGAACACGCTCATGATCTAAGGCATTTTTAACAGGGCCAAAGGCTGAATTTTCATTGCTGCTACCCATCGCAAATTCATCGCAATTTTGTCTGCCAATAATAATGGCACCTTCATTTAATAAATGTTGAACTGCTGTAGCAGAATAAACAGCTGTATAATTTTCTAAGATTTTTGAGGCAGCACTTACTTTATGACCTTCATAGCAAAGCACGTCTTTAATACCCACCACAACACCATGTAATTTTCCCAATGGTTTTCCAGTGATACGCAATGCATCTAATTCATGGGCGCGCAATTTCGCTGCTGATGAAAAAACTTCTAAAAAAGAATTAAGGTGCTGATGCTGGTTGATTTGAGATAAATAAAATTCAACCGCTTGGATACAAGAAATCTGACCAGCCAACAATGCAGCATGGTAGTCTTTGATTGTATTAAAACGAAACAAAGGCTTTAAGTGTTAAAGGATAAATAATAGAAAGAATAAGTAATTACTAATTACTTAGCGTCTTTTTCGTTGATGCCGTCTTCTAATTCTTTCTTCACATTATTTTTTGCATCGTTAAATTCACGGATACCTTTACCTAATCCTTTCATGAATTCAGGTATTTTTCTTCCGCCAAACATTACTAAAACGACTACACCAATAATTAATAATTCTTGAAATCCTAAGTTGCCCATAACGTTAAATTTAGAATAATAAAGGTAAGGTAAATCTAAAACAGAAACTCCTTTTTTTATGGAATTAAGCGAATTATACCTTAAAAAAAACGGATCCCAATGTTTCGGAATCCGCTATTATATTTTGAGTAAGGAAGGTTTCCCCCTTTTTACTAGAATCTCTTTTCCTTGATACGAGCACTCTTACCACTACGGTCACGTAAGTAGTATAATTTAGCACGACGTACTTTACCAGACTTATTTAACACGATACCATCAATGTTTG
>JALQXE010000187.1 GCA_023263235.1 Sediminibacterium sp. | reverse complement strand
TCCAAAACTATTATGAGCAATGGTAAATGCTTTGCCATCCCATCGTTTTGCTTTACCCACTGGGTTATCTAAATCACTTAAAGCAATTCTAGCAATACTAATACATTGTCCAGAGGCTTCTTTGCTCGCATCGTAATTTTTTGGATCATACACTCCTGGGTAACCATACTCACCATAAAATACATATAAATAATCTCCACTTGCAATAGCAGAAGGATCTCCTACACCCCCTGCAAAAGTAACTGCATTGTTATAAGGTTTTAAAATCATTCGGGGTTGATCATCCTCTAATATAATGCCTTTATTTTCCCAGGATTTTCCTCCATTTGTTGATTTCATGATACCAATCCTGCATACCGCCGCTGGTGTTTTTTCACCTGTTAATCCTTGTGGCCAATTTTTATTGATGTAACCTTTCTTATTATTGAATCTGTATGGGTAGGTTTCAGGATAATTTTCATTGTGATATAAAGCAAAAAGAGTTTTTCCTGATTTGTCTTTTTTATCTTGATAAATTGTTTCAAACCAAACAGCTCCATGCAATCCTTCCTCAATGGGACTTACATTTTTGGGCATAATAGGTTCAATAAATTCGCTATATTTTTTTTCAAAAACAATATCAGGGCTAATCGCGTCAGTATATTTTAATTCATTTGAGTATCCCCATAAAGGGTCCTCTCCATATTTGCCAGGAAATATTCTAAAGGTATCTCCTATCCATGCTTCTGCCATATTACAATCCACGAAAGAATTAAAATAAATAGGAGGTGCTGGTGATAATTTAAATCCAGCTACTTCGCTCTTTTGATGTTTAGTAAATGCAAGTATGGCAATGACCCCCACCAATCCTAATATTACTTTTTTCATAAATTGTAATTGCAGGAGTAATTTAATAAATACTTGCGGAATAATTTGATTAAATTAGTGCTATCTAATTTTACATCATCTTATTTATACGTTATGAAATATCTTTTTGGCATCCTTATATGCGTAATTTCATTTACAAGCAAGGCTCAAAGTCCTACTAATTTTACTCCATCGGCTTTCAATGATCCATCCCGACTAGAGCGCATTAAAAATGCGATGCCTGTAATTGAAAAAATGTATAAGGACTTTTCAATCAAACATCATTTTCCAGGATATGCTTATGGTATTGTGGTGGATGGACAATTATTGTACAAGGGAGCAGCTGGATATGCCAATTTAGAAGAACAAATTCCTGCAACTACTAGCTCAATGTTTAGAGTAGCCTCCATGTCAAAAAGCTTTACTTCATTGGCCATATTACATTTAAGAGACGCAGGTAAATTAAAATTAGACGATCCTGTTGAAATGTATATCTCTGAACTAAAAGGACAGGGCTTAACCAATGATGCACCCGTTATTACCATCCGACATTTAATGAGTCATAGTGCGGGTTTTCCAGAGGATAATCCTTGGGGGGACCGACAATTGGCAGACTCAGAAAAGGATTTAACTAACTTAATTAATGGCAAACTATCATTTTCGAATGTGGCAGGTGTTGAATATGAATACAGCAATTTAGGATTTGCCATGTTAGGTTATATTATTCATAAAGTATCTGGTTTATCATATGATGAATACATTCAAAAAAATATTTTGAATCCATTAGGAATGAATGAAACTACTTATGAGTATACAGTAATTCCAAAAGATAAATTTGCTTTTGGATATCGCTATATCAATGACAATTGGCGAAAAGAACAGCCGCTTAAAGATGGCATATATGGTGCGATGGGTGGTATGATTACTTCAATAGACATGTTTGGAAAATATGTTGCTATGCATGAAGCTGCTTGGCCTGAAAGAAACGACTCCGAAACCTTGCCTGTAAAAAGAAGTACCATAAGAGAAATGCATCAACCTTCAAGATTCATTTCTTTAAATCCAAATTATACATTTCCAAGCGGCAAAAAATTAGCTACCACTGGAAGTTATACCTATGGGTTAAGGTGGACGATTGATGCAGAACATAAAAAAAATATTGGTCATAGTGGTGGTCTGCCGGGCTTTGGTAGCAATTGGCAATTTTTACCCGATTATGGTGTTGGTGTAATTTTATTTGCAAATGTTACTTATGCTCCTACCACCCAAATAAATACAGCTGTGATGGATACGCTTGTTCAGTTGGCAAAACTGCAACCTCGTCAAATAAGCGTATCTCCAATATTAGCAAAACGTCAACAAGAATTAATTAAAATAATTCCTAACTGGGAAACCCAATCCAACATATTTGCAGAAAACTTTTTTGATGATTACCCAATAGATATGCTAAAAAAAGAATCTGCGAATTTATTTAGAGAGGTAGGAAATATTGAAAAAGTAAATAGTATGATTGCCGAAAACCAATTAAGGGGATATTGTATTATTGAATGCAAAAAAGGAAATTTAAAATTATATTTTACGCTTTCTCCTGAAAATCCTGCACTGATTCAGGAATATCATTTAACCAAAGATTAAATAACCATTCATTTACTGTGAAATTAAACTGGAAAGGATGGTTGCTGTGGAGCAATCAATTTTACGGGATATGCGCAGCATCCTTAGCCCTTGCTTCTGGCTTCGTTTTATTGCATCAATTACCCATCCTTTGGATGCTATTACTTATTCATTTAGCCACGGTCCTGTTTTATACGCATGCATATATACAAGAATCAAAAAATGGATTGCTCAATGAAAGAGTGATGTGGTATCAAAAAAACAAACTGTATTTAATTGTTAGACAAATTTTTCTTTCTTGTATTTGCTTATACATAGCAATTATAAAGTTGGATTTGTTTTATCTTTTTTTACAAGCTTCAATTTCTGTTAAGTTTATTTTTTGTACTACCATTTTATTAGCCCTTACTTATTATTTACCTAATTTATCTTTTTCGTTTCTAAAAAGTTATCGCGCAAAAGGTGTATTTAAAAGTTTGGCCATTGCTTGGGTATGGACTGTGATTTGCAGTTTGTTTCCTATTTGGTTGGTTAACAATGCAACATTTAATATATATGACGAAGCCTTCATTATTTATTTTTTACAATTATTTATATATGTATTAGTGTTAGCGATATTATTTGATTTTAAGGATATGCAAAAGGATCAAGTTGACGAGGTAAACACTATTGTGCTAAAATTAGGCTTAAGCACCACCCTAAAAACAATAATTATTCCCCTTTTATTACTTTATTATGGAACAGTAGTTTATTGGTTATATATAACTGGGATGTCTCCCATTAGCTATGTACTTCAAGGCTTTTTAGTGATACTTACTTATCTTATTGCACATAAAGTAATAAAGCAAAAAGCTATTCATGCAAACATTTTGTTAATTGATGGTTTATTAATATTAAAGGCGATACTTACCTTATTATTACTATGTTAGTTTAAATAAAGGGCCGTTTAAATAAATTAGAAGCTGCTTCCACTTTAATTTTATAAATTTGCACTTTCTAAGAAATCAAATTAAAAATTTAATTCATAAAGATGGAGCAGCAACAAAAGCAAAAGAAAGCAAATATTAGAAAGGCAGTCATTGGTATTTTATTGATGGTTGCCCTTTTTTTTGGCATTAAAAAAATATATTTTTCCCTAACGCATGAAACTACCGATAATGCACAAATAGAAACATCTATTGTGCCGGTAATAACACGTATTTCAGGATATGTAAAAAACATATCTATAAAAGACTATGATTCTGTAAATCAAGGACAATTGGTGGTAGCATTAGACGACGCAGAACTGCAAGCCATTTTAGGGGAACAACAAGCGGATTTAATGCAATCTAAAGCCGACCTTGCCAATGCAAAAGCGCAACTTGACAATGCAATTCTTTCTTTAAAAAATAATAAAGGTGTAATTGATTTAAAAACGATCCGCCAAACCAAAGCTGCAAATGATTTGCAAAGAGATCAAAATTTATTTAATGAACAAGCAATTACTAAAAAACAATTAGACGAAACTGAATACCAATCGGCTACTGCAAACCAAGAAGTTATAAATGCACAAACAGAATACGCAACAGCCAATAATAAAATTGCTGTTTTAAGGGAAAATGTGAATAGAGCATCAGCACTTATTCAAATGAAAGAAGCGAAAATTAAAGAAACAGAATTAAAACTTTCTTATACAAAAATTACAACGCCTGTAAATGGTAAAATCGGTAAGAAAAATATTAGCATAGGACAATTTGTTCAAGCAGGTACCCCTATCTTTTCTATTGTAAACGACAGCAGTTACTGGATTGTAGCCAATTTTAAAGAAAGTCAATTAGCATCATTGAGTGAAGGTAAAAAAGTAAAATTACGTGTAGACGCTTATCCCGATTTAGCGATAACAGGGAGCATTGTTAGCTTAAGTGATGCAACAGGGGCTAAATTTTCATTTCTCCCTCCTGATAATTCAAGTGGAAATTTTATAAAAGTAACACAAAGAATTCCTGTAAAAATTTCTATTGATAACCAGTCTGCTTTTAAAGATAAATTAAGAGCTGGGATGAGTGTATTTATCACCGTTGACAAATAAATTAATGGCAACACCAAAGGGAATCGCGAAAGCGATTATTGTAATAACAACCGTATCAGCTGCGATTATGGAGCTGATAGATACTTCTATTGTAAATGTTGCTTTAACAGAAATTTCTGGAAGCTTAGGAGTAAGTATCGAAGATATTAGTTGGGTGATTACATCTTATGCCATTGCGAATGTGATTATCATTCCTTTGACTGGTTTTCTTGCAGAATATTTTGGAAGAAAAAATTACTATATCGTCTCCATGATCATATTTACGGCGGCCTCCTATTTGTGCGGTCAGTCGGATAGTTTAGTGGAACTCATTATTTGGAGATTTATTCAAGGTGTGGGTGGCGGTGCTTTACTATCTACTTCTCAAGCAATCCTATTTGACGCGTTTGAGCCAAAGGAAAGGCCCATGGCAGCTGGTTTGTTTGGAATGGGTATAGTTTTAGGGCCTACGCTGGGCCCAACATTAGGTGGATGGATTATTGAGCACAATAGCTGGCCTTTAATATTTATGATCAATATTCCTATAGGTATTATAGCAACATTTTTGGCTTATACTTTTATTGATAAGAAGGAAGGAGAAGGTCAAAATAAAAAAGATATTAAAATTGATTATACTGGCATAATGTTACTTGCCGTTGGTATTGGTTGTTTACAATATGTATTAGAAAGAGGTGAGTCGGAAGAGTGGTTTTCGAGTGAAACAATTCGCTATTGTTCCATGATCGCCGTGGTTGGATTGGGTATGTTTATTTGGTATGAATTAAGCATTAAACAACCTGCTGTAAATTTAAGAGTACTTGGAAATAGAAACCTAGCATTCACAACTATGTTTACATTTGTGGCTGGATTTGGGTTGTTTACTTCAGTATTTGTATATCCCGTACTCGCACAAAGAGTAATGGGATTTACTGCATTTGAAACAGGTATATCATTACTACCTCCAACATTGGCGGGTGTGATAATGATGCCAATCATAGGTAAATTAATGAGTAAAGGAGTAAGTCCTATTCCTTTTGTGATTGTTGGATTTACTTTATTTTCGGTGTATGCATTTTATAGTGCTACTATTTCTCCTGATGCAGGAAAGTGGGATTTCTTTTGGCCATTACTTATAAGAGCTTTTGGTATTTCAATGAGTCAGTTGCCATTAATTAATCAGGCAGTGGTAGGCTTAGCATCAAAGGATTATGCTGCTGGTATATCTTTAAACAATATGATTCGTCAATTAGGTGGTGCATTTGGCATTGCCATTGCTAATAATTATGTTGCTCATCAGTACTTTAAACATCGTACCAATTTAATTTCTAATTTACCGGCGGATGGCGCACAATGGAATGAAAGAGTTGGTAGTATAACTCAGGGTATTGTTGCAAAAACAGGTGATGTAAATGGTGCTGCTACAAAAGCATATAAGCTTGTAGATTTATCGGTAGACAGGCAAGCGTATTACTTATCTTATTTAGATACATTTAAATTGGTGGGTATTTTCTTTTTAATAGTGATTCCATTGGTTTTCTTTTTAAGATCACGAAAAAAACTAGACAAAGCTGCGTTAGAAGCTGCTGCTGAAGCGCATTAAATTAATATGATTATGAAAAAAACAGTACTGCTTGGTTTTGCCTTATTTATATTGTGCACCAAGATAATGGCACAAGAAATTGCAAATGCAGAATTAAAATCTTTGTTGCAAAAATCACTTACTTACTTTCCTAAAGTAAAAGAAGTAGAATTATCGGTTAAACTTGCAGAAGATAAATTAAAGATGGTTGAACTTAATAAGTATCCAGATGTAACTATAGATGCGAGCTATGCTTATGTACAACCTAAAATTGAAGTAGCCTTTGGCGAAAAAACATTTCAGTTTGCACCAGAACATAATGTTTCAGGGGCATTAAACGGTTCCTATGCTTTATTTGATTTTGGTCGGTTAAAAGCAAGTATCGAAAAATCTAAACTAGAATTACAAGCTGCCCACCATGTTGCTGCACAGCTACAGAATAGTTTGTTTACACAAATAAGTCAATTGTATTTTCAAATTATATATGCTAAAAAAGCAATTGCGATTCAAAATGATGTACTGGCTTTACTTAATGAAAACAAAGCCATTGTTGAATCACAATACAAAAATGGCAATGCACTGCAATTAGATATTCTCACTATTCAATCAAAAATTGATAATGAAACCAATCGAAAAATTGATGTAGAAACCAACTTAAGAAAATTATTGAATTTGTTAAATTATGCAACTGGAGTAAGTGATATCCAAGAGTCCAATTTAACCTTATCGGTAAAGGATTACACGCTTGATGAAGCAATGCAGTATGCCATTAATCACAATCCAAGTTTAGCCATTGCAAAAGATAGATTAAGTATTGCTAAAGCAGACGTAACAATCAGCAAATTGACTGAAAAACCTTTTGTAGGATTAAAAGCAAGTGTTGGGTCAAGAAATGGTTATTTGCCTGCCATTAACGATCCAAGATTCAATTATAATGCTGGTATTGGGTTTACCATTCCTTTATTTAATGGAGGAAAAATTAAGCAACAAATAAAGGTTCAAGAAAGAGGTATGGAACTCACAGCGTCCAATGTTGATGTATTAATACATGATACTGAAAAAGATATTCAAGCAGCACTCATTGATATTGCAAGTAACCAAAATAGAATTAAGAATGCAGCCAGCCAAATAGATCAAGCAGCATTGGCTCAAAAATTAAGTGTAACAAAATTAAAAAATGGTACTGCTACTCCATTAGAAATAACTTCAACCAATGCCGATTATCAAAAAGCTTTATTCAATCAATTGCAGTATCAATATCAATTATGTAATGCTCAAATTGAATTGATAAAAACAATAGGCGCAGAATTAATTCATTAAAAATCAGCGTAATCTCTGGCAGTCATTAACACGGTTTCATTTCTGTTAACAGATTTCATATATTTTGGCATATTGGAAATGCTTTGCCATTCAGGTGAAGCGCCAAATGCCTTCCAATGCTCGTCTCGGTCCGCCATATTGTTAAAGCTGGTCATATAAATAAGATTTGGCAACCTGTCTCCAACGATGGCTTTTGAATAAAAAATAGCATTAAAATTAAGACGCTTAAATAAAGTAATTTCTCCACCTTCATTAAACATATGCACTTTTCTTAAGTGTGCATTTTCGGTAGGGCTTTCATAACTACGATATTCGAATATGCGGTCTGGAGATTTTGTTAAACTTGATTTTTTTTCAAATTGAGTTTGAAATTTAAATGCCTTGCAAATTATTCTTTCTACTCTATTATAAGGCAAACTACTATCTGCATTTTCTAAATCTACAATTTCGTTTTTAACCATTGGGTCCAATTGTTCTACATCCTGATCTAACTGATCAAGAATCTTTAAAGAATGCATAGGAATCCAAACATATAATTTTTTATCTACTGCTGTGTCATTAGCAATGGGTGCAAATACCCCTACTTTTTTGATACCCCTATTATGTAAATAAGGTAAATACGTGTTTTGCAAATAGGCATCAATGCCCTTAATTTGTTGATTTGTGCTGCAATGGTATATTTGAATCAAATAAAATTCACGTGGTGTTGCGCGCACAATATCACTGAATCCTAGCATAATAGTTAAGGCTAGGGTAATGGACAAAAATATTTTTTTCATATGCATCGTTTATATAACTCAAATGTAGTGTTTCTGTCTACAACAATGAATATTTATTATATTTATATATAATTACGATGGCATGCAAAAAACAAAAACGTACACAACCCCTTTTATATTAATTACTTGTCTATTTTTTTTATGGGGTTTTGCACACAATTTAGATCCGATCTTAATCCCTCATTTAAAAAAGTCGTTTACCTTAAGCACTACACAGTCTACATTGGTTGATTCAGCAGTGTTTATTGCTTATTTTTTCATGGCCCTTCCTGCGGGGTACCTTATGAAAAAATGTGGCTATAAAATGGGTATCATTTCTGGTTTATTATTATTTGCAGTAGGTTCTTTTTTATTTGTACCTGCCGCAAACCATCAATCCTATAATTACTTTTTACTGGCTTTGTTTGTAATTGCTTGTGGGCTAACCATTTTAGAAACCGCGGCCAACCCTTATGTATCAGCATTAGGTGATCCTTCTACTTCAACACAAAGATTAAATTTAGCGCAGTCATTTAATGGATTGGCAGTAGCATTAGCACCCGCAATTGGCGCAAGAGTAATATTAACCCAGGGACATAGCGATGCTGAATTAGCAACAATGAGCGAAGCAGCCAAAAAAATTGCATTGGCAACCGAGGCATATAGTGTAAAAACACCTTATACCATTTTAGCCTTTGTTTTAATATTGGTAGCCATACTATTTTATTTTATACAGTTACCAGATTTAAGAAAAAATGAGCAAGAGGGTTCGAAAAGTTTATTTAAAACATTTAGACATTCGCATTTAACTTGGGCTGTAATTGCACAATTTTTTTATGTAGGCGCGCAGGTTTGCGTTTTCAGTTTATTTATTTTATATGCTACAAAGGCAGCCAACATCACGGAATTGGAAGCAGCAGATTATTTAGGTATTGGCGGACTTGCTTTTTTAATTGGACGTTTTGCCGGCACTGCAATTATGAAATTTATTGCACCACATAAATTATTGATGATTTATGCCATTGTTAGTATTCTACTTTGTGGAGTTGCAATAACTGGCCAAGGAATAATTACCATTTATGCGCTTATTGGCATTTGTTTTTTTATGTCTATAATGTTTCCTACTATTTTTTCCCTTGGCATCAAAAATTTAGGTTCTGATACCGAAATGGCGAGTAGTTTAATTGTAATGTCCATTGTAGGGGGTGCAATACTCCCTAGAATTTTTGGACTCATAAGTGATGGCACAGGCAATATACAATTAGGTTATATAGTGCCTTTATGCTGCTTTTTAGTAGTTGCTTATTTTGGATGGAAAGGGTATAAAGTGAAATTAGAAAATTAGTTCTTATACACTTTACCGTCTTTCATTACCCAATCCACATTTTGTAAGGCATTGATATCTTTGGTTGGATCTTTTTTAAGGGCAATGATATCGGCAAAAGCACCTTCTTTAATTTCACCTAACTTACCTTGCATACCCAATAGTTCAGCAGCAGTAATGGTAGCCGTTTGTATGGCTTGTATAGGTGTCAATCCCCATTTAACAAAGTAGGTAAAATCTGCAGCCTGTGGTAAATTCCAATCATATCCACCAATATCAGTTCCGTAGGTAAGTTTCACACCTAGTTGAATTGCTTTTTTAAAAGTTGCTTCAATAGATTGCTGAAAATATAAATTTATAGGACTTCCAAGTTTTGCTCTTCCTTCTGCTACATATTCATTTACAAATAAAGTCGGACACCAAAAAATACCCTTTGCAGCCATAAGCTTCATACACTCTTCGTCCATTCCTGAACCATGTTCAATAGAAATAGCACCTGCATTAATTGCTGCCAAAATCCCATCACGGGTCATTGCATGTGCTGCTAATTTTTTTCTACTTCTTAAAGTTTCATCACCAATAGCAGTAATTTCTTCGCTCGTAAAATTAGGCAGTGACCTGAAGGACCCATCCGCTAAACGATAATATCCTCGGTCGGCATAAATTTTGATCCAATCTGCTCCTTGTTCAATTTGTTGACGTACTGCTTTTCTTGCTTCGTCGGCACCTGTAATTTCAATTACACCTTTAGGAAATTTTAATTCCCATGCATAATCGGAAGCTTTGATAGGGTAGTGACCAGTAGTATTCATTGCAAGGGTTGCTACCTGCATTCTTGGACCAGTTATGACTCCTTTGTTAATTGCTTTTTTAACATCTACATCGGCAAATCCTGCACCTTCAGTACCTAGGTCTCTAATGGTAGTAAAACCATTTAAGATAGATTTCTCAGCACTTTTACTTGCCCTTAGAGTTCTATAAGGAATGGACTCTTTTAAAATTTGCACATCATAATCCTCAGAAGTTATATCTCCTTGTAATAAAACATGGGTATGTGCGTCAATCATACCAGGCATTACAAAATATGCACTTAAGTCAATTGTACTATCTGCTTTACTTGCCGTATTGCTAATAGATGCAATTGTATTCCCTTTTAATAATAAAAATTGATTTTCTGATACCTTTCCTGTTTTCGTGTCTAATAATTTGCCGCATTTTATTAAAATAGATTTTTGAGCAACTATCTCATTGCTTAAAAACAATGTAGTGATAATTAGTAATACTGCTGTGTATATTTTTTTCATAATTTTTTATTTTTCTTCGCCTTTTATTAAAATAGTATAAAAGTTAAAACATTTTTGAAAGTCTGAAATTTGAAGTCTTTCGTCAATGCCATGATAACCTTTAGCGTCTGTCAATGGTGTAAAATTAACAACCCCATCACTCACTTCTCGATAATTTCTAGAATCAGTTGCACCTACCATTAACATGGGTGCAACGACCACATCCTTTACAACTGAACGTACAGCTTTTTCTACCCTTTTATAATATTTACTATTCACATCGGTTGTGGGAGATGGCTCGGTCATGTAATTTTTGTAGTAAGTGATTTTTATATTGGTATCGTTAATTGTTTTTTGAACATAATCAAAAACATCTTTGCTAGATTGACCTGGAAGGATTCTACTATTAACGTAGGCCGTTGCAAAAGTGGGAATTACATTGTCTCTCACACCACTGTTAAAAACGGTGGGGACCATTGTGGTACGTACCAATGCATTGCTCATTGGATCTTTTGTCATTGAATTTACTACACTGCTTTTAAACAACCACATATTGGATAAAAACATTTTGTCCAAGAAGTTTTCATTGTAAGCACTAATACTTTTTAGATAAGCTTCAATAGGTGGTGTTAATTTTGTAGGCATTGGATTTTGACTCAATTTTGCAATTCCATTACTCAATATATCAATGGCTGTTGCTGCTGCTGGAATGGAAGAATGACCCCCTTCTTTTTGAGCAGTTAAAACCAAAGTCACATATCCTTTTTCACCCACTCCAATAGAAGCAATTGGCGCTTTAACCGATTTGTTATGTTCAGTTGAAATTTCTCCACCCTCATCCACCACTAAATCAAATTTTCTATTCATTTGTTTAAAATATTTCACCATGGCGGTAGCACCTTTTCCACTTGACTCTTCGTCGGCCCCAAAACATAATAATATTGTTTGTTTAGGTGTAAATCCTTTTCCCAGTTGTGCTTCAACAGCTTCTAAAATACTAATCATACTCGCTTTATCATCTAATACCCCTCTACCCCATATATAATTGTCTTTTATTTCACCTCCGTAGGGTTTGGCATGCCAAAGCTTTACAGCCGACTCCTCCACAGGAACTACATCATAATGCGCCATCAAAACCATTGGTAAAATGGATGGGTCGGTCCCTTTCCATTCGTAGATATAGTTAAAACTATCAATAATCGTTCTTGTCAAATTTTTATGAATTAATGGGTATGTAGTTTCTAAAAATTTTCGGTAACTCATAAAAGTTGCAGTATCAAATTGATAATCATCATTCGGTGTTTCTGTTCTTAATTGAATAGCAGCACTCATATGTGACAATGCATTTTCTGGTAAGGCCATTAAGCTTACCACTTTGGTATGGTTAACAGGCTTATTGGTAATGGTTTTAATTCCAATAAATATCATTGTCACCAATAAGATAATTCCAATTATACTAATTACTTTTTTCATATTCTTTATTGTAACTGTAATATACAAAAGGATATGCATAAATAAAAACGCCCCCAAAATTTGGAGGCGCTCTTATTAACTAAAAATTGCTTATGCTCGAAATCCTTTTCTTTTATTCATTTCCGAGCGCATCTTCTTTAAAAATTCACGCTCTACTTTTAGTGCATTATTAATTCTATCATCTGTTTTTAAAACTGCTTTTAAGTCAGTTTTATATTTTTTTCTGGCAGCCAAACTTGCTTCTTGTAGCTGAATTTCGTCTCCCAACTTTGTATCTATAATCTCTTTCATTGCTTTTTTGTGCGCTTCATATACGGGCCAAAATTGTTCAGCTTCTGTCGCAGTTAAAGCCAATTTTTCGGTAATAAATTGAATTTTATACAATTCAATTTTTTCTTTATTTACTCCTCTTCCGCCTTTTCCAGGACCTCTTCCACCATCTTGTCTCATTGGGGGTTGTGCGTTAGAAGCAATAGTGATTAAAATAACTAAACATAAAAGGAAAATCTTTTTCATTGTGTTTGTGTTTTATTTATAAAAAATTTATTGGGTATTATTGGTGTCTTTATTTGTAATGTCATTTAATATGACATCATCATAAATTTCAGCTTCTTCATTTATTTCAGAAGACCAATCTATTTCAGCAATCATTTCGTTATTGTTTACATAATGCTCAATTTCTTCCGAAGGAATTTCTTCAATTTTTACAAACTCAGTAACGCTTTCAGTTTGTGTATTTCTTTGTATGATTAGGTAACTTGTAACAACAATCGCCAAAAAGGATGCGGCAACTGCTAGTTTACTCCAGTTACTTAATAATATAATTTTGGATTTTGGCTTACCAACGGCTTTTAAAATAGCAGCCTGTTGTTTTTGGAAAAAAGTATCCGATGATTGCATTTGATTTTCATCAAAATCCATCAAGGTTTCCTTGCCAAAAAGGGCTTCTACTAAGGCCTTGTCTTGCTCAAGATTATTTTCTTTAAAGTTGTTCTCCATTTCCATCATTTGACTTATTTGTTTCATTAAGGTTTAATCCTGTTTCAAAATTTCCTCCATTTTTTTTATGGCTTGGTGATAATTAGCCTTTGCGCCACCCACGGTGGTACCTGTAATAGTTGCAATCTTCTCATAATTCATCTCTTCGAAATAGCGCAACATAAATACAAATCGTTGTTTTTCAGGCAGTTGTTTTATGGCCCTGTCCAAAGCAATTTGAATTTGACTAGACTTTGGGTGATCCGAACCTGTTGGGGCATCTTCATAGCTAAGTTTATCGGCATCCTCGTTCAATCCGGATTGTTTTTGTTGTTTTTGAATAAAATTCAAGGTTTCATTGTAGGCAATTCTAAATAACCAGGTAGAAAATTCGCTTTCCATTTTAAAGCCATCTAATTTATTCCAAACTTTTATCCATACTTGCTGTGCTACATCATCAGCGTCCATATGATTATTAAGCATCCTCTTTATTTGGTAATATACTCGCTGCTGATGTCGCTTTAGCAATTGCGTAAAAGGCCCCTCTTTGTGAGTAGTCGACTGAAATTCTATAACTAGCGCTTGATCGGGATGCATATACAAATTTAGACAATACTTTACTAGGAAGGTTTAATGCTTTATCTTTAAAGTTCAATATTTAATGAAAATCGTTATGAAAAAAAGAAGTAGTTTTTTAATTATTCTATGTACAGTAATTGGATTGCAAGTTATGGCACAGGACGTAAATGCAATCATTAATAAAGTAGAAACAGAAAGAATTGAAAAGTATTTATCATCAGATGAATTAGAAGGAAGACGTACTTTTTCTAAAGGAATAGACAAAGCGGCCGATTTTATTGCAAATGAATTTAAGCAAACTGGATTAAATACGTTAAACAATAGCGGTAGCTATTTACAAAGCTTTTCAAAATTAAGCGCAAAATTTATAAGCGCTATAGCGAATTTTGATGGTCTTGTGTTGGATCAAAAAAATGTTATTGTGATTACCGCACAACCTTCTTTAAGTATAAATGAAGCAAGTGGTTATACAATTGCAAAAATTAATAAGGATGATAATTTTGGTCAAGCTGCTCGAAAATTTCTTTCTGCAACTTCAAATCATATAGTATTGGTTGATGAAAGTTTTGCGAATAATTTTTCTAGGCTAGTTCAGTTCAAATCCAATATCACTGCCGATCAAAAAAATGTAGTGTTTGTTTTATCCAATACCCAACCTGTTAAATTTAGCATTGAAGCTACTCATAAAATTGAAAATATGGCGTTGGCAAATGTGGTGGGTGTATTGCCAGGGAAGTCATTGGCCAATGAGTTTGTTATTTTTTCTGGACACTATGATCATTTGGGCATTAATAGCGCAAGAGCAGTGAATGGGGACTCAATTTATAATGGCGCCAATGATGATGCTGCAGGAACCACCGCAATGATTATGCTTGCGAAATATTTTAAAAAGATAAACAACAACGAACGTACTTTAATTTTTGTTGCTTTTACAGCAGAGGAAGTGGGTGGTTTTGGCGCTCAATATTTTTCAAAACAATTTGACCCATTAACGGTAAAAGCCATGTTTAATTTAGAAATGATTGGTACCGAAAGCAAATGGGGTAAAAACAGCGCTTATATTACAGGATATGAAAAAACAAATATGGGCGACATTTTACAAAAGAATTTAGAAGGTTCTGCATTTAAATTTTATCCCGATCCATACACTGAACAAAACTTATTTTACCGATCCGATAATGCAACACTTGCAAGATTAGGGGTTCCAGCACATACCATATCAACGTCCAAAATGGATAGCGAGCCTAATTACCATAAACCAAGTGATGAGTTTCAAACATTGGATATGGATAATATGAATGAAATTATTAAAGCCATTGCTTTAAGTTCAAGAACCATTGTTTCTGGAAAAGACACTCCTACGAGAGTGGATACTAAGCAATTGAAATAATCTAATAAATACGCCACTGTACATTAATTACTTAATACCAATACCACAAAGGCTCCCAATGGGAGCCTTTGTCTTTATTTTATAATTATAAGGGGTATAAGCAATTTATGTATTTGCTTTCGCAGCTTGTAGTTTGTGGAAGCTTGTATAAGATGTAAGCAATAGGCCAAAAAATACAACTGCCATTATTGTATTGCCAAGTGGATCGCCAACAGCAATATGGGCTATGGCAGCAGAAATATATAAGATACCAAATCCAACATAAGCCCACTCCTTAATGCGCGCTGGAATGGCGGGAATAATTAAAAGGACAAGTCCAATAAGTTGGCTAATACTAATTTCTAAACCTAACCATCTTGGTATACCTAAATGTGTTGTTCCCTCTTTGGCCATTTCTGAATTCATCATAATTGCTGTGGACGCGAATAAACAAATAATCCCAGTAGTTACCCAATAAATAATTTTCGTTGTTTTCATGATGTAGTTTTGATAAAAGTGTTATAAATTGATATCAAAATACGAATTCAATGTGAATTCTTAAAAAAATTAAAAAACTTTTATGTATAAAAAATATTTTTCAATTGTAAT
>JALQXE010000016.1 GCA_023263235.1 Sediminibacterium sp. | reverse complement strand
CTTTTGCAAGCTCTCTCCCAAAACCTGTTGAACATCCTGTAATAAGCCAAACTTTTTCCATGGTACTATTTTTTTTAATGTTTTGCGTTATACGCTTCTATTCCTTTTAGAATTATTTTTTGTCTTTTGATTTCTCTCGGTATAACAATGATGCCAATTAATAAACCAAACACGCCATACGTTGGATTTTGATTGGGACTTAGCGAATTAGAGCTAAGTGCTGTTAATCCTAAATAGCCACCCCAAAAGTAGTTCCAATCCCTGATTCTTTTTGCACGATTAAAATATAAATATGCTTCCGGTATCGTTACCGATAAATCTCTTGCATCAGAAATGCTCAATGGACGATTACCAAGGTATATTTTTTGGCCCACTAGCTTCATTTTTTCTTTTTCTAGTGGAAGGCTTTGTGCATATAGCCCTTTTGTAATGAATACAATAAGTAACAAAAGGGTAATCTTTTTAATCATAAATTAATAGTTATATTTAATTTTAAAATTAACTTTTACAAAACTAAGTAATGTTGTTGCAAACCGCAATTCCTATTTTAGCATATTTAGATACTTCGGAGACAATCCATTTTTATGTACATAAACTTGGATTTACTTTTCATAGCGACTGGGATGGCTACTTGATTTTTAGTAAAGACAATATTCAAATTCATTTATGGAAATGTATTGATGCGATTATTCCAAAAAATACAGGATGCTATATTAATGTAAATGAAATTGACATGTTATATTCAATGTACAATAAACAAGGAATCATTCATCCTGAAGGGACTTTGACCAATAAGCCATGGAACATGCGACAATTCAGCATCTTAGATAATAGTGGCAATATCATTCATTTTGGCGAAGAAATTTCTCCGGATTAATTACAAATCATCAATGTTTTAACATGAAAAAAAACTATCAATCATCAAGAAGATCTTTTATAAAAAATATTTCTTTCGCCACTGCATTTTTTGCAGCAGGTGGATTTAAAAGAATACGTGCTGCAAACGTTTATGCAAATAAAAATAATGTGGCTTTAAGATTTGTAGTTGCATCAGATGCGCACTACGGGCAGCCTGGGACGCCCTATGATGAGATGATTGAAAAAATCATCCATCAAATCAATGACTTCAATAAAGAAACGCCTTTAGATTTTTGTGTGATCAATGGAGATATCATTCACAACGAAAAACATTTGTTGCCATTAGCCAAACAAAAAATAGATGCATTACAAACACCTTATTACGTAACAAGGGGTAATCATGACATGGTAAGTGCCGATTATTGGAAAGAAGTTTGGGGAATGCCACTCAATCATTCGGTGGCGGTTAAAAATCAGGCCATTATTTTAGGTGACACTTCCAATGAGGAAGGCAAATACCTTTCTCCAGATTTAAATTGGCTTGCGGCGCAGTTAGAAGCGAACAAGCATAAGAAAAGCATTTTTCTGTTCTTGCATATTCCTCAAAAAGCCTGGACTGCCAATGCCATTGATACCCCGGCTTTTGAAACCCTGATTAATCAGTATCCAAATATTACAGCCATATTTCATGGTCATGAGCATGATCAAGACGGTGTAAAAACTTTAGGCACAAGACAAATACCTTGTTTATTTGACGCTCATATGGGCGGTAATTGGGGAACGCCTTATAAAGGATTTAGGGTGGTGGAGTTATTAAAAGATGGAACCTTGATTTCCTATATGATGAACCCTACCCAAAAGGGTACCGAGTATCGTAAAACGGCTGGATAAAAAAATGAGGGCCCGGTTACCCAAAGCCCCCATACCCCCCGAGTTTAAAACTCAATCAAATAAACGCTAGTTGTAATAGTGTTGGGTAAGTGTCTGTTTTAATTTCAATAATCTTTTATCGAGTAACCGCTATAAATTATAATTTGTTAATATAGAATGATTTATAGTTATTATAATTATTTAATATAAACTGTACATATCTAATTTTTACTAATCTAAATCTATTCTTTAGTTTTGTTTCATGCAATTGAGACATATATTTCTATTAGCTGTTTTGTTTTTAGCAATTCAGGCGCCTGCACAAAAAAATTTACTCCGCTTTCTAAGTAGTCAAAAAGGAAGTTTTGAGCTACAATTATTAAATAAAGAGACTAAACTGGTACCTACACCTGCCGGGTTAACCTGTACAGATTCGAGGCATAATTACATGGTTAATGATGGAGTGCTGTATTTTCAAATAAGTGGCACAGGAAAGCTTTTTAAGGTCGACTCCACACTTGGACTAATAAGACTTGACAATACCTGTTATGAGGGGTATAATTTTGGTTCTTATTCTTATGTAAGAAATAATAAATTTTACAACTTAGGTGGTTGGGGTTTTTGGCAGTTTAATAGTGGACTCAGGTATTTTGATACTACATCTAAAGAATGGTTTAGAGAACCCATTAGCAAAGAAGTTAAAATGGCTTTGCATATGAATGCCATCGTTTATCCAGATAAAGCCAAAGATCTTATTTATGTGTTTTATCAATTTTATCCCAATTCATATTTTAAGATTGATTCAGAAAAGAAAAACGATACGGTGTATTTACAATGTTTGAATTTAAAAACAAAAGATTGGTGGAAAGAACCAAAAATAATTAACGACCAAATTTTTCAGGAAACTGTCATCAATACTAATGCGATTATTTTACCAGGGCTAGGTTTATTAACAGAGTCCTATAATCATATGTATTTGCTAAATCCTGACACCGAAAAATTGTATGAAATTGAAAATGAAACAGGCGGTACCATCGCAAATTATATAGTAAACAAAAGCAATGCTTATTTTTATAATAATGGTAAATTAAATATATACAATGCTCAACAAGATTCAATGATAAGCTTGACATTATCAGCAAATAAATTTGTAGAACTTGAAAAGCCGTTGATAAAAAAAATTACACCAAAACTTACTGATAAAATAAGTCTGACACAGCTATTATATGGCAGTTCCATTCTAGCATTAATACTGGTGATAGCATTTTTGATTGTCAAGTTAAAAAGTTATCAAAAAATGCAGCAAACCTTTGCTGGTAATGGATTACACAAAAAATCGATTGAAGTAAATAAGCAGGTAGAATTTTCTGATAATCTAACAGAAGCCGAAAAATCGGTGCTTGATATTTTGTATGAATTTTCTAAACAAGGCGAGCCTACTTCTATCGATCAAATTAATAGAGCCCTTGGTGTAAAAAATAAAGAAGTAACCATCCAAAATAAATTACGATCAGATACTTTACAAATGATCAATAAAAAATTTATGGTCTTTGCCTCTACTAGTGATATGCTGGTAGAACGAGAAAAAACAGCTTTAGATAAAAGGGTATACCAATACAAACTTAATGAGCGCTACCTAAATAAAATTAAATAGGTATCTCTTACGTATTAAAAACTAAATGGTAAGGTGATTAACCTTCTGCTTCTTCCTCTTCTTCTTCTTTGAAGAGTGGATTTCTGCGGGATGGGATCACCATTTGTTCATCATCACTTAAGAATACCCAGAAGTTATTTAACTCAAAAATGTCTCCACTGGTTTTGCTATCACCATCTGCACTTCTGCGCTCGTAGGTGCCTAGTAATTCACCGTTGTGTCTTAATTGATTTAATTTTTCTTCGTGTGCTAATTCTTTAAAGCTTTCGATCGTCATCATCTAGATTGATTTTGTGCAAATATATATTACTCCTTCTTATTCCCCATATAGTATTACCGCCGAACTGCCACTTAAGGTAAAATTGTTACCCATTTTGGAAGACCCCTTGCCGCTGAGTCCTATTTTCCAGCTCCCCTTAGGTAGTGTAAGGGTTTGGCTTGTTTGTGATCCGTTATAAGCCACCCATATTTTTTTCCATGTATCACCTACTGCTGCTCCGTTGATGGTATATGCGATGATACCTGCTGGTTGGTTGTTTTCAAAACGTAAATGGTTTGCAATTTGCTGAGCCGATTGCATTCTAAAAGCTGGATGTGTGCGTCTAATTTTAATCACATTTTTTATGAACTGATACGTACCAATATTTTTTGTTTTTAAATCCCAATTGATACCATTTACAATATCTCCTTTATCAAAAGAATTTTCCACCCCATTTTTTGTTCTTAAAAATTCGGTACCCGCATGTAAAAAACTTGCACCCTGTGCTGTTAAAACAATGGCATAAGCGAGTTCATGCATTTTAGTGCGCTCTATAATAGAAGCGTCTTTAAAAGAGAGTTCTATTTTGTCCCATAATATATTATTGTCGTGACAATCTGCATAATTGATAAGTCCTGCAGGGCCTGTTGTATATGGCGCTTTGGAATAATTGACTTGGTTGTAGTTTATTTGTGGATGATTGCCCGCAGCAACAATTCCAAATTTTACAGACTCGCTATTTCCAATATTTCCCGTAGCAAAACCTCTATCATTGATGTTAAATACACTTCCTTTAATACCATCGCGCATGTCATCACTAAACACAGCAATTCCATTTAATTGTGCTGCATTTTTTTTAATAGCTCTTTTTTCTTCTGGTAGTGTTGAGCCACCAGATGTCCAACCTTCACCATATAAAACAATGGAAGGTTTTAATTTATGAAGTGTGTCTGAAATTAAATTCATGGTTTCGATGTCATGAACACCCATTAAATCAAAACGAAAACCATCTATATGGTATTCTTTAACCCAGTAAACCACACTTTCAATCATAAATTTTCTAAACATTGCCTGATCACTAGCTGTTTCATTACCGCAACCACTCGCGTCAGAAAAACTACCGTCTGCTCTTTTTCTGTAGTAATAATTAGGCACTAGTATATTAAAATTCGAATTTTTTGTGAGGGCCGTGTGGTTGTATACGACATCCATAATAATACGTAAACCATTACTGTGCATGGTTTTTATCAGTTCTTTTAGCTCTTTAATACGCACTTTACCATCTGATGGATTGGTACTATAGGATCCTTCTGGAATATTATAATGAACAGGGTCATATCCCCAGTTATACTGCGTTGCAGCCTTTGTTTCATCCACAGAATTATAATCGTAAAAAGGTAGCAGATGAATATGTGTTACACCAAGTTCTTTGATGTGTGAAAGTCCAGTAAACTGACCAGCACTATTTTTTGTGCCGAGTTCTGCTAAGCCTAAAAACTTACCCTTATTTTTTATCCCACTGCTTTCATGAATACTTGCGTCTCTTACATGTAATTCATAAATAATAGCATCGGTTTGTTTATTAGACGTAGAAAAATTAGGTGATCTATCTTTAGCCCATCCAATAGGGTTGGTTTCATTTAAATCTACCACTTGTGCTCTCAAACCATTGGTACCACATGCTTTTGCATATGGGTCTACTACTTCTTCACTCCAAACATTATCAATGAATACTTGAAAAGTATAATAATTATTTTTAAGATTTTCAGGTAGTGTAATAAGCCATATACCATTTTCACCACTACTCATTTGAATAGAACGCGAAGCTGTTCCACCCATATCAGATTTGTACAAATTAAGTTTAGCAGCAGTTGCCGTTGGCGCCCATATTTTAAATGTAGAAGCTTTTTGAGAATAGGTTAATCCTAAATCAGATCCCTTGTAAACCGGATAAGGGATCTTGCTTTGTTGTGCAGTACT
>JALQXE010000136.1 GCA_023263235.1 Sediminibacterium sp. | reverse complement strand
CTGGAGTTCAGACGTGTGCTCTTCCGATCTCGCTAGCGTTCATCCTGAGCCAGGATCAAACTCTCCATTGTAAATGTTGTTTGATCATGACTATCAATCTCAAATTAAATTCCGAAATTAACGGTCTGATTTATATTTTTTGATGCTATAACCTTTACCTGATTTTTTCAATTAATCAGTTACTATTGTTTCCAAACTTTCAAAGATCTTATGTGCTTATTTTGCGCGCTATTTATCGTAGCGGGGTGCAAAGGTAAGAACAATATTTTTACTAGCCAAACTTTATTTAAATATTATTTATAAAAACTAAAAATTATTTAAAAAAATAAGGCCTAATAATTTCGAAGAACTGACCTCTTTTTTGAAGAGGGACGGCAAAGATACAGCGGTTAAATATATTCACCAATTTTTAGTGAACTTATTTTAAACTTTTTTGCTAAAAATCTGCCTCAGAGAACAATCCGCAACCACGTTTTATCGTTGGCGGGCGGCAAAGATAAGGAGCTTTTATTCACAGCCAAAAATATTGCATACTATTTTCAATTTTTTTTCGTTCAAAGTGCTCTAAATGTGCATCTTATGATACGAAAGCCAATAATAGCAGGGCTTTAGGAATTAAATTAATTTTTGAAAATAATCAGGATATTGGATGGAGGAAAGGTATAATCCATGTGCGGGGGTCGAAAAGTCTACATTTTGCTCATTTTTTGAGCGTATTATCTCTTTAAATGATTCTAAACTTGATTGTCCACGCCCAATATGAAGCATGGTACCTACTAATCCACGGATCATTCCTCGTAAAAAGCGATTAGAATCTATGTTAAAATACAGATTCTTGCCCTCTTGAACCCATTCTGCCTTTGTAATTGTACAATCAAAAGTATTTACAGTAGTGTTTTTCTTGGAAAAGCTTTCAAAATCAGTATAGGTTGGCAGTATATCAGCAGCTGCTTGTAAATCATCAATATTTATGGGAAATGGATAAAACCAGGATCTTCCTTCTAAGAATGGATCTTTCTGGCTATGTATCTTATATATATAGGATCGCTTAATGGCATCAAACCTACAATGGGCATGATTGGGCACACCATAAATGCCTTTCACCACAATTGTTTTAGGCAAAAGTGCATTCAAATTATAGATATGCTTTTGTGTGATTTCTATATCTGTATCAAAATGAAGGAAATTTTGAAGGGCATGAACGCCTGCATCCGTTCTGGACGCTCCAGTTAAAGCAATAGGTGCTCTATATAAAGTTGCCATTGCTTGTTCAAGTGCGCCCTGAACGCTCACTTGATTACTTTGAATTTGAAAACCTCCAAAGTCGGTGCCATCATAACATACTTCTATAAAATACCTGCGCATTAATCCATTAATTGAGCCTCTAAACTACAAAATATTTCATTCAACCTTATTTTAACGAAATGAATACATGTGCTGACTTAACTTAGCAAAAGAAAAATAAGTATATGCATAAAATATGTTTGAGCGCATTATTACTGTTGTCATTATGTATTAATGTAAAGGCACAAGAAGATGATTTAAAAGAAGACAGTGCTTGGAAAAAGGAATACCGTGCATTCGCAACAAAGGAAAATGATTTAATTCATACTAAATTGGTTGCCAATTTCAATTATGCGCAATCGCAAATGAATGGAGAGGTTTGGCTTCAATTGCATCCACATTTTTACCCAACCAATACCTTGCATTTAGACGCAAAGGCAATGGAAATTAAAGAAGTAGCAATCGTACAAAATAATAGTAATAAAAAGTTGCGTTATGAATATGATGGATTGTATTTAAACATTTATTTAGATAAAACATATACTGCAAAAGATAACTATACAATTTATATAAAATATATTGCAAAGCCAAACGAATACAAAGCAAAAGGAAGTGAGGCGATTACCGATGCGAAGGGCATGTATTTTATAAACCCCTTGGGAGAAGACGCTACAAAGCCAACACAAATTTGGACACAGGGAGAGACGGAAGGAACCAGTGTATGGCTGCCGATTATTGATAAGCCTAATCAAAAAAGCACACAAGAATTTCATTTAACGGTACCCAATAAATATGTTTCTTTATCCAATGGATTACTTGTGAAACAAGTGGATAATAAAAACGGCACAAGGCTTGATGTTTGGAAAATGGATTTGCCGCATTCTCCTTATTTATTCTTTATTGGGATTGGAGATTACGCAGTAATTAAAGACTCTTATAATGGAAAAGAAGTAAGTTATTATATTGAAAAAGCTTACGAAAAAGAAGCGCGCAAAATTTATGGCAAGACACCAAATATGATTGCTTTTTATGAAAAAATACTAGGAATACCCTACCCTTGGGCCAAATACGCTCAAATGAGTGCACGAGATTATGTATCGGGCGCTATGGAAAACACAACTTCAACTTTACATGGTGATGCCGTTCAGCAAAATGCCAGAGAATTAGTAGATGGGAATAATTGGGAAAGTACAATTGCACATGAATTATTTCATCAATGGTTTGGAGATTTAGTGACAGCAGAAAGCTGGAGTAATTTAACAGTGAATGAGAGCTTTGCAGATTATAGCCAAACCTTATGGGCAGAATATAGCAAAGGAAAAGATGAAGGCCAATATGAAAACTACAAGGGTTTAAGAGG
>JALQXE010000094.1 GCA_023263235.1 Sediminibacterium sp. | reverse complement strand
AGAAAACCCCCATTTAGTTGTAATGGAAGGCATGGTTTTATCCTTCGCATCCTGGAAACTTCTTAAAAACAACCCCATCTTGGGGAAAAACTTATTGATGTTCTTGGTAATGTTAAGTGCCATGTAACGAAGATATAAATTTAACAGCGAATTGAATGTACAAAACACTAAACCAATACATGGGTTTGTTTTACTACGCCCATAATAAATACACTCTGTACCTGGCCAATATTTTCGGCCTGACTTAATTTGTTCACATGAAAATTATAATAGCTATTCATATCCTCAGTAACAATCTTTAACATAAAATCAAATGCTCCAGAAATGCTATAACACTCCATCACTTCTGGTAATTCATTTATTAATTTAATAAATTGAGCACCAGATTTTTTACTGTGCTGATTTAAGGATACATAACAAATTACCATTAAACCTTTACGCACTTTAGCACCATCAATTAATGTTGCATATTGTTTTATAACACCACTCGCTTCTAATCTTTTAATGCGTTCATGTACGGGTGTTGTACTTAATTGGACTGCTTCTGAAATTTCCTTCACCGACATTCTTGCATTGTCCTGCAATAATTGTAAAATGGCAATATCTTTAGTGTCTAATGGCACCATATTTTGTGTAGCATTGGGGAGCATATTGAAATTTGCATTTTGAATGCTAGCCGATTCCCCTATTTGAGACTTATTTTTCATGATAAAAAAGTATTTATTGCATCAAATTTATCGAAAAATAGCCGATTTCACTATTTTTTATATATATTTTATTATTATCTCCTACAAATATACCTTTGTGCCTTAAATAAATACTATTATGGGCTTACAAAACATTGACTTTAGCTTACCATATAAGGTAGCAGATATCTCCCTAGCAGAATGGGGTCGTAAAGAAATTCGTTTAGCAGAAGCAGAAATGCCAGGCTTAATGAGCATTCGCGCCGAATACGGACCAAGTCAACCTTTAAAAGGTGCACGTATAGCTGGTTGTTTACATATGACCATTCAAACGGCTGTATTAATTGAAACTTTAACTGCATTGGGTGCAGAGGTGAAGTGGAGCTCTTGTAACATATTCTCTACACAGGATCAAGCTGCTGCTGCGATTGCTGCTGCAGGAATTGGTGTATTTGCTTGGAAAGGTCAAAGTATTGAGGAAGCAGATTGGTGTATTGAGCAAACATTATTCTTTGGTGGTGAAGATCGTCCTTTGAATATGATCTTGGATGATGGTGGTGATTTAACAAATATGGTATTTGATGTATACCCGCAATTTGTATCTGGCATCAAAGGTTTATCTGAAGAAACAACAACTGGTGTACATCGTTTATATGAGCGTATGGCTAAAGGTACTTTACCTATTCCTGCGATCAACGTTAACGATTCAGTAACTAAATCTAAGTTCGATAATAAATATGGTTGTCAAGAATCATTAGTAGATGCGATTCGTCGTGCAACTGATGTAATGATGGCTGGTAAGGTAGCAGTAGTAGGTTCTTACGGTGACGTAGGAAAAGGTTCTGCAGCTTCATTACGTGGTGCAGGATGTCGCGTTATTGTAACTGAAATTGACCCAATTTGTGCATTACAAGCAGCTATGGATGGATATGAAGTTAAGAAAATGGAAAATGCAGTAAAAGAAGCCGACATTGTTGTTACTGCTTCTGGTTGTCGTGATTTAATCACAGAAAAACATTTCCGTGCAATGAAGGACAAAGCAATTGTTTGTAATATTGGTCACTTTGATATTGAAATTGATATGGCTTGGTTAAATAAAAACTATGGTCATACAAAAGATACTATAAAGCCACAAGTTGACTTATACAATATTGATGGTAAAGATGTAATTATATTAGCTGAAGGTCGTTTAGTGAACCTAGGTTGTGCAACAGGTCACCCATCTTTTGTAATGAGTAACTCATTCTCAAATCAAACTTTGGCTCAAATTGAATTATGGAACAACCATAAGAATTATGAAAACAAAGTGTACGTATTACCTAAACATTTGGATGAGAAGGTAGCACGCTTACATTTAGCAAAAGTAGGTGCTGAATTAGACGAGTTAACTGCAGAACAAGCTGCATACTTGGGCATACCTCAAGCAGGACCATTCAAGTCTGAAATGTATAGATACTAAAGGATAAGCCAACTACTTTTATAAAATAGAATTAGTTTAAAATATCCCCCAGGCCGTCCCGAATTTTCGGGGCGGCTTTTTTATTTTTTAGTACCTTTAGAACGCTTAAATAAATAAGTTAAAACGATTGTATATGAAAACATTAAAGTTCATTTTGCTTGCTGTGTCATGTATTTATATGACACAAATAAACGCTCAGAATTTAAATATTATCCCTGAACCATTTCATGTTGCCAAAGGAACAGGTGTTTTTCAATTTCCAAAATCAGTATCTATAAATGCTCCATCGAGTGCAAAAGAAATAGCTGATCAAATTGCAAAACAATTCAAAACAGCTTCAGGCAAAAATGTAAGTTTCAATAAAACTGATGCAAATATTACCTTAGATATTATTAAAGATGATGTCATTGGGAACGAAGGGTATACTTTAAATGTTAATACCAATGGAATAATAATTAGTGCAAATACAAATGCTGGTTTATTTTATGGATGGCAAACATTACAGCAAATAATGCCAGCAGCAATTTATGCAAATACATTACAAAATAATATACAGTGGCAAGTACCTTTTGTATCAATAATTGATAAGCCAAGGTTTGGGTGGAGAGGCATGATGCTTGATGTTAGTAGGCACTTTTTTAGCAAGGAAGATGTAAAAGTGTTTATAGACGACATGGCACGCTACAAGTATAATCGTTTTCACTGGCATTTAACCGACGACCAAGGATGGAGAATTGAAATTAAAGCTTTGCCTAAATTAACAAGTGTGGGTGCATGGAGAGCAGATCGCAAAGGAAAGTGGATGAATATTACAACACCTGCATTAGACGAACCTAAAACATATGGAGGATTTTATACCCAAGAAGATATTAAGGAAGTAGTAGCGTATGCAAAATCAAAATTTATAGAAGTGATTCCCGAAATTGATGTACCTGGTCATAGTATGGCCATGTTAGCTGCATATCCAAATTTAAGTACTACACCTAACTACCCTTATCAAGTAAATGCAGGGGACGAATTTATGGATTGGGAAGGCATTAATGGACACCCAACAGCGATGATAGATAATTCTTTGGATCCATCAAACGAAGAAGTTTTTACTGCTTTAGATAAAGTTATGACAGAAGTAGCTCCCCTATTTCCATTTGAATACATTCATATGGGTGGAGATGAAAATGCAAAAAACAATTGGGAGAAATCTCCTAATGTGCAAGCCTTAATGAAAAAAGAAGGTTTAAAAGATCAAAATGAAGTACAAAGTTATTTTGTAAAGCGCATGCAAAAAATTATCAACTCCAAGGGAAAGAAAATGATGGGTTGGAATGAAATTTTGCAAGGTGGTTTAACAGGTGATGCCGCTGTGATGAGTTGGCAAGGGGTTAAAGGCGGAATTGAAGCTGCAAAACAAGGACATAAAGTGGTGATGTCGCCAAATGACTACAACTATATTGATTATTACCAAGGCGAAGTAACCGCAGAAGGAAAAGTGTACAGAGGATTAAGAATGAAAACAACCTATGGTTTTGAACCTGTTCCGGAAGGAATTGACCCTAGTTTAATTTTAGGCAATCAAGCCAACCAATGGACCGAGCAATTACAAACCATGCGTAAAGTACAATATATGACATGGCCTAGAGGATTGGCTGTTGCTGAAACCAATTGGTCCCCTGCTGAAAAGAAAAACTGGAATAATTTTACAAAAAAAGTTGAAAGTCAATTTGAAAAATTAGACGCAGCCGATGTGGTCTATGCAAAAAGCATGTACGACCCAATTGTAACTACCCAATTAAATACAAAAGGAGAACTCATCGTGAAAATGGAAGGCGAAGTAGAGGGGCTAACCATTTATTATACCATCGACGACCAAATGCCAGATAAATACAGCGATAAATATACAGCTCCATTTGTGTTGCCTGCCGATGTTTTATCTGTAAGAATTATTTCCTATAGAGATGGTAAGCCAATTGGAAAATATTTAAATATACCAGTAGCTTCTTTAAGAGCAAGAGCCACTAAAATTTTATAAGCATACAAATTATTCAAAGGGGAGGTTTCCAAATTGGGAGCCTCCCCTTTTTAACAAGCAATTGTAGCCTTTTACCTACTTAATTAGTAATTTTGAGGGTATAGAATTTGAATAGCGCATAATGCAAATCCGAATCACCCTGCTTTCCCTTTTAATATTGACAACCTATATTTCTTTTGCTCAAATCAAAAGATCGGAACAAAATATTGTAAATTCAAAAGACAGCTCTTTACTGATGAGCTTTATTCGAAAGTTTAAAGGGAAGCCCAATCCATTAATTGACTCTACCAGTATTGCTATTGACAAGTCCATCAGTTCAATTGCAAACCAGGAAGGAAAGAGAATAAATAGTATTCAAATAGAACACAGGCATTTTGGTAATGCCGGATTTGAGGAAGTTGCCAGTAATTCAAAATTTATTACAAGAGCGGCAAGCAAACTGCACAACTATACAAAAGAAGTAACCATTAAAAAGAATTTATTCTTTCGTGAAAACGAATACCTGAACCCACTAATTATTGCCTATAATGAAAAATGGTTAAGAGATTTAAATTATATTCAAGATGCAAGAATAGTTGCATTCCCATTGATTAATGATAGCAACAGTGTGGACTTGTATGTAATTACAAAAGATGTATTTCCTTTAGGTGGTAGCTTACAACTAAAAAAAATAAACGCATATGACGCTAGTGCTTCTGCTGAAAATATAAATGATAAGGGCAATGCTTTAAGTATCCATCACAATTTTGATATAAATAGATTAGAAAAAGCAGGATGGGGAATAAATTATATCGCCCGAAATATTTCAGGGAGTTTCTTTGATTTAAATTTAGGCGCCAACACGCTAGAAAACAACTATGCCAACTTTGAAACCTCGGCTTCCAATGTATATGTAAAAGGGAATCTTCCACTATTAAGTCCATTAAGTAAATGGACGGGGGGATTTGAATGGGGACGATCACAAAACAAAAATGTATTCCCTAATAAATGGAGCGATTCATTGTACAATGCTAACTTAAAATATGAACGTGCTCATTTTGACATGTGGATAGGTTATCAATTATTCCATAAACCTTGGACTTTTAGCAATGAAAATTTTAGACATTTTTTGCAATACCGTTATTTGGACAATCAGTTTAAAAATCGCCCTAATGCCTATCTTCTTCAATTTGATAAAAACTATCAAAACGTAATTGCCAATTTATTTTCATACACTTTATTTAAACAAAAAATTATTAGAACACAATATTTATATGGTTTTGGAAGAAATGAGGATTTACCAACTGGAAAATCATTGACGATTACAGCAGGTCATTATCAAAGAGAAAGTGAAAGACTTCCTTATTTAGGCTTTACTTGGGAATCAAATAAATTTTTAAACAACGAAAGTTTTAGACATTTTGTACTTAACACTGGAACGAGTTACGCAAATAAAGAAATAGTAGACTTTAAAATACTAGCTAATTTTGAAAAAATTTCAAAGCTGCATTACTTAGAAAGTGGATATAAATACCGAAGTATTTTAAGCGTAAGTTTTGCCGAAACGCTTAAAAATAAATTCAATGACGCCTTACTAATTAATAGTATTTATGGTATCCCGCAACTCAACAAAGAAAGAATAAGAGGCGGCACCCGCTTTACTGCCAACTGGGAATCTATTTGGTATAATTCAAATTCATTTTATGGTTTCAGACAATCTCCATTTGTATTTGCTAATGTAACATATATAAGAACAGTTGGGGAGCACATTGCCAATGGTGATATCTATTCATCTGTTGGAGCAGGCAGTAGAATAAGAAATGAAAGCCTCGTATTTGGCACGGTGGAGATAAAAGGTTTTTATTTTCCAAGAACCAATCTTCAATTAAGTCCGTGGAATATTAGCATCACTACCAATCTTAAATTTAAATACAATTCAACCCTGTTAAGCAAGCCCGATTTTGTTCAAGTAAACTAAATTTGCTCAACTTTTTAGCCCCTAATTTGTTATATAAATATGGTTCAAGCATACAATTTTTTAGCCAGTTGGCAATTATTTCCCGAGAAATGTGATTTCGAGTATCAAATCGTACCTAAATCAGGTAATTATAAAATTGAAACAGTGCATGCAGGTCATTATCTAAGCTTTAGTCACAATTGGGTAAGTATAGAAAATGAAGCTTTTTATGCTCAATACCAAGTGAATCCTAATGGCGAACTTCATGATTTTGAAAATAAAGACTTGGCGGATGCAGTGGCTGCTGAAATAAAAAATGCTTCATGTTTAACCGTTCAATTTTATAAAAATGAACAATTAACATTAAAAGTTGTGCATGAAATTTTAGCCAATGGTTTCTTAAAAGTTAGCCACTATGGCTGTAAAGCAGATGGCACTGAATTTAAAAATACCGAGGTGTATCATAAACAATTAAGTGTACTACCCTATGCATCTTCTGCTGGAAGCGTTGCTATTCGACCCACCAAAGAAGGCGTCATTAAACATAAAGCCTTATCTGCAATGGAGGACCAAACCAACATGCAGTTAAATCAAATAAAAGAACAAATAGAATTATTGGCGAGACAGGCACAGGAAATACGAAAGAGAAAAGAATTGAGCTTAATGATTTATGAAGCTAAAATAACTTTCAAACCACAAATTGGACAAGTATATCACGTGTATGAAAAAACCGATGGCGCACATGTACTTTCATTAGTAGCTCCATCTGAATGGGGAGGCGGTTCTGGTCCTTTTGCGCAATTTATTGCAACGGTAAAATTATTGGCCGACCATACTTGGGTAGAATGCTAAATTATGAGTACCCATACTTGGCTAAAATCGCGTCTACTCTTTTTTCAACTACAGGATCTTTAACAACGGGTGGTGCATGATGTTTTTTAATGGTTGCATCTATAATCATGGGGCCTTTACAACCCCAGTGTTTATTTTCAACAAAAGCATCAATACCATCAATATCATGTGAAGGGTTGGCTCTCGTAAAAGCAGCCCATAAAAAATTATTTACATTACTAGCCATCCATTCAGAATCTTCGGTTAATACCAAAAGGGCGATTCCTTGTTTTTCAAGTAAATCTGCCCCTAATCCATTTAATAAAGTTTGCAATAAACCCGTATTCATTTTTGCTGCATTCAATGCAATCACTCCAGGCATAACTAAATACGCGTCTGCATTAAGATTTTGTATTGCATCAGGCACCATATTAGTTAAGGCTCTTTTTGTATTACCATAAGCAGCCAATACCAACTTAGATCCACTGTTTAAATTTTCACCTGAATAATCTAGAGTGTCAATGGTGGTGTTGGTATAAAAATGAAAATCTCTACTAAAGTCCATGCGTTCTAGCATGTAGGCAAAAAACTCCGCTTCTTTATGCGTATCTAATTTTGTTTTTGCATTTGCCTCTTGTGCAGTAATCCATAAAAACTTGGCCAAACTTAGTTGCCCGGTACCTAAAATATGATTGGCAATGGTTAAAATTTCCGCTGGCTTTTGAGTTTGTAAATATGGGGTGTACCTTTCACTGCCTATAGCCAACAACAAGGGATGAACTCCTGCTGCATCAACTGCATGAACTTCTTTTAATCCTGGAATTTCATTGGATACTGCAGCACCTGTCATAGAGTGAATTAATTGTCCAAAACTTGTATCTTCCTGCGGAGGTCTTCCAACCACCGTGAAAGCCCAGATTGCATTCTTTCTTGCATATACTTTATGCACTTTCATTAATGGAAAATCATGTTGCAAACTATAATATCCCAAATGATCCCCAAAAGGGCCTTCGGGTTTATTTTCATTTGGATATACTTCACCGGTAATTACAAAATCGGCATCGGTACTCACGCAATATCCATCAACATAGGTATAATTAAATCTTTTACCAGCGAGTACGCCGGCAAAATTCATCTCACTCAAGCCCTCAGGTAATGGCATTACCGCTGCAACACTATGTGCAGGAGGACCACCCACAAATACACTCACTTTTAAAGGCATGCCTTTATTGTTTGCTTTTGTTTGATGCACTCCTATTCCTCTATGCAATTGATAATGTAATCCAATTTCTTTATTCAATTCATAATCATTACCACTCAATTGTATTCGATACATGCCTAAATTAGAATTTCCAATGCCTGGTTTATCTGCATCTTCGGTATACACTTGAGGAAGTGTTACAAAAGCACCACCATCCATTGGCCAGTGTTTTATTAAAGGCAAATCACTAATGTTTATCTCTTCAAATAAAACAGGCTTCGAAATAGGATTTTTTCTTGGCAAAGCATTGAATGCAGCTGGTAAAGCAGACAAAGATTTTAACGGACTTTTAATTGCTGCTGTCGGATCTATTTTAATATCAATTAACTGCTTAACACTATTTAATGTATTTCTAAATATAAATTCACTTCGCTCCAGCGTGCCAAAAATATTGGAAGCAGCACGAAATTTGCTACCCTTAACTTTTTCAAATAAAATAGCTGGACCTTTTTGCTCAAAAATACGCAAATGAATAGCAGCCATTTCCAAATGTGGATCTACCTCCTCTTTAATACGCAATAATTGACCATTACGCTCTAAGTCCAATAAACAAGCCTCTAAACTAGAATAAGCCATTTGGGTATATTTGAGTTGCAAAAATAACTTAAATTCGCTCATGACTCGTTTAAGTGTAAACATAAATAAAATAGCTACCCTCCGAAATAGTCGCGGTGGCAACAACCCAAACTTGATAAAAGTGGCTATGGATTGTGAACGTTTTGGGGCAGAAGGTATCACCGTGCATCCACGACCGGATGAAAGACATATTCGCTACCAAGATGTTTATGATTTAACTAAAATTGTGACCACGGAGTTCAACATTGAGGGAAATCCCAAAGAACATAAATTTGTAGACCTAGTTTTAGCCACAAAACCTCATCAAGTTACTTTAGTACCCGATGCCTTAAATCAACTTACATCGGACCATGGCTGGGATACCATTAAAGAACAATCCTATTTAAAGGAGATAATTTCCGTATTTAAAAATGCAGGTATTCGTGTTTCCATTTTTGTTGACCCTAATATTGAAATGATTAAAGCTGCTGCAACAACTGGAACAGATCGCATTGAACTGTATACTGAGGCCTACGCAAAACTATTCGCGGAAGGGAAAAAACAAGAAGCCATAGCGCCATATATTACTGCTGCCAATGAAGCAACCAAATTGGGATTAGGAATTAATGCTGGACACGATTTAGATAGCTTTAATTTACAATACTTAATTTCAAATATTCCAAGTATAAATGAAGTGAGCATTGGGCATGCATTAATTGCAGACGCTTTGTATTTAGGAATAGAAAATACCATTCAAATATATAAACGCGCATTACAAAATAAATAGATTATTCTATTGTAAAATTTACAATGATATACATCATGAAAAAAAATATTGCAGTTTTTTTATTTATCATCATATTTAGTTTGCCCACTTTAGCGCAAGAAAAATTTGGACCTACCCCAAGCAAGGAACAGCTAGCTTGGCATGATAAAGAATTTTATCTTTTTATGCATTTTGGACCCAACACATTTACCGACTTGGAATGGGGTCACGGAAGTGAGGATCCAAATGTATTTAACCCAACAGCCATTGACTGTAATCAATGGGCGAGTATTGCCAAAGCTGCTGGAGCAAAAGGCATTATTATTACAGCCAAACATCATGATGGATTTTGTTTATGGCCTAGTAAGTATAGTAATCACACCGTAAGAGAAAGTAAGTGGATGGATGGAAAAGGAGATGTATTAAAAATGTTATCTGAAGCTTGTAAAAAACAAGGCATTGAAATGGGTGTTTATATTTCACCTTGGGATCGCAACCATCCAGATTATGGCACTCCAAAATACAATGAGGTATATATAAATACCATGAAAGAATTATTAACCAATTATGGCAATTTTTTTGAATTATGGTGGGATGGTGCCAATGGCGAAGGTCCCAATGGAAAAAAGCAAGTGTATGATTTTACAAGATTTAAGGACAGTGCTTTAGCCTATCAACCACAGCTTGTTATTTTTAGTGATATTGGTCCACATGTAAGATGGGTAGGCAATGAAAATGGTATTATTGGGGAGACCAATTGGAACTTATTAGATACTGCAGGGTTTAAAAGAGGCGAAGGTGCTCCTCCAAATGACACATTAAACCAAGGTAATTACAATGGTAAAAATTGGATAGGTGCGGAGGCCGATGTATCCATTCGCAAGGGCTGGTTCTTTCATCCGGGAGAAGACAATACAGTAAAATCGGGTGCTACCCTTTTTGATTTGTATTTAAAATCTGTAGGGCGTGGAGGCAATATGTTATTAAATGTGCCCCCTAATAGAGCTGGACTCATTTCAAGTGTGGACTCTGCTGCCTTAATGCAATTTAAACAAATAAGAGATGAGGCATTTGCCAAAAATATCTTAAAGGGTGCAAAAACCACAATCACAAAAGATGCGATAGAAATTCATTTGTCAAAAGAAGCGAGCTTGAACACTTTGGTACTTAAAGAAAAAATTAGTTTAGGGCAAAGAGTAGTGAATTTTGAAATTTCAGGTGGTACCAATCTAAAGAAATTTGATCCCATTGCCAAAGGGACAACCATTGGACATAAAAGAATAATGCAATTCCCTACTCAAAAACTAAAATATATCCGCGTTCAATTCACACAATACAAAGCAAGTCCAATATTGAAGGATATAGAGGGGTATTTAGCGCCTTAAACCCATATGAGATAGTTTATTTATCTTTGTAAAAAATAAAAAAAATGGCCAATCCAGCAATTGTAGGTATTATCATGGGAAGCGACAGTGACTTAAACATAATGCAGGCAGCTGCCGATGTTTTAAAAACATTCAATATCCCTTTTGAACTTACAGTTGTATCTGCGCATAGAACTCCCGAGCGTATGCTGGAATATGCAAAAAATGCACGAAAAAGAGGACTTAAAGTAATCATTGCAGGTGCAGGAGGAGCAGCTCATTTACCTGGTATGGTTGCAGCAATTACGAGCTTACCTGTAATTGGCGTTCCCATTAAATCCTCTAATTCGATTGATGGCTGGGATTCAGTATTGTCTATTTTACAAATGCCCGGTGGCGTACCGGTTGCAACAGTTGCATTAAATGGTGCAAAAAATGCAGGTTTACTAGCTGCTCAAATTATTGGAAGCGCTGACGCTGCAATTGGCAATGCAATGGAAGATTACAAACAAAATATGGAATCTGAAGTATTAGCCAAGGTGGATAAAATGAAAGGCGACTTTAATAACGAGTTTGATAAATAATAATTAAGCCTCTGGACTGAGTATTGTAAAATGCTGCTCCATTGTATTTGAATTTGCAACAACCGCATCTATCCAGGCAAATCCATAAGCCCCAACCCATTCTGCAAAATTATCAACCCTTTCTTGTAAACTATTATAAGGGAATAAGCTTTTTTTAATATGATGAATACGCTCAATAGCTACAGCTTGTTTGCGTTTTTCTGCTTTAAGCATTTTCTTTTCTAGTTCTGCCATTTTTTTAGCAGATTGAACGGATAAATTCAAGACATGCGTCCCCAATGTGGCATCAATTTTATCTACCTGATCTTTAACATTTTTATATAAACTGTCTAAGTCCTGTAAAGACTTTTTTAGTGATAAATTATGTTGGGTATGTGCTTTAACATACATCGTTTCTAATTCAAGCGTATTTTTAAATAAGTCATTTAATGTAAAACGTAAATCAGACCACTGCTTAGCCATTTTGGGCTTAATAAATAAAAACGAATTTCTTAATTGCAAAACAGGATAATGAACACCCGCCGCAACAAACACATTTTTTAATTCCATCCAATAAGCGAGTTCCCCGCCACCACCAATAAATACAACACCAGGTAAAATTGTTTCCTGATAAACACCTCTTAAAATTACATTAGGACTAAACCTTTCAGGATGTGCATGTAATTCTGCAATGATTTCAGTTTGAGTAAAATGAATATCTGTATCCACCACTGAATAAACACCATCATTTAAATTAATACGCGCGCGAATATGATCCTTTAAATAAAATAAATTAATATTTCTTCCTTCAGTTTGCACATGGTATTGATCACGCAATAATGAAATTGTAGGGAGTAAAGCTTTATGCGAAAACTGCTCCATTAATTCCTTCTCCATTACTGGTATAAAGCAGGATTTTAGCTTTGCATCGTCAGGCTGAATAACCACTAATCCATATTTGCCAAAAAATGCATGCACTAATTTTAAAGTAGCTTCATTTATAGTAGCCCCTTTTTGATACGCTTGTTTTAATATTTCCAAAGCTTCTTTACCCTCTTTTTGCACGGACCAATAACCCTCCACGTCATTTAACAACCCTAACAAGGCATCGTCCACTTTCATTCTACCAATGGCACCAGTTTGCTTAGTTTTCCATTGGAATTTGTCTCCTCCTAAATAAAAACTACCCACTTCATCAATATCCGCATCCTCAGCACCCATATAATAAACAGGCACATAATTATTTTCAGGAAACTGCTTTTTTAAATCAGCAGCTATTTGAATGGCATGAATAATTTTATAAAAAAAGTATAAAGGGCCCGTAAAAATATTGGGTTGATGTGCAGTGGTAATCACAAAACTATTTTCTGACAATAATGCCTCTACATTATCATCTACTGCTTTTGTTGAACTTAAGCTGGTATATTGTGCCCTTAAAACTTCTACAAGCAATGATCTATTCACTGAGAAATGGGTTCTTGCTTCTATTGCTTTTTTTACCCCTTCATAATTGGGTGTATAGGCAACAAATTTCATTGCAGCTTCCTTGCCATTTACATAATCGCTTATCAAGGAACTAAAAAGTCCAGTATCTTGATAAGGTATTTTTGTAGCGTTACATTTCATAATTACGAGCAGGCAGGTCCAATGATAGATTAGGACGCAAATTAAGATAAAATTGATACATTTGGTATCGTATTGCAAAACCCAAGACTAAATTCTTAACTATGGAAACCTATGGTAAAATATTGATTATTGCCATGCCCCTTTTCTTATTACTAGTCTTATTTGAAAAATGGTATGGATGGCGCAAAGGATTTGACACAGTGCGTACTTTAGACATGGTTTCCAGCTTAAGTTCGGGCGTAACCAATTCTACCAAGGACGTTTTAGGATTAAGTGTGGCGATTATTAGTTATGGCTGGCTCGTTGAGCATTTAACCGTATATAAGGTACAATCCAGTTGGTTATTATATGTGATTGCTTTTTTAGCATTAGATTTTTCAGGTTATTGGATTCATCGTTTAGCGCATAGTATTAATTTTTTTTGGAACAATCATATAGTACACCATAGTAGTGAAGAATATAATTTGGCTTGCGCATTAAGACAAAGCATTTCAGTTTACTTTAGGATTTATGCCTTTTTATTAATTCCTGCAGCCTTATTAGGGGTTCCTCAACAAGTAATTGCCGTTGTTGCTCCTTTGCATTTATTTGCTCAATTCTGGTACCATACCCGTCACATTAAAAATATGGGTATTTTGGAATACATTATTGTAACCCCCGCACATCATAGAGTGCATCATGCAATCAATAAAGAATATTTAGATAAAAACTTTAGTCAAATATTTATTTTTTGGGATAGAATGTTTGGCACGTTTCAAGAAGAGCTTCCCAATGTGCCTGCTGTTTATGGGGTAACTAGACCTGTGAGAACATGGAATCCAATCAAAATAAATTTCATGCATCTGTGGCTTTTGATAAAAGATGCTTGGTATGCACAAAAATGGATCGATAAGTTGCGTATTTGGTTTATGCCCTTAGGTTGGCGACCTGCTGATGTAGCTGAAAAATTCCCAGTGTACAAAATTGAAGATGTTTATCATTTTGAAAAGTATGATACCCCTGCGAGCAAAGGGATGCAAGCTTATTTATGGGCACAGCTTATTTGTATGTTACTGCTAGTAAGTTATTTATTCGCTAATGTAGCTATGATCAAGGAATTGGGTATTGCCAATTTGTTTTTATATGGAGGATTTATATTCCTTCAAGTATACGCATTAACTGAATTTATGGACCGTGCTAAATATGCATGGATATTAGAAACAATTAAGAATATAGCATGCATTGCTTTTATTGCTCAAAAAGGAGACTGGTTTGGCTCCAATGCCTTTTCTAACTTAATTGCTCCTATATTGATTGGCTATTTTGTAATGAGCAGCATTGCAGTGTTTTACTTTTCAAAAAAACAAAGTGACCCAAGTGCTAAATTGTATATTGTTAAGTAGCTAATAAAAAACTTATTGTTGATTTAAACCAATTCGCCCTCTAAATCGTAATCATACGCTTTAGTGATTTTCACCATCACCATGTCGCCTGCTTTTAAGCGTTTTGTTGTGTTTATTACAACTTCGTTGTCTACTTCAACGCTGTCAAACTGCGTACGGCCAAGCCAACGTCCTGCTTCTTTTTTATCAATAATCACTTTCAATGTTTGACCTTCCTTCGCTTGGTTAATAGCCAAACTGATTTCTTGTTGTACTTCCATGATTTCTTCGGCACGACGCTGTTTTTCTTCCGCAGGAACATCATCCACCAAATCATACGCACTAGTATTTTCTTCATGGCTATAAGTGAATATGCCTACGCGATCAAACTTGTGTAATTGTAAAAATTCTTTTAGCTCTTCAACATCTTCTAGGGTTTCCCCAGGGAAGCCAGTAATTAATGTGGTTCGAATTGCAATACCCGGCACACGTCTTCTAATTTCCATTATCAGCTCGGTCATCTCCTCGCGCGTAATATTTCGACGCATAGCTTTTAACATGTTATTACTTGCATGCTGCAAAGGAATGTCAATGTATTTACAAATGTTTTCACGTTCACGCATTACATCCAATATTTCTAAAGGAAATTTACTAGGATAGGCATAATGCAGACGAATCCACTTCAAACCTTCCACATCGGCCAAAGCATTTAATAATTGAGGTAAAGCACGCTCCTTATAAATATCTAATCCATAATAAGTTAGCTCCTGCGCAATGAGCATAACTTCCTTTACTCCTTTCTTCACCAATCCTTTTGCTTCTTCAACCAATTGCTCAATAGTTTTACTAACGTGTTGACCACGCATTAAAGGAATCGCACAAAACGCACAAGTACGATTACAACCCTCACTAATTTTTAAATACGCATAATGTTGAGGGGTACTCAACAAACGTTCTCCTAATAATTCCGCTTTATAATCCGCATTTAACTGATTTAACATTAAAGGAAGTTCCATGGTTCCAAACCAAGCGTCTACTTCTGGAATTTCAGCAGCGAGGTCACCACGGTATCTTTCACTTAAACATCCCGTCACATATACTTTATCTAATTTACCTTTTTGTTTTAATGCCACTTGATCCAAAATAGTATTCACACTCTCCTCTTTCGCCTTGTCTATAAAACCACAAGTATTCACTACCACAATATTATGATCGAGCTTTTTATTCTCGTGAACCACATCAATATCATTGGCAGCTAATTGACCACTTAACATTTCACTATCCACTAGGTTTTTACTACAACCTAAGGTGATGATATTTACTTTGTTCTGTTTTAAAGATTTTGACTTCATATTTTATTTTTTATCAGAGCCCTATTTATTTACCTCATTGGTAAAGTGGAAAGTAATATCTGGATTATTGGTAATTTCTGTATTTAAAAACCATTCACTCTGTGCTAAATATACCGGCGAACCGTCTTTGTCTTCGGCTGCATTTTGTTGTTTGAATCTTAAAAAATCATTCAACTTATTTTTATCGGTGGAGGTTAACCAACAAGCCTTGTAATAAGGAAGGGTTCTAAATTCACAGGCCGCTCCATACTCTTGTAGTAAACGATATTGAATTACCTCAAATTGTAGATCACCCACACAACCAATTATTTTTTTATTGCCTCCAAATTGTGTGAATAGCTGCGCTACCCCTTCGTCGGTTAACTGCTGAATACCCTTTTCCAATTGCTTGGTTTTCATAGGATCCTTGTTCACTAATTCTTTAAATATTTCGGGAGAAAAAGTAGGTATCCCTGTAAAGTAAAACTTTTCTCCTTCGGTTAAAGTATCTCCAATCTTAAAATTCCCTGTATCAAATAAACCTACTACATCCCCTGGATAAGCATCATCAACAATATCCTTGCTACGTGCTAAGAAAGTATAGGGATTGGTGAAACGAACGTCTTTTTCCAAACGCACATGCTTGTAATATTTATTACGTTCGAACTTTCCACTACAAACGCGCATAAAGGCAATACGGTCACGGTGCTTGGGATCCAAGTTGGCATGAATTTTAAAAATAAAGCCGCTAAACTTGTCTTCTCCTGCTTGTACTTTTCTTAAACTCGTTTCACGATCACGTGGTGTTGGTGCAATTTGAATAAAAGTGTCCAACATTTCTTGTACGCCAAAATTATTTACAGCCGATCCAAAAAACACCGGCGCTATTTTCCCTTCTAAATAATCGGCAGGATTTAAAGCCCCATAAACACCATCAATGAGCTCAACATCCTCTCTTAATAAATCTGCATCCCTATCACCTACTTTCTGTTGCAATACCACACTTGATAAATTCTCAATTGCTACAACATCCTCATCGTCTGCTTTAGTGCTTGCAGTAAATAAACGTAAGCTCTTATCATGCAAATTATATACCCCTTTAAATTCCTTACCACTATTAATTGGCCAAGTCATAGGGTGTAATGAAATTTTTAGTTCCGCTTCAATCTCCTCCAGTAAATCAAATCTATTTTTACCATCACGGTCCATTTTATTTATGAACACAATTACCGGGGTGGCACGCATACTACACACTTCCATTAAACGGCGGGTTTGTGGCTCTACCCCGTTTACGCTATCAATTACCAATATTACACTATCCACTGCGGTTAATGTGCGATAAGTATCCTCGGCAAAATCCTTATGCCCTGGCGTATCTAATAAATTAATTAAGTTGCCTTTATACTCAAAAGACATTACTGATGTTGCCACCGAGATACCTCTTTGACGTTCTATTTCCATGAAATCCGAAGTAGCATGCTTTTTAATTTTATTGCTTTTTACCGCACCCGCAGTTTGAATGGCCCCACCAAATAATAACAACTTTTCTGTTAAGGTAGTTTTACCAGCATCTGGGTGTGAGATAATCGCAAAAGTTTTGCGCCTGTTAATTTCTTTTTCGTACTTCATGTTCGAATTCCTTGTTATTAAAAATGGCCCGCATTCAAAATGAATTGAATTACGAGCCATCGTATATTTTTTAATACCAGTTAGATATCAATTGCTTCACCATATGCAGCAGCAACGGCTTCTTTTAACCCTTCACTCATTGTAGGGTGTGGATGAATAGCATTTAATATTTCATGTGCCGTAGTTTCTAATTTACGCGCAACTACTGCTTCAGCAATCATATCGGTTACATTCATACCAATCATATGACAACCTAAGAACTCACCATATTTTGCATCAAAAATCACTTTTACAAAACCTTCTGTCGCACCTGCAGCAGAAGCCTTACCCGATGCCATGAATGGAAACTTACCAACCTTAATTTCATAACCCGCTTCCTTAGCGGCTTTCTCAGTATAACCTACACTTGAAATTTCAGGTGTACAATAAGTACAACCAGGAACATTATTATAATCAATTGCTTCTGGCATATGAGCATGTTTCTTTTCTAAATAGGCCATATGTTCAGCAGCATTAATACCTTCCTTAGCCGCTACATGCGCTAGTGCCTGACCAGGAGAACAATCACCCAATGCGTAAATTCCAGCAATACTTGTTTGTTGGAACTTATCTACGATGATTCTACCTTTATCCGTTTTGATACCGTTTGATTCTAAACCAATATTTTCAATATTTGCAACAACACCCACTGCACTTAATACTACATCCGCTTCTAAGGTTACAAATGAACCGTCCTGCAATTTAACTTTTGCTTTCACGCCAGCACCAGCTGTATCAACAGATTCAACCGATGCATTCGTCATGATATCAATACCTTGCTTCTTATATTGCTTTTCTAATTCTTTTGAAATATCCTCGTCCTCTACTGGAACAATTCTTGGCAAGAATTCAACGATGGTTACTTTCGTTCCCATACTATTGTATACATAAGCAAACTCCACACCTATCGCACCACTACCTACAATAATCATGCTCTTAGGCTGTGTTTGCATTACCATTGCTTCACGGTATCCAATTACTTTTTTACCATCCTGTGGCAGGTTTGGCAATTCTCTTGAACGACCACCTGTTGCAATAGCAATATATTTTGTGTCAAGAACTTGAGTTGCTCCATCTGCAGCCTTCACTTCTACTTTGCCTCTTGACAAAACTTTACCATAACCCATAATTACGTCAATCTTATTTTTTTTCATTAAGAATTGAACGCCCTTACTCATTTTATCCGCAACACCACGGCTTCTTGAAATTACTTTTCCAAAATCATGGTTCACACCAGAAGCCGTAATCCCATAATCTGCACTATGTTTTAAGTATTCATAAACCTGAGCACTTTTTAATAAAGCTTTAGTTGGGATACATCCCCAGTTTAAACAAACTCCACCTAAACTTTCCTTTTCTACAATTGCTACTTTTAAGCCTAATTGAGAAGCTCGGATTGCCGCAGGATAACCCCCAGGACCACTACCTATTACGATAACGTCGTATGCCATTTTGTGTGTTTTTTGTGTAATTGAATGAGGGTGCAAAAATAACCCAAAAAAAGGGACTATTCAAAGAAAACGCGGACCATTTGGAAAAACCACTTATTGTCGTTGGGTCGCTGCTTATTCATTTGATGCTCATCGTATTTACTAAGGCCAAATAGCCCCGCCATATTGCCCCCGCGAACCGAAATTTCCAAATAGCCAGCCGAATTAAACCAAGCCAACTTATCGGCCACGGGCACTGCCCCATAATTGCGGCTTAATACTTGTATAGTTTCATTGCGGGTAAATACAATTTTAAAAGGCCTACCCTTGGCATGCGCCTCAAATTCTTCCTGACGAATATTCACCACCACATTCTCAAACTGATCAATAAATATAATTTGCCCCTCCATCCAATTGGTATCATACTTAGGCTGTGTGGGGAAAATTTCAACTATATTTTCAATTGCTTTTCCAGCCTCCAATAAATTACCTGATGCAAAAAAGTAAGCCACCGACTCCACAATGCGCTCCGTAATTTGTACAAATGTATTGGCTCCTTTTATATCAATAGCTACAATTTCACTGGGTTTAATGCCCAGCATCATGGTTAAGAAACCATTGTCGGGTGTAATAAAAAAATGTCCATTATAATGCGCGAATAAAACATGATCCTGCGGATGCTGAAAAAAATTAACCATCACAATATGCACTGTACCCGAAGGAAAATGCTTTGCCGCATTATTAAAAATATAAGCCCCCTGTAAATAGTTTTTGCTGGAAAGTTGATGTGTTATATCGGCAATACTACTGCCGGGTATGATTGACAAAATTTGGCCCTTGATTGCGCCAATGATAAAATCCTCTTGGCCAATGTCTGATGTTAAAGTTATAACGGGCATATCTAATTAGTAACGTAAAAAATGCCTTTTTATTTTACCAATTTACCGTTCTTAAAAAAGAATTGATGCACAAGCTTATCTGCCCATGAAGGGAAAAATTTATTCATGAAAACAGTACGTTTACCTGTAAAGGTTAAAACCAAGCTGCGTTTACGTTTCCCGATAGAATGAATGATGTGATTAGCGCATTCCTCCGAGCTCATCATTGCCCCTTCATCCATGGGCGATTCACCCTGTGCTTGCGCATCTTTATTCAATGCAGCATTGCGAATATTTGAAGTGGTAAAACCTGGACAAACCCACATTACATGGGTTCCTGAACCATACATTTCGGTTTTTAGCGCTTCCAACCAACCATTCAAAGCATATTTTGAAGCAGAGTAACCACTACGACCCGGCAATCCTCTATATCCGGCAATACTCGAAACCCCAACAATCACACCATTCGCCTTTTGCACAAAAGGAAGGGCCGCTTTAGTTGTATATACCGTCCCCCAAAAATTAATATCCATTACATTTTTTAGGGTCTCAATGGAAACCTCACTTATCAAAGCTCGCATTGAAATTCCTGCATTATTAATTAAAATATCAATTCCACCCCATTTATCTGTCACTTCTTTAATAAAAGCATCAGTTTGGGCTTGCTGTACCACATCCACCTGCATTGTAAACAAGTCATTCGAAGGGTTTTCTTGCACCAAAAGGTTTAATTTATCATGATTACGGCCACAGGTAGCCACCTTGGCTCCTAATGTCAAAAACTGTTTTACTAGGGCTTTCCCAATACCATCAGAACCGCCCGTAATTACCACTATTTTACCGCTGAAATTAGCCATGAGATTGAATTTACACAAATGTACTTCTAAATTGAAGATGAATTACTTAGCATCAAAAATTCCTGTTCAAAATAAAAGTCCCCTTTTATTTGGATAGTTTTATTTTATCCTTATTTTTGCACTCCTCAAAAGGGAAAACGGTCAGATTCCGTAGCTCAGTTGGTAGAGCAATACACTTTTAATGTATGGGCCCTGGGTTCGAGTCCCAGCGGGATCACAAAGCTCCGACGCAAGTCGGGGCTTTTTTTATGCGAGGCCGCGAAACAAGCTTGCTTGATTGAGCGGGAAAGCATGAAAAAAGCAAAAGCAACACATCGTGTTGCTTTAAGGAGGTTTGGGTTAGAACAATGTGGAAGGG
>JALQXE010000017.1 GCA_023263235.1 Sediminibacterium sp. | reverse complement strand
TCATTTTTTGTGATCACGGCTGAAACGCCGAGAGCAGCGCCGAGTGCGAGTGCACCGACGTCTCCCATGAACACTTCTGCTGGGTAAGCGTTGAACCATAAGAAACCCAAACAAGCAGCACCCGTGCTTGCCAAGAAAGGTTCTGATTTGAACCGTAAAGTATTGGCCGATTTAGCAATGAACGAGCCAGCTACTTTCAAAGCTTTAGTACAATCTGTTAAGTAGTTTCCCTCTGGATTCAAACAACTCATCATCATATTAACCGCTCCTGAAAATGGGGCGGTTTTTTTGTGCTCAATATCCCTTCAATGAACTATTTTTGTGTCTTAAAATTAACTGCCACAACCCAGCTTAAATAATGAACAATACCTACACCTCCCTGGTAGAACAAACCTTCCACTTCCCTCAAGAAGGATTTGACATTAATGACAATGGTTATTTAGAGTTTAATGGTTTAGATTTAAAAGCAATTATTGAAAAACATGGGACGCCTTTAAAGTTAACATACCTTCCTAAAATTGGAATGCAGATTAATAAGGCAAAGAAAATGTTTGCAGATGCTTTTAAAAAACATAAATACGAGGGTCAGTATTTTTATTGTTATTGTACAAAAAGCTCTCATTTTTCATTTGTGGTGGAAGAAGCATTATCTCATAATGTACACTTAGAAACTTCGTATGCTTACGATATAGAAATTATCAATCAATTGTATAAGCGCCGAAAAATTAATAAGGACATATTTATTATTTGTAATGGCTATAAGCAAAAAACCTATACTAGTAGAATTACGAAATTAATTAATGCAGGTTTTAAAAATGTTATACCAGTATTAGATAATGTAGAAGAGCTTCAATTTTACAAGCGTAATGCAAAGCAACCTTTTAAAGTGGGTATTCGCGTTGCTGCGGAGGAAGAGCCAAGCTTCCCATTTTATACTTCGCGATTAGGAATTCGTGCTAAAGACATTTTAGAATTTTATGTTGACGAGATAGAAGGATATGAGGATAAGTTTCAATTAAAGATGTTGCACATTTTTTTGAACAAAGGCATTAAGGATGATATTTATTACTGGTCAGAATTAAATAAGATCATCAACTTATATTGTCAATTAAAAAAAATATGTCCTGAATTGGATTCTATTAATATAGGAGGAGGTTTCCCAATAAAGCACTCTTTGGGATTCGAGTACGATTATAATTTTATGATTAATGAAATTGTATCCAATATTAAAAAGGCATGTAAAAAAGCCAAGGTACCTATGCCTAATATTTATACTGAATTTGGTTCTTATTCAGTAGGTGAGAGTATGGCGCATATTTACAAAGTATTGGCTGAGAAAAAGCAAAATGATAGAGAATGTTGGTATATGATAGATTCATCTTTTATTACCACACTTCCAGATACATGGGGAATTGGAGAGAAATTCTTAATGCTCCCGGTGAATAAATGGGAGAACGATTACCAACGTGTGGTTTTAGGGGGTATAACCTGTGATAGCCATGATTATTATGACTCCGAAGAACATATTAACGAGGTATTCCTTCCAAAGTTAAAAGACGCTGAAAAAGGGGATAAAGCCGAGGAAAATAGTGAGCCTTTGTATGTTGGTTTTTTCCATACTGGAGCCTACCAAGACCAAATTAGTGGTTATGGGGGTATTAAGCATTGTTTAATCCCTTCTCCCAAACATGTAATTGTAGAAAAGGATCCTAAGACTGGCAAATTAGTGGATTGGGTATATGCAAAGGAACAATCTGCTCAAAGCATGTTAAAAATTTTAGGTTACCTACGTTAGTAATTGAAAATGAATAGATTAAGGCCATAAAATTGTTTTATGGCCTTTTTTATGCCAATTAGTCCCAATATTGCCTTGTTAAATTAAAGTTAAGCGCCAAAATGGCTTGAAAACAAATTTGTAGGGCATTTTGAAAATCCCTAATTTTGGTACAAATAGTAGAAGATATGTACCCTGCAGAGATAGTTTTACCAATGAAAGCTGAATTATTAGATAATGGTTTTGAAGATTTAAAAACAGCTTCTGAAGTAGAAAGTGCAATAAAAAATGATGGTACTACATTAGTAGTGATAAATTCAGTTTGTGGATGTTCAGCTGGAGCATGTCGCCCTGGTGTTTTAATGGCGGTGGCGAATGCAACTGTTAAACCAGATAGAATCACAACTACTTTTGCTGGTTTTGATTTAGAGGCGGTAAATAAAGTAAGAGAATACCATTTACCTTATCCTCCTTCATCACCTGCAATTGCATTATTTAAAAATGGAGAGTTAGTGAGTATGGTAGAAAGACACCATATTGAAGGTAGTCCGGCACAAGTGATCGCACAACATTTAATTTCAGTGTTCAACCAACATTGTAATTAATTAAGAATATTAAATGGTTTTTGTTTTTAGATGGGTTAGTAAAATACGGGCCGCACTTTCTAGTGTGGCCCTTTTTTTTAACTGATTTCAATTAAAGTGAATAATTCTAAGTAACATTGCAATACCTTATTCTATTAAAACATGTATCCTAATTTATATTATTTAGTTAAAGATTTATTTGGTGTCGAAATCAATGCACTTAAATTAATCAATTCCTTTGGATTCTTTGTGGCATTGGCTTTCATAGCTTCAGGGTATGTACTTTTTAAGGAATTAAAAAGAAAAGAACAACTTGGTGAATTTATCGCAATTGAAGAATCTTATACTGTAGGCGCACCGGCTACTATTTCTGAATTAATATCAGCCTTTGGTTTTGGTTTTTTATTTGGTTTTAAAATTTTAGGCGCATTTATAATTGAAAATGCATTAAACAATACCCAAGCTTATATATTGTCTTTGCAAGGAAGTTGGGCCGCTGGAATATTAGTGGGAAGTGTAATATTATTTTTAAAGTGGAGAGAAAAAGACAAAGTAAAATTGCCAACACCGGAAACAAAAAAATATTTGGTTTGGCCTCATGATAGAGTGGGAGATATTGTTTTACAAGCAGCCTTATGGGGTTTCTTAGGCGCTAAAATTTTTCACAATCTTGAAAATCTAGATGATTTTGCAAAAGATCCAATAGCAGCATTAATTTCTTTTAGTGGATTAACATTTTATGGTGGATTAATTTTAGCAACCGTTGCTATCATAATTTATATACGCAGGTTTAAAATTCGAGTAATTCATTTCGCTGATGCAATGGCACCAACTATGTTATTCGCCTATGCAGCAGGAAGAATTGGTTGCCATATGAGTGGAGATGGTGATTGGGGTATTCCTAATTTTAATCCCAAACCATTTACTTGGCTGCCCGATTGGATGTGGGCCTACACCTATCCACATAATGTGGTTAATGAAGGCGTCTCCATACCAAATTGTGTTGGTCAGTATTGTAATCAATTGCCATTACCTGTTTATCCAACAACATTTTACGAGGTAATTGCAACTTTTATACTTTTTGGTATTTTGTGGATGCTTCGCAAAAAAATCACTCAACCAGGTATTTTAACGGGCATATATCTCATTTTTGCAGGTTCAGAAAGGTTTTTAATTGAGAAAATAAGAGTCAATAATCGAATACACTCACTACCTTTTGAGCCTACACAGGCGGAATTAATATCAACTATCTTAATTTTGTGTGGGATTGTGTTTTTGTTTTATTCCAAAAAATGGTTCCCTAAATCTATTGTTAACGTTTAAATATATTCATATGCCATCATTTGATATTGCCAGTTCTGTAGACATTCAAACCTTAGATAATTCAATTAATGTTGTAAAAAAAGAAATTACTAATCGATTCGATTTCAAAGGAATACACGTTTTAATTGAATTAAATAAGAAAGATTATTTAGTAAAATTAGAGTCGGATTCTGAAATGAAAGTGCAGCAGATTGTAGACGTATTACTTAGTCGTTCCATTAAACAAGGAATTGATGCCAATGCATTTGATTTATCTAAAGAACCTCAGCCAAGTGGGAAAATATTTAAAAAAGATGTCCCTGTTAGAAACGGTTTAAAACAGGAAGATGCCAAGAAAATAGTGAAATTCATAAAAGACAAAGGGCTAAAGGTGCAAACAGCCATTATGGATGATATAATTAGAGTTACAGGCAAGAAAATTGATGATTTACAAGAAGTTATAGCAGCATGTAGAGCCGAAAATTTTGGTGTTCCTTTGCAGTATATTAATATGAAATCCTAATCACATTGCTTTTAACCCTCATTTTGGGTATAACCTGGCTTAAAAATTTGGCAAAAAGCCTGTTTTAGCCTAAATTTGCGTCCTATTCAATAATTGTACGGCAAAAACCGTGCTTCCTTAAAAATTCATTAAATGAAACAAGGTATCCATCCAGAAGCTTATCGCTTTGTAGTTTTTAAAGACATGAGTAATGGAACTGCTTTTTTAAGCAAATCTGCTGCTCAAACCAAAGAAACCATTTTGTTTGAAGACGGTAACGAATATCCAGTTATTAAATTGGAGATTTCTAACACTTCACATCCTTTTTACACTGGTAAAAACATGTTAGTGGACACTGCTGGTCGTATCGACAAATTCAACAAGCGGTACGCGAAAAAGAAATAAAAT
>JALQXE010000003.1 GCA_023263235.1 Sediminibacterium sp. | reverse complement strand
AATGCGTGAAAAAATTCATACCGTAAAGTTAGTGATTTTCTATTGCTTACGCTTTTTCATACGTTTCCACCAACTTGTTCTTTGAACTTCGGTAGCGGTATCAATTCTTGTTTTCAATTGCGCATCCACCACCGAAACAGTGGCCATATTTATAATATTGCGTACATCCGAACCTAGCTGTAATACATTCACTGGTTTTTTTAACCCTAATAAAATAGGGCCAATGATATCTACACCACCCACTTCTTTTAATAAATGGTAAGATATGTTACCGGCAGATAAATTAGGAAATATAAGCACGTTTACATCGGCATCTACAAGTTCGCTGAATGGGTAATTGTCTCTTAAAATTTCCTTGTTAAAGGCCAACATCCCCTGCATTTCACCATCTACAATTAAATTTGGATTTTTTTGCTTAACAATACGGGTAGCTTCTGCCATTTTTTTAGCATCTGGCGTTTCGCTACTACCAAAATTGGAATAACTTAACATGGCTACTCTTGGCACCATATTAAAATTGCGCACTTCCTTTGCTACCAATAAAGTAATATCAGCAATTTCCTCGGCTGTTGGATTAATATTTACCGTTGTATCTGCTAAAAACAAAGGGCCTTTTTTAGTAAGCAACAAATACATACCGGCAATCTTACTAGCACCTTCCTCTACTCCAATGGTTTGCAATGCGGGTTTTATCCCATCAGCATAATTTCTGGTTAAACCAGATAACATTGCATCTGCTTCACCTGTTTCCACCATCATGGCACCAAAATAATTTTGGGTGCGCATTAATTTTAAACTCTCGTATTTGTTAACGCCTTTGCGTTGTCTTTTTTGAAACAATAGAGAACCAAAAAATTCACGTTTGCTTTCCATTGCATCGCCGCGCACATCAATAATTGGAAGATCGGTAATGTCAATATTATTTGCTTCGGCAATATTTTTAATTCTGGTTTCATTTCCTAATAATATTGGATAAGCAATACCATCATCGTAAACAATACTTGCCGCTTTTAATACTTTTGTGTTTTCAGCATCAGCAAATACGAGGCGTTTTGGATCACGTCTTGCCTTATTACTTAAAATGCGCATTAATTGGTTATCCAATCCTAAACGCTTATTTAACTGTACCACATAATCATCCCAATTACTAATATTTAATTGCGCAACACCCGATTCTATTGCTGCTTTTGCCACTGCAGGCGCAAGTGTACTTAATAAACGTGGATCCAATGGTTTTGGAATAATGTACTCATTGCCAAAACATAAATTATGTTGATTATACGCCATGTTTACAATGTCTGGAACAGCTGTTTTAGCCAACTCTGCTAACGCTTTTACCGCAGCCAATTTCATGGCCTCGTTAATTTGTTTAGCACGCACATCTAAAGCACCTCTAAAAATATAAGGGAAGCCTAATACATTATTTACTTGATTAGGATAGTCCGAACGACCTGTTGCCATAATAATGTCCTTACGCACAGCCGTTGCTGCCTCGTATGCAATTTCAGGATCAGGATTCGCCAATGCAAATACAATTGGATTTTTAGGCATGGATGCAATCATTTCAGGTGTTACCACATTGCCTACACTTAACCCTAAAAACACATCCGCATTTTTTATAGCCTGTGCTAAATTAATAGTACTTGATTTTACTGCAAATGGCTTTCGGTCTTCCCCTAAATCGGTTCTTCCTTCATGCAACACTCCATCTTTATCAAACAACGTAAAGTTTTCATAACGCGCGCCTAAAGCAACATATAATTTAATGCAAGCCATAGCTGCAGCCCCTGCGCCATTCACTACAAACCTTGCTTTATCTATTTTCTTTTTTTGTAACTCCAATGCATTTAACAATGCAGCACTACTAATAATTGCCGTACCATGCTGATCATCGTGCATTACAGGAATATTCATTTCCTGTTTTAATTTTTGCTCTATATAAAAACATTCCGGTGCTTTTATATCTTCTAAATTAATCCCTCCAAATGTGGGTTCTAAGGATTTAACAATTTGAACAAATTTATCTGGATCGGTTTCGTTTATTTCAATATCAAAAACATCAATGTCGGCAAATATTTTAAACAATACAGCCTTCCCTTCCATTACCGGCTTACTTGCTTCTGCACCTATATTGCCTAAACCCAAAACGGCGGTTCCATTGGTAATTACACCCACTAAGTTTCCCTTAGCAGTGTATTTATAAACATCAGCAGGATTGTTTTGAATTTCGGTACAAGGTATGGCCACTCCTGGGCTATAGGCCAATGATAAATCCTTTTGAGTTTTTGTTTCTTTGGTTGGCACTACCTCAATCTTACCAGGTCGCCCACTAGCGTGGTATTCAAGTGCTTGATCTTTACGAAGGTTCTGTTTATTAGACATGTAATAGATTTATAACAAATGTTAGTTTTAGCGTTTCACAAAGCTACTGAAATAAAAGTAAAAGGGGTATTTGTAAGCTTAAATGATTGATAATGAATAGATAATAAAAGAAATCTAGTCATTGAATAAATTTACCCCTAACCAAGCCATCATGCCTACACCATGTTCAATGGCAGCTTCGTCCACCTTAAATACCGGCGTATGAACATTGTGAATTGCATCCAAGGATTCATTTCTCACGCCCAAACGGAAAAAACATCCTGGTATCACCTGAGAATAATAGCCAAAATCTTCGGCACCCATTCTTAGCTCTGTTTCTTCCACATTGTCTGCTCCCATATAAGCATCTGCTAATTTCCAGGCAGCTTCTGTAATGACTGGTTCATTGTCAACAGTTGGATATCCAACATCCACTTTGAAATCAATTTCGGCACCAGTTGCAATCGCTAACCCCTTTGCTTGTTGAAGCATTAGTTCATGTGCTTTAAAACGCCACACTTCATCCATGGCCCTGAACGTACCCATTAACTTTACTTCACTTGGAATTACATTTGTAGTATGTCCTCCTTGAATTGAACAAATAGACAAAACTGATGGATTTTGCGGATTTCTATTTCGTGAAATAATCGTTTGTAAACTTGTAATAAGTTGAGCCGCTACCAAAACAGTATCCACTGTTTGATGTGGCGTTGCAGCATGACCTCCACTTGATTTAATACTCACATATAATTCATCGGCACTTGCCATCACTCGGCCTTTTCTAAAACTTAATTTACCATATGGCAAACCTGGATGTACGTGTAATCCAATAATACCTTGAGGTGTAGGATTTTGCAAAGCACCATCACGAATCATATAACTTGCACCACCTGGATTTTTTTCTTCACCTGGTTGAAATAATAATTTGATTGTTCCTTCAAATTCATCACGCAGACTCCATAAAATTTTTGCAGCACCTAATAAAATAGTGGTATGCACATCATGACCACATGCATGCATCACACCTTCATTCTTTGATTTATAATCTACCTCGTTTTCTTCTAAAATTGGTAATGCATCCATATCGGCACGCAATGCAATTACTCGTTTTGTAGGATTTTTACCTTCAATGATACCTAATACACCCGTTGTTGCAATCACTGTAAATGGAATACCCATTTTTGATAATTGCGCTTGTACAAATTTGCAAGTTTCAAATTCCTGATAACTTAATTCTGGATGCGCATGTAAATGTCTGCGTGTTGCAATATTTTCTTCCTGCCCTTGAGCAGCTAAAGCTTTTATTTTTTCTAGTAACATATTATTTGCACAAATGAAATGAAGTAAATAGATCGTATTTATGATTGCTTCTAATTAAAGTTAGCAATTAATAATTATTTTTTAAATTTTCGGTATTGGCACCCGTCACAATCGCTACGCCTGCACTGCATCCAATTCTTGTCGCACCGGCATCAATCATTTCTTTCGCTGCGGCATAATCTCTAATGCCTCCTGATGCTTTAATATGCACAGCATTGGGTAAATTTTTTCGGAATAATTTAACGGCTTCTACAGATGCACCTTTTTCAGCATAACCTGTAGATGTTTTCAAGAAATCAATTCCGGCTATTCCATAAATATCGCAACACTTCACAATTTCATCATCAGTTAAAACCCCCGACTCTATTATTATTTTAACTGTCTTCCCTTTTGAACGAATAATGGGCATTATATGATTAATCTCGTCGGCGATGGCTTCCCAGTCCCCATTTTTAATGGCAGAAATATTAGCCACCACATCCAGTTCATCTGCACCATCTACCATCGCTAATATAATTTCAGCAATTTTTGCTTCTGTAGCGCTATATCCAAAAGGAAATCCAATTACTGTAGCTACTTTAACTTCTGTTCCAGCAACCTGCTCCTTTGCTAATTTCACAAAATTGGGAGGCACACAAACAGCAGCAAAATTATATTGCTTCGCTTCACTACATAACTTTTCGATATCAGCCACCAAACAAGTAGGCTTTAGAATAGTGTGATCAATATATTTATTAATGGACATCATACAATATTCCTTTAAGCAGTTTAGGCTGCATCCTTGCCATGACAAGCTTTATATTTTTTACCACTACCACAAGGACAAGGATCATTGCGTCCAATTTTTGGACCCACTGTTACAGGTGTTTGCTTTTGTTCACTTGGATCATGATATTGTTTTTCGCCAACACCTTCTTCGGTTCTTCCTGCACTTAATTTACTTAAGTCGGTTCTTTGTTGACGTCCTTCTTTTACCCCTTGTTCAAAAGGCAAATGCACATGGCATAAGAATTGAACCAACTTATGGTTTATTTCAATATCCATTTTTCGGAACAATTCAAAAGCTTCCATTTTATAAATCACCAAAGGATCTTTTTGTTCGTAGGTGGCTGTTTGTACCGATTGTTTTAAATCATCCATTGCACGCAAATGCTCTTTCCACGCATCGTCAATTAAACTTAATGTAATTAATTTTTCTGCTTGTGTTGCTAAAGTTTGACCGCCCGTGCTTACATTCTTATCTAAATTCACCAATACATTGTAAGCTACTTTTCCATCACCCACTGGAACAATTACATTCTCAATATGGCTGCCTTGTTCTAAACGAATTTTCTTAAACACAGGAATGCTTTCCTGCATAATGTCTTTTTTCTTGTACTCGTAGTGTGCAATGGCTTCTTGATAAACTGCCTCTACTAAATTATTTTCTGAAGTAGATGCAAATTGCTCGGCTGTGATTTTAGTATCAAATCCACCACTAACAATTAATGCTAATTTAAAATCTTCATAACTGCCGTTGGCTTTGTGCGACAATACCAATCCTTCAATTACTTGATAAAATGCATTATCAATATCCAATGCCAATCGTTCTCCAAATAAAGCGTGATTGCGTTTTTTATAAATTACCATTCTTTGTTTGTTCATTACATCGTCATATTCCAACAAACGCTTTCTAATACCAAAATTATTTTCTTCTACTTTCTTTTGAGCGCGCTCAATAGATTTTGTAATCATGCTGTGTTGAATCACTTCGCCTTCTTTATAGCCTGCAAAGTCCATCACTTTAGCAATTCGCTCACTACCAAACATGCGCATTAAATCATCCTCTAAAGAAACAAAGAATTGAGAAGAACCGGGGTCTCCCTGACGTCCCGCTCTTCCTCTTAACTGTCTGTCTACTCGACGAGACTCGTGTCGCTCTGTTCCTAATATTGCCAAACCACCGGCCGCTTTTACTTCGGGACTTAATTTAATATCCGTTCCACGTCCCGCCATATTTGTTGCAATGGTAACTGCACCTGTTAAACCGGCTTCAGCTACCACCTGTGCTTCACGTGCATGCTGCTTCGCATTTAATACATTGTGTGGAATGTTTTTTTGGCGTAACATTCTACTTAATAATTCACTCACCTCCACCGAAGTTGTACCCACTAAACAAGGTCTTCCCTCCTCTCTTAATTTTTCAATCGTATCTATAACTGCACCAAATTTTTCACGCTTGGTTTTAAATACCATATCCTGTTCGTCCTTACGCACTGCAGGAATATTGGTAGGTACTGTTACTACATCTAATTTATAAATACTCCAAAACTCTGCTGCTTCTGTTTCAGCAGTTCCTGTCATACCACCTAACTTGTGGTACATTCTAAAAAAGTTTTGCAAAGTAATGGTTGCGTATGTTTGCGTAGCTGCCTCAATTTTTACATTTTCTTTCGCTTCAATGGCTTGGTGTAAACCATCGGAGTAACGTCTACCTTCCATGATACGACCCGTTTGCTCATCCACGATTTTTACCTGACCTTCAATCACAACATACTCAACATCCTTATCAAATAAAGTATAGGCTTTTAATAATTGGTTCACGGTGTGAATACGATCGGCCTTAATACTATATTCTGAAATGATTCCTTCTTTTTGTTGCAATTTATCTTCTGCACTTAATGCGGCATTAATGTCAATTGCATTTAAAGCAACACTGATATCTGGTAACAAGAAAAAGTTAGGATCTTCCCCAGCACCAGTAATTAAATGCAAACCTTTCTCTGTTAACTCAACTGAATTATTTTTCTCGTCAATATGGAAATATAAATCTGCATCTACGTTGTGCATTTCCCTTTGCTGATCGGCTAAATAATAATTTTCAGCTTTTTGCATTTTTACTCTTACCCCCGGCTCACTTAAAAATTTAATTAAAGCGCCGTTCTTTGGCAAGCCTCTAAATGCACGATATAATGCAAGGCCTCCGTCTTTTGGGTCATCATTTCCTTCACTCAATTTCTTTTTGGCTTCAATTAAAGAAGCGCTTACTACTTTCTTTTGCGCCTCAACCAACTTTTCAATTCTTGGTTTCAAATTAAAGAACTGTTGTTCACCAGTTTGATGTCCAATAGGTCCAGAAATAATTAATGGTGTACGTGCATCATCAATTAATACACTATCCACCTCATCCACCATCGCAAAATGATGTTTACGTTGTACCATCTCCTCAGGTGTATGCACCATATTATCTCTCAAATAGTCAAAACCAAATTCATTATTGGTACCATAAGTAATGTGGGCCTTATAGGCGTTACGACGATCCTCGGTATTAGGTTGGTGCTTATCAATACAATCCACTGTTAAGCCTAACCATTCAAATAATGTACCATTCCATTCACTATCTCTTTTTGCCAAATAATCGTTCACCGTTACAATATGCACACCCTCTTCTGCCAATGCATTTAAATAGGCTGGCAAAGTTGATACCAATGTTTTACCCTCACCTGTACTCATTTCGGCAATCTTACCTTGGTGTAAAACAATACCACCAATTAACTGCACGTCATAATGAACCATGTTCCAGGTAACAGGAGTGCCGGCTGCATTCCAAGTGGTTTGAAACACCGATTTATCTCCTTTAATTTCTACGTATTCTTTTTTAACCGATAAATTACGGTCTAACTCCGTAGCCGTTGCAACCAATTCCTCTTCATTGGTAAAACGGCGTGCTGCTTCTTTTACTACTGCAAAAGCTTCCGGTAAAATTTCCCAAAGGGCTTTCTCGATGG
>JALQXE010000144.1 GCA_023263235.1 Sediminibacterium sp. | reverse complement strand
TTATTTTCTCAGATTTTTAGACCATTATAGACTGTTCAAAATCAGTTCTTTAGCAATATTAGATCGGTGCTAAAGTTGTATCTTGGGGCATAATTGCTGCTGTATGGCCAAATTTTTTATAGATCCCAATATTGCGAGGGCGAAGACTATTGATACTAGTTTTTATTTAGATCCGGCTTGTTTGGAAGCGGCTAAGGAAAAAATATTTGCTCCAAGTTGGCAATATATTGGCCATACCGGGATGGTGCCGAATGTTGGAGATGCATATCCTTTTAAATTATTAGAGAATTATATAGACGAACCTTTAGTATTGACCAAGGATAAAGAAGGGCATCTACATTGTTTGAGTAATGTATGTACGCATAGAGGAAATTTAATGGTGTACGAACCTTGTAGTGCTTTAAAACAATTGCGTTGTAAATACCATGGACGAGCCTTTCATTTGGATGGCAAATTTGTTTCGATGCCAGAGTTCAAGGATGTAGAAAATTTTATTCCAGAGAACAATCATTTACATCATTTGAATTTATATCAATGGGGTCCACTATTGTTTACGCAATTAAGTAAGGGCGTAGATCCTGCATTGTATTTTAGAGAGATGGAAGAAAGAGTAGGATGGTTGCCTATTCATCATTTACAATTTGATGCAAGTAGATCGAATGATTATTATATCAAAGCCAATTGGGCATTGTACTGTGAAAATTATTTGGAAGGATTTCATATTCCTTTTGTACATCCGGGCTTAAATGCGTTTTTAGATTTTAAAGATTACTTTACCCAAATTTTTAAATACGCCAATTTACAATTGGGTATTGCCAAGGATGATGAACATTGTTTTGATATACCAGCAGGACATCTTGATGTAGGCAAACGTATTGCTGCGTATTATTTTTGGGTGTTCCCAAATATGATGTTTAATTTTTATCCTTGGGGGTTATCGTTGAATGTAGTTACACCCATTGATGCAGGAAATACCAAAGTAAGTTTTTTAAGTTTTGTGTTTGATGCAAGTAAATTAGGCAAGGGTGCAGGAAGCGGATTGGATACAGTAGAGCAGGAGGACGAGGAAATAGTGCAGTATGTGCAACAGGGCATTCGCTCTCGCTTTTATCATTTTGGGCGTTATGCAACGCAGCGTGAACAAGGCACACATCATTTTCACAGTTTGTTAGCGAACTTTTTAAATCAGTAATTATGATTTTATCAAAAACGATTTTACTAACAGTGGTTTTAAAAATTTATACGTATGTGTTATTTTAATGGGATTTACCACTTTTTCTCATTTTTGAAAACATAACGTTTTATTAATTACTTTTAAGGTGCTTAATTGAAGCATTTTAAAGCTTATGGACGAGATACTTAGTCATATTAAAAATTTATACCTTACGATTCATGCCAAGCCATGGGATCAAATTAATAAAATCCCTCAAAGTGGTGGTGATCGAATGTATTTTAGAATTATACAAGGGAATCAGTCATGGATTGCAACGTATAATTTAAATATTAAGGAAAACGAAACATTTATATATTTCGCTGAACACTTTCATGCAAAAGCATTGCCGGTGCCAAAGGTGCTGGCCATTAATAAAGACAAGTCTATTTATATACAAGCCGATTTAGGAAATGTTTCCTTGTTGGAAGTATTGGAAAAAGAAGGCAAAACGGATCATGTATATTCTTTGTTTCAAAAAAGTTTAAAAGCATTGGCAAAACTTCAGGTCCATGGAGGTCAGGGATTGGACTACAGCCATTGTTTAACTTCGAAAGAGTTTGGAAAGCACTCTATTTTAACGGACCTACTTTATTATAAATATTATTTTTTAGACACATTACAATATCCTTACGATAAACAAGCTTTGATAGATGAGTTTGAATTATTAAGTGATAAACTAGCGAGTAAGGAATTAAATCATTTTTTATTCCGAGATTTTCAAAGTAGAAATATTATTGTAAATAACGACGAGGTCTATTTTATAGATTTTCAGGGTGGGATGCAAGGAGGCTTGTCTTATGATGTAGCTTCTTTATTATGGCAAGCAAAAGCAGAACTTTCTAATGATTGGAAAGAAAAATTAGTAGATTATTATATTAGCGAAGTGCAACAATTGTTGCCAACGCAAATGGATGAAGAAAAGTTTAAAGAACAATACAATGGTTTCGTATTACTACGTTTATTACAAGTATTAGGCGCTTATGGGTTTAGGGGATTGTTTGAACGTAAGGCACACTTTTTAACCAGTATCCCATTGGGATTAAAGAATTTAAAAAACTTTTTAGCAGTTTCTCCTATTAGTAAGGAAACACCTGTGTTTGCAGGTATTTTAAATTGGATGGTGTCGGATGCTGTAGTGGCAAGATTTACACCTCCTGTTGCTACTGATACAACTCCATTAGTAATAACCATTAATAGTTTTAGCTACAAAAAAGGATTGCCTAATGATGAAACGGATAATGGAGGAGGATTTATTTTTGACATGCGTGGAATTTTAAATCCAGGCCGTTTTGATGAATATAAAAAACTATCAGGTCAGGACAAACCTGTGCAAGATTTTTTAGAGCAAAGAACGAAGATGAATACTTTTTTAAATAGTGTTTGGGATTTAATTGACATTACGGTAGAAAACTATTTAGAAAGAGGTTTTGCATCCTTGCAAATTAATTTTGGTTGTACCGGTGGTCAACACCGAAGTGTATTTGCAGCAGAACAAACTGCAAGGCATTTAAAAAATAAGTATAAAGTAAAAGTGGTTTTAGAACACACCAATAAAAACAATTGGGTTAAATAGTTTTATATGCGTGCAATGATTTTGGCAGCAGGTTTAGGAACAAGGTTAAAACCCTTTACCAATAAGCATCCTAAGGCATTGGCCATGGTAAATGGAAAGTCTTTATTGCAAAGAAATGTAGAATATTTAATGTCCTATGGCATTACTGAAATCATTGTGAACGTGCATCATTTTGCAGATCAAATTATACAAGCGATAAATGAAAATAAGGGCTGGGGTGCCAATATTACCATTTCAGATGAAACAGATGAGGTTTTAGAAACAGGTGGTGGCTTATTGCGTGCAGCTCAATATTTTGAAAACGAAGAAAGTTGGTTGGTGATGAATGCAGATATCTTAACCAATTTGGATTTACATACAATGATTGCAGCGGATGAAAGTTTCGCTTTAAAAGCGGAAGGGGAGTTGGTAGCTACTTTGGCAGTAACGGAAAGAACTTCGAGCAGAAATTTGATATTTAATGCAGCAGGCACTTTATGTGGTTGGAAAAATAATGCAACAGGTGAAGAAAAATGGGCCAATCCCTTAAGAGATTCCAATACGGCTGTGCCAAAGGCTTTTAGCGGCATACAAATTGTGCATGCTTCTTTTTTAAAGGAAGTTCAACTACGCGGAAAGTTTTCGTTAATAGATGCCTACTTGCAATTGGCGCAACATTTTGCCATTCACTATTTCGATCACAGTGATGGTGTTTTATTAGATGTAGGTAAGCCTGAAAGTATAGAAAAAGCAGCTACTATTTTTAAATAAATATGCGCGCTAACTATTTATAATTTTTATTTCTGCTTTCCGTCCTTAGTGTATTTTTTTTGGTTACACTTTTATGTATATCTTTTTCTTATCTAGAATATAAGCCAAAGAAAACATAAATGCGATAAAGCATAGTGCGTATACAAAAGAACCCACTCTTAAATCGCTATTTATATTCTTGCAAATATGTTCGTAATACCAAGGCAATGCCGAAGTATATATAGGCTTCCCTGTCTCATCGGTATGATCCACCCATCTTAATAATGCAAGTACTCTTGGGAGAAATCCGCTTAATACAAAAATGAATAAAGGGTTCTTTCCGAATACATCAAAAAATTGACTCCATTTACCTTTGGCCTCTTTAAATTCCAATAAATATATAAACATGCCTAATGTAATCATAGCAAGGCCTGTAGTGTACAATACATAACTGCTGGTCCATATTTTTTTATTGATAGGGAAACTAAAATCCCATATCCAACCCGCTAAAACCAACACTACACCCGTTAATAAAACATGAGAAAGCATTTCAAAATTCTTTCCTTTTGCTTGTATGTATTCACCCACTAAAAATCCCAATATCACTTGCACAATGGCGGGGAACATACTAATTAATCCTTCTGGATCAAAGGGAACGCCTTCCCCTTTATAAATGTGGTTCACTCCTAAAATGGCTTGATCAATGGCATTGCCAAAATAACCCGACAAACTAAAAGGATGTCCTGGTGCACCTAATACAATATTGAGTATCCAGTAACCAATTAAAATCATCATACCCAAAAAAAGTGCCCAACGTGATTTACCGTAATAAATAATTACAGAAGCAAAAAAATAACAAAGTGCAATTCTTTGTAGCACCCCTAAAATTCTAATATTCTCCCAGGTTTTAAAAACCAAATGATTATCGGACCATTTAACAAAAGGGCTCCAGTTTAAAAAAAGACCAATCACAAATATTAGTAAGGTTCTCTTAATTACTTTTTTCCAAAAATCACCAGCTTTGCCTGTTTCAAATTTGGGCATTACAAAACTCATGGCATTACCCACTGCAAACAAAAAGAAAGGAAACACCAAATCGGTGGGCGTGCAACCATGCCAACTTGCATGCGCCAATGGACTAAAAATATGCCCCCAGCTACCCGGATTATTCACTAGAATCATAAGGGCAACCGTTGCGCCCCTGAATACGTCTAAGGAGTAGTACCTTTGCTGCTTCATGGTGTAAATTTTAGCGTTAATATTATAAATTAATTTCTTATATATATACTCAAAATAATATCTTTGTAAGATACAAATTCAGATGCAAAAAAATATATTAATTACCGGCGGAGCAGGATTTATTGGATCGCATGTGGTGCGTTTAATGGTGACTAAATATCCTGATTATCAAATATTTAATTTGGATGCCCTGACTTATGCGGGCAACTTGGAAAATTTAAAGGATATTGAAAACTTACCTAACTATCATTTTGTAAAAGCAAATATTTTAGAAGCAGCTGACATAAAGGACATTTTCATAAAGCATAATATCACAGATGTTATTCATTTAGCGGCAGAGTCACATGTGGACCGTTCTATAGTTTCTCCTTTGGACTTTGTATATACAAATGTTATAGGCACCGTTAACTTATTAAATACTGCCAAAGATTTTTGGAAGGGGGATTTAAGTTATGAAAATGCACATGATGGTACCTGGGATAAAAAAAGAGATCATTTATTTTACCACATTTCTACGGACGAAGTATATGGAAGTTTAGGTAAAGAAGGTTTGTTTAAAGAAACCACACCTTATGATCCCAACTCACCATACTCTGCAAGTAAAGCAGCTAGTGATCATTTTGTAAGAGCATATGGGGAAACCTACCATTTACCCATTGTGGTTTCTAACTGCTCTAATAACTATGGTCCTAATCATTTTCCTGAAAAATTAATTCCTTTATTCATTCATAATATTATCAATAAAAAAGCATTGCCTGTATATGGCGACGGTTTGTACACACGTGATTGGTTATATGTAATTGACCATGCAAGTGCTATTGATTTAATATTCCATGAGGGTAAAAAAGGAGACACTTACAATATTGGAGGCTTTAATGAATGGACTAATATTGATTTAGTGAAATTGCTTTGCGCTCAGATGGATGAAAAATTAGGAAGAACCAAAGGAGAGAGCGAGCAGCTAATTACATATGTGAAAGATCGTCCAGGTCATGATCGCAGATATGCCATTGATGCCACTAAATTAAATAAGGAATTAGGTTGGACACCATCTGTTACCTTTGAACAAGGCTTGGCAGCGACCATCGATTGGTATTTAGCCAACACAGCTTGGTTAGAGAATGTAACCAGTGGCGCCTACCAAGCATACTATAACGACATGTACACGAATAGATAATGAGAATAGAACAGACCCCATTACAAGATTGTTTTATCATTCACGAAAAAGTGAATGGC
>JALQXE010000153.1 GCA_023263235.1 Sediminibacterium sp. | reverse complement strand
TCAAATGTCTCCTGTGTTACATATACATTAGTCTCGCTCATATCCTTCGTTTTAGATAAAAAAAATACAACGCCACATAGTATGTAGCGTTGCAGTGTACAAAGATATTATATTCAAATGATATTAAAGTAAAATTGAATAAAGTTTGACCTAAATAATTGCCAATTTTTCCAGTATAATTTTAGCCATTCTTAAGTAGGCTTCATGGCTATAACCCGCTATATGGGGGGTTATAATTACATTGGGAAAGTCCATTATTGAGGCTAATTGTTGCTTTTCAAAAGGACTATAAGTAGCCAATTGTTCGTTTTCTAATACATCCAGTCCCACCCCTCTAACCAATTGATTTTGAAGGGCTTTTAAAATAGCTCCTATATTGGTCACCGAACCCCTACAAGTGCTGATAAAATATGGTTTTTGCTTACAAGCATTAAAAAAAGCATCATTAGCATAATAATGTGTAAGCTCGGTTAAAGGCAAATGAAGGCTAATTACATGGGCCTCATCCTGAATTTGTTGCAAACTAGCTGCTTTTATTTGATCGGTTTCAAAATCCTTTTTATATATATCATGGGCTAGTATTTTTACATCAAACCCAGTTAAAAGCTTAGCAAATGCCGAACCAGTATTTCCCAATCCAATAATACCTACTGTTTTTCCATTTAACTCATCGGCCCTGTTTAAATCTCTAATCCATTGGCCATTTTTAATTTCACCGTAACTACTATTAATTTTATTCATTAAACTCAAAACCAATCCAAGGGCATGCTCTCCAACAGTAATAGAATTTCCTTCGGGACTGCTCACGCATTTAATTCCTTTTGAATTTGCAAAATCCACATCTATTAATTCCATACCACTACCTAGTCTCCCAATCCATTGCAAATGGATGGCTTTTTCTAAAATTGATTTATCAATTTTTAAACGCGTAGTAACAATTAAGCCGGTTGCAGTTTCAATTTTTGCACTAAGCGCATCATAATGAATGGAAGGCTCATATACTACATCGAATCCTTTGGACGCTAATGTATCCAATAAAAATGAATGCACTGGGGCTGTTATGAGTACAATAGCTGCCATTTTATTTATCGTTATGCATTTTAAATGTAAGGGCCGCATAATCCTCATAAGTAAGGTTCTCGGCACGTTTGGTAAAAATAGGATCTTCTAATTGTTCGGGTGTAAAATAAGGCTTTAGAGGATTACGTAACATTTTACGCCTTTGACCAAAAGCCATTTTTACAATATGGTAAAAACTTTTTTCGGAAGCCATGGCTGGAAATGTTGTCTTACGCGTAAACTTAATAACTCCACTATCCACTTTAGGAGGAGGATTAAATGCACTAGGAGGCACATCAAATAAATAAGTTACATCATAAAAAGCTTGGGCTAATACACTTAATATTCCATATGCTTTTGAATGTGGCTTGGCTGCAATTCTTTCAGCTACTTCTTTCTGAAACATACCCACCATCATAGGAACCTGTAACTTCCAATCCAATACTTTAAAAACAATTTGTGTAGAAATATTGTAAGGAAAATTACCAACCAAAGTAAAGGATTCCTCAAAAGGCAAAGCTGTATCTAAAAAATCTTCATTTATTAATTTCCCTTCTAAGTCTGGAAAAGTATGCAATAAGTAATTCACTTTTTCAGTGTCCAACTCAATGGCTTTAAAAGCCTGAGTAGGCAATTTATAAATATACTCCGTTAAAGCGCCCGCTCCCGGACCCACTTCTACCAATCTTTCAATAGCTGATTCCTGCAATACAGCCTGTATTCTTTCACAAACGGTCTTGTCGGTTAAAAAGTGCTGTCCAAGGGACTTTTTTAGCGTGTATTGCATGAAGCAAAGTTAGGTTTTTGTGCGTACTTTTACATCCTAATAAAATGGATATGAGTCAGGACATCAGAAAACCAATTATAGGCTTTAGCTGTGGCGATTTAAACGGCGTTGGCATAGAATTAATCATTAAATCCTTGTCAGATAGTAGATTGTTGGACTTTATGGTACCTGTTATTTTTGCAAGTAATAAAAGCTTGAATTTTTATAAAAAAATTAGCCCTGAATTTACATTCAATTATTCATCAATCCCCGACTTATCAAAAATCAATCCCAAGCAAGTTAATCTTATTAATTGCTGGGAAGAGGAAGTAAATATAACTCCAGGTGAATTAACGGACGATGGTGGTAAATATGCCTTCATCTCTCTACAACAAGCGGTAGCTGCATTAAAAGAAAAGAAAATAGATGGATTGGTAACAGCACCCATACACAAAAAAAATATTCAATCTCCTGAATTCAATTTCAGTGGACATACTCCATATTTACAACACGCTTTTGGCAATACAGAGAATTTAATGTTATTGGTAGCTGAAAATTTAAGAATGGCATTGGTTACCGAACATGTTACCGTACAGGATATTGCAAAGCATATCACAAAGGATAAGATTAAGCAAAAGCTACAAATATTAAATAGTAGTTTACAAAAGGATTTTGGAATAGATAAACCACGCATTGCTGTACTCGCATTAAACCCGCATGCAGGTGAAGAAGGTTTAATTGGAAAAGAAGAAATTGAAATCATTCGACCTGCAGTCAAAGAAAGTAAAAACCTAATGTTGGTTTATGGTCCTTACTCTGCGGACGCCTTTTTTGCAAGAGGTGCTCATGAGAAATTTGATGGCGTTTTAGCTATGTATCACGACCAAGGCTTAATACCTTTTAAATCATTGGCCTTTGGGGAAGGTGTTAATTTTACAGCCGGGCTTCCAATGGTAAGAACAAGCCCCGACCACGGTACCGCTTTTGATATTGCTGGCAAAAACAAAGCAGATGCTGCTTCCTTTACGGCAAGTATTTTTGAATGTGTACGCATAATACATGCACGTCAAGGATATAGAGACATGCGCTTAAACCCGTTAAAGAAAATAAGTGCGCGTATGTTTGCCAATGCTAAAGATGAAACTTTAGAAGAATCACATTACTAGAAAACACAATTTTTTCTCAATGCCTCCAAATGTTGGTCTCCCCAGGTAGGCAGTAATTTTTGTGGAGTTTGTTTTGCTAATAATTCTTTAGCTTTAGATAATATGGGCCTAGCTTTTTCACAACCCCCGCCAAACAATGAAGGCATATTTAAAGTTAGGCTTCCCTCCAAAATATAAATACGTGGATTATTGGGATTTGCTTTTTTAGCTGATCGCAAGGGAGCATAAATACTTTTTTCATAAGTTACCCAACGTAGGTATGGATTCACTGCCATCTTCGCAGTCCTAGCCATGGATAAGGCACAAAAATTCTCATCATTTGCATTAATGGAAATAGAAGCATTTGCCCAATAAATTGCTTTGTCGGCATAAGCATCTGCAGATGACTTTGTGAGTAAACTTAATCTTGAATACAAAAGGGATAGGTAATAAGGTGGCATCCAAGCATTGGGCATATTAGGTGTTTGCGCTAATTTCTCAAAATTGGCAACGAGTGCATTGGGGTCTGTGTTTCCAACACCTGAATGGAATAATGCAACTGCGTCAATGAGTGATTGATTCTGGTCCTGAGCCTTTAAGCCAATATTAAAAAATTGAAATAATATGATAAACAATACTACCCTCATAGTTCACAAATTAAAACATTGCATTGGAAACCCCTTTATTTATCACGTAATTATTAAAAGTAATTTCAACTGTCCCTTTTTTATTCTTGAGCGCTTTTTGTTTTGCAGCAGGATCCTCATCACCAAATTCTAAAGTTATTCCATTAGGCAATTTGTAATCCTTAGTGTTAAAGCTAAATATGATTTTACTAGCCAAGCCATAATTGGCATAAGCGCCATATTGCATAGTAATTTCATAACTCCCATTTTCCTTAGTGGTGGTGGCTGTTTTATATACCAAGGATTCCACAGGATCTATCCATAAGGTAGCAATTACCCAGTCCAAATTATCATCGGTAGGAATAAGCTTAAGCACTGTTAATGTTTTTCCATTTAAAACCTGAGTACCCGCAGGTATGGTGGAATATTGTTTGGTGTTTAATAAGGTATTAATGGTGAGCGATACCCCGCCCTTAGGTAATAAAGAAATACCCCCGTCTTTTTTAACTTTTAATAAATTAGGTTTTTTAAAATACACTTTTACTTTTCCCAATGAAGCTTTTATAAATGAAACGTCGGTTTTCATAACGCCCTCTCCCACATAGTCATTAACCAAAGCTAGCTTTTTGCTTACTTTTTCAATTAAAGGATCCACTTGTGCAAAGCTCAAAGTGGCATACATCGTTAACATTAAAACAATCAATAATTTCTTTCTCATAAAATACACTTAATGGATAAGCTTCATTATTCGCTTATATCGTTAGCTTAAAATATCTTTTTTCTTGGTAATGTACATTGCAGTAGCAACAAACAGTACGATATGTGTTCCAAGTACAATCAAACTTGTTTTTATTTTAGCCACATTTAAAATAGATCCTGTAATGGCTTCATTGTTATCATTTACCTGGATATCAAAAAACTCTTTCCAATTATTCATATGTGTCGTAAACAAATAAGGCTTAATTATGGAAAACAATGGAATATTTAAAGTGCTTAAAATGGTAAAAAACACAATCGCACTCATCGTCCCTACAATGGGACCAATTGAATTATTAGCAATACTTGACATTAGGAACCCAAGGCTGGTAACGGTTAGTAAAGAAAAGCTTGCAAAAACAAAAGCTCCCACATAGCGCCATAAAACATCATTTTGCTGAATTAATACCACATAATTGGACTTCATCAAGAATAAGTCATCGGTGCCAAATACCCACATACTCACAAATAATGCTAAAAATGCCAACCAAATCAAAAGCACAATGGTATAAACACTTGCTGCAATAAATTTCCCCAACACCCATTGGGTTCTCGTAAAAGGTGTTGAAAATAATAATCGTAAAGTACCTAAGTTCGCTTCCCCCGAAATCATATCGGCTGCAATTAATGCAACCAACAAAGGCACATGCACTAATAAAAGTTGCAACAAAATATAACAAATTAAATAGCCATTCAAAACATTACCATCAACGGTTAATGTGTCATTAATATCCTTCATTAAAAATGACGCATATGATTCCCCGTCAACTTTTAATCCAAACTGAATCACAATAATTAACGCAGCAATGGCACCAAAAGCAATATAGGTTCTGGGACGTCTAAAAATCTTGTACAGCTCAAAAGAAATAATTTCCTTCATTAATTTGAATTTGAAGTGAGTTGTAAAAAATAATCTTCCAATGAGTTTCTACTTTCAACACTTATTAATCCCACACCCGCATTAACTAAAAACTGATTTAATAAAGGAATCTCAAAATGAGGGATAGATAAATAAATGCCCTCGGTTCTCTTTAATAAGTAGTTACTAAAACTACCCGACAAGATTACTTGTAAAGCCTGTTCGTCCTGTGTAGTTTTAATATGCACAATCATTTTGTTAGGATCCAATAAAGTTTGAATGGGGCCATCGGCTAGTTTCTTGCCCTTATGCAGAATTAAAATGTGTGAAGCCATTTGTTCTATTTCGGAAAGTATATGGGAGGACACCAATACCGTTTTACCTTCCTCTTTGGCTAAATGCTGAATTAGATTTCTAATATCTGAAATACCTTGTGGATCCAATCCATTAGTAGGCTCGTCTAAAATAATTAATGAAGGATTGTGCAATAATGCAATGCCAATTCCTAGTCTTTGTTTCATCCCTAAAGAGAAAGTTTGCACTTTGTCTTTTGATCGGTCATTTAATCCCACTTTCACTAAAGTGTCCTCAATAGCCAAAGAAGTAATTTTTTTACTTCTTAATTTTGCAAACAATTGTAAATGTTCTTTGGCCGATAAATAAGGATACAAATCGGGTCTTTCAATAATAGCGCCAATTTCTTCCAATACTTTATTACGATTGGATTGAATGGAATGTCCAAAAATTTCAATATTGCCACTTGTAGGATGTATGAGTGACAAAAGCATGCGAATGGTGGTACTTTTTCCTGAGCCATTTTGGCCTAAAAATCCAAACACTTGACCTGCTTGAACTTCAAAGCTTAAGCCGTCTACAGCCTTTAAATTGCCAAAATGTTTACTGATATTATTTACTTGAATAACCGACATATACTTATAACAAAAAACCCTGAACTAAGTTCAGGGTTTTTATCAAATATAGTGAAGTACTATTTGTATTGAGGGATTAAGCTATTTGCTAAATCTACCATTTGCTTTAATCCATCTTCTGGCAAATTACCTTTCTTAAATTCCGCTAAGATATTAGGTAGCTTATTAGTCATCTCTAATAAGAAATGATTTTCAAAATCCTTCACTTTACTTACCGCTACTTCCTTCAATAAACCTTGAGTACCTAGGTA
>JALQXE010000142.1 GCA_023263235.1 Sediminibacterium sp. | reverse complement strand
AAAGACTATCTTCCTGTTTGGGATAAGCTTGACCGTTTTGGACATCATATGCTTACCCGCTTGTCTTTTGTGGTTTTATATACATCCTTATATTGGTTTTTTGCTCCAAATTATTGGTGGTTCCTGCTTTTGCCTATTCACTTTTTAATGGGTCCCTTGCAAGGAGCGATTGTTAATTGGTGCGGGCACAAATATGGGTATCGAAACTTTGATAGTGTTGATCAAAGTAAAAACACGGGTCCATGGGGCGTTATTTTAATGGGAGAGCTTTTTCAAAACAACCATCACCATAAAAAAGAAGATGCTAATTTTGCAAAAAAATGGTTTGAGTTTGATATCACCTATCAATTCATGCGTGTATTGCATTTTTTGGGTGTAATTCAACTCCGTAAGTTGCCATAAGGGAAAATAAGAAGTAAATGGTAAAGATTGCTTTTGATGCGATTTATGCGCATCCCTTACCTGAAAATCACAGGTTTCCAATGCTAAAGTATGAGCTGATTCCACAACAGCTACTATATGAGGGTACTTGCAACGAAAAACATTTTTTTATACCGAAGCCTTGTCATGAAGAAACGATTTTACAAACCCATGATAAAGATTATTTCCAAAAATTAGTATCACTACAATTAAGTGCATCTGAACAAAGAGTTATTGGTTTTCCTCAATCACAAGCACTCATCGAACGAGAGTTAATTATTACGCAAGGCACTATTGACTGTTCTATTTTTGCGCTTAAACATGGAATAGCACTTAATGTTGCAGGAGGCACGCATCATGCTTTTGCGGATAGGGGCGAAGGATTTTGTATACTGAATGATATGTGTGTTGCTGCCAATTATTTGTTGACGCATCATTTTTGCAAGCAAATAATGATTGTAGACTTAGATGTTCATCAAGGAAATGGTACTGCAAAAATCATGGAAAATAATCCTAAGGTATTTACATTTAGTATGCATGGTGCAACCAATTATCCATTTCGAAAAGAAAAATCAGATCTTGATATTGGACTCGCCGATGGAACAAACGGAGCCTTGTATTTATCTATTTTACAAGACACACTTCCGGCATTGGTGCAAAAAGTAAAACCTGATTTGGTATTTTATTTATCTGGCGTTGATATTTTACTAACCGATAGGTTTGGTAAACTAAAAGTTACCCTAGATGAATGTAAGATGCGTGATGAATTTGTATTATCTTACCTTAAACAACAAGGCATACCTATCGTAGTTGCCTTAGGTGGTGGGTATTCTCCTGATATCCGAACAATTGTAGAAGCACATTGTAATACATTTAGACTTGCTATTGATTTATTCTAATGTTTAATGTTTTATCATGTCTCGTACTTTTTTAAGCGCCGATTGGGAAGATTTAATCATGGCTAATTATGAAATTAACCCTGATATTTTAATTCCTTTTTTGCCAAAAAATGTAGAACTCGATTATTTTAATGGAAAGACGTATGTTAGTTTAGTAGGTTTTTTATTTAAAAAAACCAATTTATTTGGTATTCCTATCCCATTTTTTGGTTCGTTTGAAGAAGTTAATCTCCGGTTTTATGTTCAGCGAAAAGTTGGAAACAAAACACAAAAAGGCGTTGTTTTTATTAATGAAACAGTCCCTTTTACAATCGTTGCAGCCATTGCAAATTATTTTTATAAAGAGCATTACATAACAATACCAACAAAACATTCAATAAAAAATTCTAACGACCAGCGGTTCATCGAATATGCTTGGCAAAAAAATAAAAAATGGAATACTTTGTCAGTGCAAGCAAAAAATAATAAACTACCTATCGTATCTGGCAGTATGGAGGCTTTTATTTTTGAACGCTATTTTGGATTTACTAAAATAGATGCACATACTACTCAATCTTACAGAATACATCATCCAAAGTGGAATGTGTATGATATTAATACGTTTGCAGTTAGTTGCAACTTTGACGAAATGTATGGTGATTCATTTTCAGTACTCAATCATACACAACCTCAATCTGTTTTTCTTGCTGCAGGCTCTGGCGTAACTGTTAACTGGAAGCGTGAAACATTCTAAGTGTCGTTCATATAAACATATGAGACTTATTAAAAAAGAGATAACTTAGTTATAATTTTAGATGGGATTATTTGAGTAAGTACCAATTTTTTGGTTTGAAACTGAGAATAATAAGCCAATTCAATTAAACTATTTTTGATTTAACGTGTCTAAACACATAAATAAATAAGTCTATGCGTTTATCATTCTACCACATAAGTTTAATAGTTATCAGTTTATTAACTAGCTGTAGTAAAAGTACTAGTAGTTCAACCACCACATTGCCTACAACAACTGTTGCGGTGCCTGCTGTTTATAGTAAAATATATGGCGCTACCAGTATTACAAACGATGGCACCTATATAACCATCAAAACTAAAGACTTACCTGATCATAAGAGCGCTTATTATCCAACAAGTAATGCACTCTATGAAGCGTATAGCGGCACCACATTTGGTGGCGTTACTTTTTCAAAAAATCCAAACAGTATCATAGAACAAACAACTACTTTTAAAATTCCAGTCAATCCAAAATTAGATGCAGCACACAGTGCAACGCCTTTAGGTCCTATTGGTATTTCTTTAAATGGCGTTCCATTTTTTAATCAATATGCTGGACCTAGTCAACCACTCACTTCCGAAATTGTAAGTTTCGATAAATATTATGGCCACCCTCAGCAATCAGGAATGTATCATTATCATGTCGAACCATTGTATTTAACAACAGTCAAATCAACAAAATCTGGTTTATTGGGCTTTTTATTAGACGGGTTCCCAGTATATGGCCCTCAAGAAGAAGATGGTACAATTGTAACCAATGCAATGTTAGATGTTTACCACGGACATACGCATAAGACAATTGATTTTAGCGCAGGCAGCTATCATTATCATTTTACTGCAGAAGCGCCTTATTTAAATGGTAGCGGATTTTATGGCACACCTGGTACTGTGTCTCAATAATGCAAAAATATTTTTTTTACATATCTATTTTATTACTAGCTGCTTGCGAAAGAGAAAGACCTGAAGTGCAAGGAAAGCTTGTTGTTGTCCAAAAGTATTTCCCTAATAAGCAGCTCATGGAATATCGTGAGTATAGAAATGAAATGAAAAATGGAAGGCAGGTAGCTTATTGGAATAATGGTAATAAACGATTTGAGTATACCGCTAAGAACGATACCTACGAAGGCGAATTAAAAGAATGGGACTATAATGGCAAATTATTTCATTTAGCACATTACAAGGATGGGCATGAAGAAGGGGCGCAAAAATTATGGTATGAAAATGGTAAAATTAGAGCTAACTATGTTATTATAAAAGGCAGACGGTATGGGCTTTTAGGAACTAAAAATTGTAAGAATGTATCGGATAGTATTTTTGTTGTTAAGTAGTTGTTTTATTTTTTCTTGTAAAGAAGAAACGAAGCCAGTGATACAATTACCTTATTACAACAATCCCGATTTTGAACCTATTTTTATTACCAATACTTTAGATGTTGCAAAAAGAATCACACATACCATTACTAATTTTGAATTATTAAATCAGGATAGCTCAATCATTACTTCATCTGTTTTTGACAATAAAATTCATGTAGCAAATTTTATTTTTACCAGCTGTGGCAGCATTTGTCCCGTAATGACAACAAATTTTAAAATTGTTGGTGACGCGTTCAAACATGACACTTCGGTGTTGATGTTGTCATATTCAGTAACACCTTGGATAGATCAACCAAGTGTATTAAAGCGGTACATCAAAAAAAATAATATTACAAATGCTAATTGGCAATTTTTAACCGGAAATCGATCAGTTATTTATAATCTGGCAAGACAAGCTTATTTTGCTGAAGAAAATATTGGCTTTACAAAGGATAGTACTGAGTTTTTGCATACAGAACATGTAATTTTAGTAGATAAAACCAAGCGGATACGGGGTATTTATAATGGAACGTTAGCGCTCGAAATGCAGCATCTAGCAGAAGATATCAGAACACTTCAACAAGAAGAAAAAACATACTAAAACAGAAGCTTTACGCAGTGGTTGTTTTATTTAATATCCGTTTATTTTGTTTTTCCCGATTTCATAAAGCCAATTTCTAAATGCGTAAATGCAACAGCGATTTGCATTTTAGTTTTGCCTAATGAAAAAGATTGGATGGTGCATTTTAATACAGTGTTGTATAATTTTAGGTTTAGATTCTACTATTGTTGCACAAACTGTTGATACTATTAAAAAAGACACAACTCAAGTACATATTTTAAAAGATATAACAGTTGTTGGTCGAAATAGTAAAAGCGATTACCAGCAAATGCCTGAAATTGTTGGAACCAATATCTATGCAGGTAAAAAAAACGCATTAATCGTTCTTGAAAATGTACAGGGTAATATTGCTACAAACAATATGCGGCAAGTTTTGGCAAAAGTGCCCGGTATTCATGTGTGGGAAAGTGATCCAAGTGGTATTCAGATAGGAATTGCTGCGAGGGGTTTAAGTCCTAACAGAAGTTGGGAATTTAATGTTAGACAAAATGGGTACGATATAGCTGCGGATCCTTTTGGTTACCCTGAGGCCTATTATAATCCTCAATTGCAGGCGGTTCAAAGAATTGAAATTATTCGAGGTCAAGGCGCGCTGCAGTATGGTCCTCAATTTGGTGGATTGGTCAATTATATTTTAAAAAATGGGAGTGACATTAATAAGCCTATTGAATTTGAAACGCAGCAAACAATTGGGAGTCATAAACTTTATAATAGGTTTTATGCATTAGGAGGAAAGAAAAATAAAATCAATTATTATTCTTTCTTGGATTTTCGTAATGGTGATGGATGGAGAGCAAATAGTCAATATTTTACTAAAGCGGGCTTTGGCTCTGTTACCTATCAAATGAACAATCATTTGTCTCTTTCATTTGAATTGATGCATTCACAAACTAGAAGCCAGCAGCCTGGCGGACTTACAGATTATCAATTTTATCAAAATGCCCAACAAAGTTTTAGAGCCCGAAACTGGTTTGATATTACTTGGTTCACACCAGCTATCTCTATTCAATATAAAATAAATGAGCAAACTCAGTGGAATACTAAAATATTTGGAACCATAGGCGATAGAAATAGTATTGGATACTTGCAGCCAATTACAATAAAAGACAGCGTAAATATTTTAACACAACACTATAACAATCGACTTGTACATATTGACCGGTATCGTAATTATGGAATAGAATCGAGGTTTATTAGCCATTATAAGATGCGCAATTTGAAAAATTCTTTATCGGGCGGTGTGCGTTTGTATACAGGCACAACACAACGATTGGCTGATGGCAAAGGCTCTACGAACCTCAATTATGACATAAATATAATCGGCACTTTTCCAAAAGATATTGTTTTTGAATCTTACAATATTGCTGCATTTATTGAAAATATTTTTAGGATCTCCAATAAATTGTATTTGATACCAGGTATTCGCTTTGAATGGATTGCGGGTGTATCATCTGGAAAAAACGGATATACAGCTAATGGTTCTGAAATATTACTTCAGGATGTAAGACGTAACCGAAATTTCACGATTGCGGGGATAGGACTTGAGTATCATGTTACGCCTACAACAGAAGTGTATGCAAATATTTCGCAGGCGTATAGGCCCATACAATTTGCAAATTTACAAGCTCCGCCAAGTACTGACATAATAGATCAACAATTAAAAGATGCGAGTGGCTATAATTTGGATATAGGCTATAGAGGTAAAGTAAAAAATTACTTGCATTTTGATGTGAGTACTTATCGACTCCAATACAATAATAGAGTTGGGGCTATTACCCCAGCAGGAGCAAATTACAGATTCATTACCAACGTAGGAGCTAGTAGCAGCAAGGGTATAGAAGCCTATATAGAATTTAATCCACTGCGGGCTTTTTCTCAAAATGCAAATGCAGATATTATTTTATTTGGTTCATACGCTCATAATAATTCACGTTATAGTGACGATCATAAAGACGCTACAACCAAAGGTAAAAAAGTAGAAAATGCACCTGCACATATACTAAGAACCGGCCTAACAATTGGGTATAAAAAATTCTTGTTTACAACGCAGTATAGTTACGTGAGTAGCACATTTAGTGACGCTAACAATACCACTGATCCTATAGCTAATGGAACCGCTGGACTTATACCTTCCTATGCAATTACTGATATAACAACATCTTATAAGTTTTATAAAAACATACAAATTAAAGCAGGTATCAACAACATATGGGATAGTCGTTATTTTACCAGAAGAGCTGGTGGATATCCTGGTCCAGGCTTGATGCCTGGAGATGGTCGCACCTATTTTGTATCAGTAGG
>JALQXE010000158.1 GCA_023263235.1 Sediminibacterium sp. | reverse complement strand
ACCTTCTGCAAAGCCTTCTTTGATGTCTAATAAAACCAATTCACTTGCTAATTCTTTGCGAGCAATATTGTCTGCACATGTAGCGCCTACTGCACCTGCTCCAACAACGGTAATTTTCATATAATGTCTATTTTAGGTAAGGGTTTGTTTTTTATGGGGCAAAGTTAACTATTTAGCACCGATTATTTTCATCAATTCAGCCACTTCAACACCCTGTTCCCATACTTTAATAAAATTTCCGTTCTCGTATAGTGCTACAAAAGGGGTCATTTTGGGTCTGTAAAAGGCAGGAATGGTAAAAGCAGGGTCTCGACCAATTACTACATTTGACTTCCCAATTAAATTGTACTTACCAGCAAATTTTTTGATGGCATCCATTTCACGGTAGCTGTCCCAAATAAATAATACATCCTTGAATTTATCAGCATTCTTATTCAATTCATCGGCTTCGTGTTCACAATGAGAGCAGTCTGGGCTAAATATGATAATACAAGTGTATTTGAAATTTGTTGGAAGATTTTTATTGGTAATTTCCTTACCATCTACTGCCGATGTGATACTAAAGTCTGGTATATGAGGGTTTAATACATAAGGTGCACCCGGATCCACATTTGGCATACTTGATGTTGTTGTGGTTTGTGTTTGTGCAGGAGCTTGTCCTTGTGCATCAGGCTTTACTTGTGCAGTTAATGAACAGCTCATTGCCATGCACAATAAAGGAAGTAATCCTAATAATTTAATTTTCATATTGGTATGTTTTTTATTTTTTATCATCTAACATTCTTTTTTCTTTTGCATCTTGTAAGAAATCGGATGCAAATATGAATTTGTTAAGCAATTCGTTTTTACAATAAATAATATCGCTGTTTGATCCCTCCCATTCTTTTTTCCCTTGGTGTAAGTATAAAATGTAGTCACCAATTTCCATTACGCTATTCATATCGTGCGTTACCACAATGGTAGTAATATTATTTTCAATTGTAAGTTCATGAATTAGTTTATCAATAACCATGGATGTTTGAGGATCTAAACCAGAATTGGGTTCATCGCAAAATAAATATTTTGGATTGAGGACAATGGCGCGCGCTAAGCCCACTCTTTTTTTCATACCTCCACTAATTTCAGCAGGAAATTTATCATTGGCGCCTGATAAGTTTACGCGCGCCAAAATTTTATTTACTTTTTCTATCTTTTCTGTCTCAGATAATTTGGTAAACATGTCCAAAGGGAATTTTACATTCTCTGCTACCGTTAATGAGTCAAATAATGCGTTCCCCTGAAATAGCATGCCAATATTATTGCGTAATTCTTTTCTTTCTTCTTTTGACATGGCCCCTAAATCAATCCCATCAAAAAATATATTGCCATTGTCTGCTTGTATAAGATCAACAATGCATTTCGTGAGAACTGTTTTACCACTTCCACTTGCACCAATAATTAAATTACACATACCTGGCTTAAATTGCGCAGAGATATCATTAAGAATTACCCTGTCATCAAATTGTTTGCTGATATGTTTAATTTCAATCATAATTATTTGTTTAATGGAACTTGCAGCGATAACAAATCTTCAAAAGTATCTCTACGGCTTATAAGTTTTGCAAATCCATTTTCAAACAACACCTGTGCAGGTTTATATCTGGCATTGTAATTGCTCGCCATTTCGTACCCATAAGCGCCTGCATTGTAAAAAACTAAAAAATCGCCTTCACTAATTGTAGGTATGGGACGTCCCCAGGCAAAAGTATCGGTTTCGCAAATATTTCCTACAACAGCATAAGGTTGTGTTGGTGCATTAGGATTACTAATATTATCTATGTGATGATAAGCGTCGTAAAACATGGGTCGAATTAAATGATTCAATCCAGTGTTGATACCTGCAAATTGAATATCACCCGATTGTTTTAAAACGTTTACTTGGGTTACAAAATATCCGCACTCACTCACCATATATTTACCAGGTTCAAACCAAGCAGTTAAAACCCGCCCATATTTTTCGGATAAACGAGCCATTGCTTTATCTACTTCGGCTCCCAATAATGCAATGTCCGTTCCTTTTTCATCTGGTTGGTAGGGAACTTTAAATCCGCCTCCAAAGTCAAGCACATTCACCGTAGGAAATTGTGACAATAAGGTATCGAACACATCTGCCGACTGAATAAAAACAGCAACATCTTTTATCTCGCTGCCCGTATGAATATGCAAAGTGGCAATATTAATGTTAAACTTTTCTTGAATAGCTTTTAATTCATTTAATTGGGTTACTGGAATACCAAATTTGCTTTTATCATGCCCTGTTGAAATTTTCAAGTTTCCACCTGCCATAATATTAGGACGAACGCGAACACCCACTGGATAACTTGCGCCAAATTTTGCACCAAATTTTTCTAAGTTCGATAAGCTATCAATATTCACATGAATACCCAAGCTAACCGCTTCGCAAATTTCTTCGAAGCTAACGCTGTTGCTCGTGTACAAAACATTTTGAGGAGCAAATCCTACATGCAATGCCAATTTTACTTCGTTTATAGAACTACAATCAACATTACAACCAGCACGTTTTACAACATCTAAAATATGGATATTGGTTAGTGCTTTACAAGCATAAAAAAAACTTGTGTGCTTGCTAGAAAAGTTAGCTAGTAAATTTTGGTATTGACTTACAATTTTTTCTGCATGGTACACGTATAAAGGAGTGCCATATTCAATTGCAGCCAACTTTAATTGTTCGTAGGATAAACTTGAATTCATAGTACGAAGATACAATTAGAACTAGGTTCTTAAATTATATCCACTAGATAATTTTAGAAAAAAAGGATAAACGAAAAAAGACTAATTCTTATTCAGCCGGACTTTTAGGGACAATATCGGCTTCATTAGATGATGCCTCATCATCACCGGTTTCCTCGGGTAAATTTGGGGTCTCTTCCGCGGAAAGGTCTTCTACTTCAGCTACTTGCTCCAATACTGAATTATCCGTAAAATCTTCGGGCTTAATTACAGTAGCTTCAACAATTTGATCGGCCAATACTTCCTTAATTTTAGGCAAATCATCGGTTGAGTTAATGCCAAAATAGTCCATGAAGTTTTTAGAAGTGGCGTAAACCAAAGGTTTACCTGGTAATAATTCGTTGCGACCGCTAATTACAATCAGTTCTTTTTCCAATAATTTTTGGATTGAATAATCGCTGTTTACACCTCTTATGGCTTCTACTTCCCCTTTTGTGATGGGTTGTTTATAGGCAATTATGGCTAAAGATTCTAAAGCAGCATTAGAAAGACGCTTTAGGAATTTATCACCATTTAATTGAGCAATGGTTGTGTGAAATGTAGGCTTGGTTAAAAACTGCCAACCGCCACCACTTTGTTTTAATTCAAAAGGGTAAAATTCAGTTGCATATTTTTCCTGGATACCATTTAAAGCACTTTCTACTTGATCTAATGTAATACGCTCTTCTAAAAATCCAAAAGCATTATTAATTAATTCAGTGATATCATTTGCGTTTAAGGCTTTATCACTTGCGAAGATCAAGGCTTCAATATGAGGAATAATTTGACTGATTTCCATAAGGGTATTGCTTATCCGTTTAATGCAGCTGCACCAGATACGATCTCAGTTAACTCAGTCGTAATAGCCGCTTGTCTTGCACGGTTGTAAGATATTTTCAATGATTTTAATAATTCGTTCGCGTTCTCACTTGCCTTATCCATTGCGGTCATTCTAGCGCCATGCTCACTTGCATTTGCATCTAAAACTGCTTTGAATAATTGTGTGTTTAGAATCTTTGGCATTAATTCATTTACCAAAACAGTTTTTTCTGGCTCGAAAATGAAATCTACTTTTTTGGTATTACCGCCAGCTTTGATTGTTGGGATTGGTAAGAATTGTTCTGCTTTGAAAGCTTGAGTGGCTGCGTTTTTAAATTCGCTATAAATAATTTCAATTGCATCAAATTCTTTATTCGCGAATGCTTCCATGGCAGCTTTAGCAGCCAATTTAACATTGTCAAATTTTAAGTCTAAGAAAATGTCTTTGAAATCTGCATTGGTATTATAACCAGACTTGGTTAAACTCTCGTATCCTTTTTTACCAATATTCCAAATAGTCACTTTTTTAGAAGGATATTTTTCAGCAATAGTTGCTTTAGTCAATTTTACCACATTGGCATTATAACCACCGCACAAACCACGATCAGAAGTAATCACAATAAACAAAACATTGTTTACTGGACGAGTCTCTGCAAGGGCTAAATTGATATCTCCTTCCAAGCTACCCACAATATTGCTCAACATGTCTTGTAACTTGTTGGCATAAGGTCTCATTTGTGTAATAGCGTCTTGTGCACGACGTAATTTAGCAGCACTTACCATTTTCATGGCCTTGGTGATTTGTTGAGTACCCTGGGTACTTTTTATCCTATTTCTTACTTCTTTTAATTGTCCAGCCATATCTCTGTTTTATAAGCGAGCAAAGGTATAATTTTTTCGTCCATTTTCCCCTTTTTTAAGGGTCCAAGTTAATTTTTATACAGATAGGCCTCGAAAATGGCCAAACTGCCTTCAAATGCTTACCTTTAAGGCCCTCAAAATAGGTCAAAAGGTATTTTGGCATGAACTTTGAGTATTTGGTTATAACACAATTATTTAGAGCATTTTATGTTGCAAATTATAAGTAAACTATTCGGCGGTTCAAAAAGCGAGAAAGACGTTAAGAAGATTCAACACTTAGTAGGGGTGATTAATGGACATTTTGAATCCTATAAATCTTTGAGTAATGACGCTTTAAGAAATAAGACAAACGAATTTAAAGAGCGTATCCAAAATCATTTAGCAGTTATCGATGCTCAAATTGCTTCAGAGCAAGCAAAAGCAGATGCATTGCCTTTAAGTGATTTGATGGGAAGAGATAGTATTTATCAAAACATCGATGCATTAGGAAAAGATAGAGACCAGTCTTTAGAAACCATTTTATGGGAAATTTTACCTGAAGCATTTGCTGTGGTGAAAGAAGCAGCAAGACGTTTTACTGATAATGAAGAATTAGTAGCAACTGCTACAGAACTTGATCGCAATTTCTCTGTTAAAAAAGAATATGTAACCATCAAAGGAGATCAATCTGTTTTCCAAACCACTTGGAAAGCAGCGGGCACGCCAGTTACATGGAATATGGTGCACTATGATGTACAGTTAATTGGTGGTATCGTATTGCATCAGGGTAAGATTGCTGAGATGTCAACAGGGGAAGGTAAAACATTGGTTTCTACATTACCAGCTTATTTGAATGCATTGGCAGGACAGGGTGTGCACGTGGTAACCGTGAACGATTATCTTGCAAAAAGAGATAGTGAGTGGAATGGTACTTTGTTTGAATGGTTAGGATTAACGGTGGATTGTATCGACAAGCATCAGCCTAATTCAGAAGACAGAAGAAATGCTTATAGAGCAGATATTACTTATGGTACCAATAACGAATTTGGTTTCGATTATTTGAGAGACAATATGGTGCATACACCAGAAGAAATGGTGCAA
>JALQXE010000105.1 GCA_023263235.1 Sediminibacterium sp. | reverse complement strand
GATAGGTGTGAATCAAATGATTCAATGCATATTCTTCAGTGAAGAAATCTGCCAGACGGGTGTCACCCGCCAACGCTGCTTCAAATAAAAAAGCATCCACAACAGAGTTGTGGATGCTTTGTGCGGAAGAGGAGATTCGAACTCCCACGCCCGGGTGTGGGCGCTACCACCTCAAGGTAGTGCGTCTACCAATTTCGCCACCTCCGCAAGGGGCAGCAAACCTACTAAAAAAAAGCGTCTCTCCAAAGTGCATTTGCTTTTGGAGAGACGCATTAGGATGTAAGCAGTTGCTTTATTTTATAGATGCAATAAGTTCATTTGCATTTCTAACATAGTCATCATTTTTTTCTTCGGTAGCAATTTTCTTACAAGCTTCGGCACTCGCAATAGCTCCTTTTTTATCTCCCAATTCTTTTTGCACTTTACCTTTTAATAATAATAACCAATAAGCTTTAGGATTTGCTGCAATTGCTTTGTCTACAAATACCAAAGCACTTTCGTAATCCTTATCCATGTCATAATAAAAGTTGGCTGCTGCTTGGTATGCATTTGTATTTACATTTGTACCAGTTGTAGCTTCTTTTACTTGAGCACGAATCGTTGTTTTAATATCAGTGCTAATTGGAATGTTAACCAAAGTTTTTGACCACTTTAAAGAAATACTTGCAGTTTCTGGGGTGATATTGTCTACATTGATTGTAAAGTTTTCAGTGCTATTGCTAGTTGATTCAGGCTTTACTTGAAAACGAACAACATCTTCTGCTTCTTTGTAACTAAAGCTACCCCAGCTGTTTGAGTTGGTATTAAAAATGATAGTCCATTCTTTTTCTCCAGGAATTGTAAATAATGCATATGCGCCCGCAGCTAATAATTTACCACCTACCGTTACAGGGTGAGAGAAAGTAACTTTTGTAGCACCATTTGCACCTGTTCTCCAAACCACACCTGTAGGAGCGAGTACACTACCATTTCCAAATGCAGCTCTACCTTTTAATGCAGGACGAGAATATACAATTTCTACTTTGCCCATACCAAAATCTTGAGATAAGGTTTGTGTAGGACTAGCAGCAGGCATTTTAATTTGCGCTTGTGCCGATAATCCAATAACTGTTAATACCGAAAAAAGTATTCTTTTCATAATAGGTTCTTTTTTGTTTTGAATAACAAACCTAAATGATTTTAGTTTATGGTAAGCTTATTTTTTTTGAAAGGCAGGGTGGAATCTATCTAAAGTATCCCTTAAAAACTCCCTATTCATATGAGTGTAAATTTCCGTAGTGGTAATACTTTCATGTCCAAGCATTTCTTGCACCGCACGAAGGTCGGCACCACCTTCTACTAAATGGGTGGCAAAAGAGTGTCTAAAACTATGTGGAGAGATTGTTTTTTTAATCCCCGTTTTTAAAATCAAGTCTTTAATTATATAAAATATCATCACCCTGCTTAGTCCTTTTCCTCTTTTGTTTAAAAATAGGATATCCTCGCAATCTTTAGCAGGTGTTTGGTGTACTCTAATAGTGTCTTTATATAGTTTAATGTATTTAATGGCATCGGAACCAATGGGTACTAACCTTTCTTTATCTCCCTTGCCAATAACTCTAATAAATCCAACATCTAAGTATAAACAAGATATTTTTAAATTGATGGCTTCGGTTACTCGAAGGCCGGAGCTATACATAGTTTCTAAAATGGCCTTGTTGCGGCCTCCCTCAGGTTTGCTTAAATCAATATGGTTAATTAAATCCTCAATTTCTTCAAAACTTAATACATCGGGTAACTTACGTCTGGTTTTAGGTGTTGGCAAAAGGGTAGTGGGGTTAATCATACAAATTTGCTCTAACACACAATATTTATAAAAGGATTTAATTCCCGAAATGATTCTTGCTTGAGATGTTGCAGCCATTTCCATTTCACCTATACATTGTATAAAACCTTGTAAGTCTTTGAGAGTAACATCTGCTGGCCCTATCTCTTTACCAATACTTTCAAAATAGTTGGTGAGTTTGTCAATATCCCTTAAATAAGCTTCTACCGAATGGGCACTTAATGACTTTTCAAGTTGAAGAAAAGCTTTAAAACCTTTTTTATAGATTTCCCAATTCATTGGTATTGATAAAAGATTTGATAGTTATATAAGAAAGAGTTTATTTCGCATCAGATTTAAACAAATATATGCAAGTTAATTTAAAGTCATTTAAGCAGAAAGCAGGTCGTAATGCAAAGCAATTCAGAAGTTTTTTATCAAAATTAGAGCGAAGAGCACCAAAGGGGTTAGATAACTTAGCAGAAATTTTAAGTCCTCAGGTATGGGCCGAAACCGATTGCTTAAGCTGTGCTAATTGTTGTAAAACCATGAGCCCTACTTTTACAAAAACTGATATTAAAAGAATAGCAGCGCATTTAAATACTACACCTAAAGCATTCACTGAACAGTGGTTGGACTATGATAAAAAAGATAAGGATTGGTTAAATAAATTACAGCCTTGCCAATTTCTAGATTTAAAAACAAATAGGTGTAGTATATATGAAGTGCGTCCTTCGGATTGCGCAGGCTTCCCTCATCTTACAAAGAAAAAGATGACTGAATACATGCATGTACATAAACAGAATATTGAATTTTGCCCAGCAACCTATAAGATGGTTGAAAAGATGCAGGATTTAATTGGTTAAAAATAAACGTCCTCAAAATAATCTAAAGCCCACTGATTGGTGGGCTTTAGATATATAGCAATCACATCAAATTGCAGCCAAATCCATTGAGGGTTGGAAAACTGATAATGCGCCGCTGCGTTTTTTAGAAATTGCATTTTTTGCGCTTGAATCATTTGCTCGGGATACCCAAATTGTACGGAACTTCTTGTTTTTACTTCCACAATATGTAAAAGGTTTTCTTTACTAGCAATGATGTCAATTTCTAAATGTTTATATCTCCAATTTCTTTCTAGAATCTCAAAACCCAATTCCAATAAGTGACTGGTAGCCATAGTTTCACCTAAAAACCCAGTATCTTTGTTATTCATTATATGATTTTAATAAATATCGTGAAATTATAAAGATGCAAAAAGCGTATAAATTACATGGGGTGCATAGGCATTATGATTGGGGCGGCACTGAATTTATTCCAAGTTTAATGAAAAGGGATAATAAGGAGCAAAAGCCATTTGCAGAATATTGGATGGGTGCACATGCATCAGCGCCTGCCCAAATTGAAACAGAAAATGGGATGATTGCCATTCATGAATTTGGGACTATCCCTTATTTATTCAAAGTATTGGATGTGGCCAAAATGTTAAGTATACAAGTTCATCCAACCAAAGAAAATGCGTTAATTGGATTTGAATTAGAGGAGCAAGCAGGAATTGCTATAGATGCGCCCAATAGAAATTATAAGGATCAAAATCACAAACCAGAAGTAATGGTGGCCCTCAGTGATTTTTGGTTATTACATGGATTTTTAGCACCTACATTGTTAGAAGCGCGTTTACAAGACTATGTTTATTTTAATGCTTTACAAAAATATTTTGCAGGCGGAGATTATAAAGGCTTGTATGCATACTTTATGCAGTTAAGTGAACAAGAGGCAGATCTTATTTTGAAACCTTTAATAGAAGATGCCGTGGCTAGTGTTCAAAATGGTCTGGTGGATAAATTACATCCGCATTGGTGGGCGAGTAAATATTATAACGGAGCAGTTCCTGCCAAAAATATTGACAAAGGAATTTTTTCAATCTATATTTTGAATATTGTTCAAGTTGCAAAGTACCAAGCAGTTTTTCAAGGAGCTGGATTATTACATGCGTATTTGGAAGGTCAAAATATTGAATTAATGGCCAACAGTGATAATGTTTTAAGAGGGGGGTTAACCCCAAAACATATCGACATTGATGAGTTAATGAAGCATATAGAATTTGCCCCTACTTATCCAAATGTACTAAAGGGGGAAACCAAAAATGAATATGAAACCAATTATCCTTGCCCCGTGGCTGATTTTGGTTTAAGCAAAATAGCATTAAAGCAGGGAGAATCTTACACAATAAATAGCCAGTCTTTAGAAATGTTACTGGTTATTGAAGGGCAGGTTATTATTGATGGCATCGAATACAATGAAGGGGAAGTAGCCATGGTTAAAGCTTTGCAACAAATAACTATAACTGCCAATAAGCCTTCTTTTGTATTTAAAGCCTTTGTCCCTTAGGTTATTCACATTTGAGGAAAATGATTGTACATATTTAGGCGTATAAGTCTTATTTTTGTTATCACGCATACAAAAGCAACTTTATGAAATTGAATAGACAAATTATCCTTGCATTAGTAATTATGCTAGCAATAAGTGCATTGTACAGAATTATGCCAAGTAGACCAATGGGATTTGCACCGCAAATTGCAATTGCTTTATTTAGTGGATCATTGTTTGCAAGCAAAAAGTCTTATTCATTTTTACTACCTATTGTTTCCATGTTCATCTCTGATATTTTGTATCAAGTTTTATATAACTATGGTTATACTTCCATCCAAGGTTTTTATGAAGGGCAATTAGTAAATTATATTTTAATTGCTGCAACTACCGTTTTTGGATTTGGTTTACAAGATTCAAAACCATCTAAGTATATAGTATCTTTCTTATCTGCTCCTACGGCTTATTTTTTAGTTTCTAACTTTTTAGTGTGGGCACAAGGTGGCGGATATCATCACCCAAAAACAATGGCTGGACTAACACAAACAATGGTAGATGGGTTGCCGTTTTATTCATATAGTTTAGTGAGCACATTGGTATTTGGTGCTGTTTTATTTGGTGCCTTTCGCGTAATGGCTCCAAAATACAAAGCAATCTAAAAATCGGTATTGCTATTTTTAATTGTTATTCAGTAATTTTCTCAAATTCGAAATCTATTTTCCAAGGGCCATTGTCTGCTGCTTCGGTGGCTAATTGGTCGCATCTGTTGTTGTAAGGATTATCTGCATGTCCCTTAACCCAATGAAATTTAACCTTAAATGGTTTTGAAAGAGTGTGGTATGCTGTCCATAAATCCTTATTTTTTTTGCCTCCTTTAAAGTTGGTTCTCATCCAATTGTCCAACCATTTTTTCTCAACGGATTCCACTACATATTTACTATCTGTATATATATGTACCGGCAATTCCTTTGTTTTTAATGCCATTAATGCCTGAATTACAGCCAATAATTCCATGCGGTTATTGGTTGTTTTCCTAAAGGCGCCCGATAACTCTTTTACTTTTTCACCCCACATTAATATGGCGCCATAGCCACCAGGACCAGGATTACCTCTAGAAGAACCATCGGTATAAATGACTATTTTATCCATAATTTTAATGTAAATGACTGATTATTAGTATTATACGTAAATATAAACATTTTCCACTATTTTCAAACTTGAAAAAATTAATGTGTTTTATTTACACACTATTTTTTATCTTTAACGGCTTGTTAAATTTATACGATTGCTTTAGTTAATAGGGAACTAGATATGAAAACTGTGAAAACGACCGAAAAGCTTGTAAAAAAGGTAGACTCATTGAATACAAAACTTATAAAAGTTAGTTTTCATTTGAAGTATAAAACCCATTTTGGACAGGGTATTTATATTTATGGAAATCATGCACAATTAGGGGAAAATAAAATTGAAAATGCGGTACCCCTTGTATACCTAAATAATGATTATTGGGTGCTTCACTTGGAAATGGATGCTTCCCTTGTAAATCATAAAATTGTTTATCATTATTTCATACAAAATGCCGATGGTACAAAATCCTTTGAAGCAGGTAATGATAAAGTTATTGATTTAAATGCACAGCAAAGTTCCGAGCTTGTGATAATTGATAGTTGGAACTTCAACGGTTATAAAGAGAATACGTTTTATACTTCTCCTTTTGTAAATGTTTTATTAAAACAACCCACATCACAAAAGATCCTCGCCATTGATAAATTTGCTACACATGTATTTAGGGTAAAAGCGCCAATACTTGAACCGAATCAAACCATTTGTATTATTGGTGAGTCAAAAATATTAGGTGCTTGGGATGCAAAAAAAGCATTAATGTTAACCAAGGTGGCCGATGCTGATTATTATGAAATAAGTTTAGATACTGCAAAAAGTAATTTTCCATTTGTTTATAAATATGGTGTAGCAGATGCCAAAACCAATACTTTCTTAAATTTTGAAGAGGGGGAGAACAGGGTATTGTATGAGCCAGTGGGAAAAGACAAACTGGTTGTAGTAAATGATGGTTTTGTGCAGTTAAAAACAGCCCATTGGAAAGGGGCAGGGGTTGCGATACCTGTATTCTCACTTAAGTCTAATAATAGTGCTGGCGTTGGGGAGTTTGCCGATATAAAATTATTGGTAGACTGGGCCAATAAAGTGGGTTTAAAACTCGTACAAATATTGCCAGTTAACGATACTACGGCTACCCATACCTGGATGGACTCTTATCCCTATGCTGCTATTTCGGCATTTGCATTACATCCTATGTTTATTCGTTTGCAGGATGTGGTTAAAAAGGAACAACAAGCTTTATTAAAACCATATGCAAAAACCATTTCAGAATTAAATAATCTAACGGAAGTTGATTACGAAGCAGTAATGAAATTAAAGTGGGAAGTGTTAAGATTATTGTATTCGAAAAATGGGAAAACGGATTTAGGTTCAAAAGCATTTGCTGAGTTCTTTGCGCATAATAAAAATTGGCTGGTTTCTTATAGTGCATTTTCATACTTAAGAGACTTGCATGGCACTGTAGATTTTAATCATTGGCCAACCCATGCTCAGTATAATGAAAAAGCAATTTTAAAATTAGTAGATCCTACATCTAAATCATACGAGGATATTGCGTTCTTTTATTATGTTCAATTTCATTTACACTTGCAATTAGTAGATGCAACTGAATATGCACATAAGCATAGTGTAATACTAAAAGGAGATATTCCTATTGGTGTTTATCGTTTTGGTGCGGATGCTTGGGAAAACAAGCCATTATTTCATATGGACATGCAAGCCGGAGCACCTCCAGATGATTTTGCAGTTAGTGGACAAAACTGGGGGTTCCCTACTTATAATTGGGAAGCTATGGCAAGCGATGGGTTTGCTTGGTGGAAATCAAGGTTTGATCAAATGAAATTTTACTTTGACGCCTTTAGAATCGATCATATTTTAGGATTCTTTAGAATTTGGAGTATTCCAATGCATGCAGTGGAAGGTATCATGGGGCATTTTGTTCCAGCCATTCCTGTTTCAATTAATGAATTAAATGCAAAAGGAATTCATTTGGATCATTATCGTCTTACACATCCATTTATTAATGAAACTAATTTATTTCAAATTTTTGGATATGATAATGAGCTAATAAAAAAAGAATATTTAAAACATATTGGAGATGGTCACTATGAGTTACTTCCTGCTTTCAAAACACAAAGACAGGTAGAAGCTCATTTTTGTATACAACCAAAGGATGAATGGCATGACAAAATTAAACATGGCTTGTACAAATTAATAAGCAATGTGATTTTATTTGATGCAGAAAAACCACATCATTATCATTTTAGATTTAACATAGAGGGAACAAGTTCCTTCCAACAATTGGATCATAAAACGCAACATGCATTAAAGGATTTGTATCTTGATTATTTCTTTAAGCGTCAGGATACGGCTTGGGAAAAAGAAGCCATGCAAAAATTACCTATGTTAAAGCTTTCCACGAATATGCTTATTTGTGGCGAAGACTTAGGTTTGGTGCCTTCTTGTGTACCTAATGTAATGTATCAATTAGGCATGCTAAGTTTGGAAGTACAAAGAATGCCAAAAGCTTCAGATAAAACTTTTTTCCATCCTAACGATGCACCGTATTTAAGTGTGGTTACTCCATCCTCTCATGACATGAGTACCATTCGTGGTTGGTGGGAAGAAGATCGTGAAAAAACCCAGCAATTTTACAATCAAGAAATTGGTCAATGGGGTGAAGCGCCAATACACTGTGAGCCTTGGATAAACAAAGCCATCTTATTGCAGCATTTATATTCCCCAGCCATGTGGGCTATTTTCCAATTACAGGATTTTTTAGGCGTGGATGAAAATATACGTCGAAGTAATCCTAATGACGAAAGGATTAATGTGCCGGCAAATCCAAAACATTACTGGAGATACAGAATGCATTTAAGTTTAGAGGATTTAATTGAAGCTAATTCATTTAATACAGAATGGAAGGATGCTATTAAAGCAAGTGGACGTTAATTTAATTAGTGCCTGTTTAGTATCTTCGTAAAAATCCAATTTCGTGGAATTATCTTTTTGGGAACAATCTTTACCATTCGAATATCCATTTACCATCTCCAATGGTAGGACAAAAACGCATCAACACAGTTTAATGTTGCGTTTGTCTTTGGGCCATTGGGAAGGATTTGGAGAAGCACCTGCCATTGTATATTATAATGTAACGGTGGAGGGCATGATGGAGCAGTTGGAAAAAAATAGAAAGCTCATTGAGAAATTTGCACTCACTGATCCTGAACGTTTTTGGCATTTTTTACATCATTTATTTCCTAATGATCCATTTTTAGTTTGCGCATTGGATATGGCAGGTTGGGATTTATGGGGACAGATGAAAAAAGAACCCTTGCATAAATTATGGGGAACTGAATGGAACATAACGGGAAATGAAATTCTTAATACGCCACCTATTTGTGATTATACATTAGGTATTGACTCTATTGAAAAAATGGTCCAAAAAATGGAGGCGCATCCTTGGCCCATTTATAAAGTAAAAGTGGGAACGGAATATGACATTGAAATGATCACTGCTTTACGTGAACATACACAAGTGCCAATTAGAGTGGATGCCAATGCTGGTTGGACCACAGAGGAAGCTTTGCAAAAAATTCCTGCTTTAAAAGCTTTGGGAGTTGAATTAGTCGAACAACCTTTGGCAAAAGACAATTGGGATGGAATGGAACAATTAAAAAATCAAAAATCACTTCCATTATTTGCAGACGAGAGTTGTGTATTAGAAAAAGATGTTGCGGTATGTGCTAATTATTTTGATGGCATCAATATTAAACTTACCAAATGTAGTGGATTAACACCGGCTTTGCGAATGATAAAAGAAGCGCGCACATTAGGTTTACAAGTGATGATGGGTAGTATGAATGAATCTGTTATAGGTTCGGCTGCCATTGCTCAATTTTTGCCTCAATTGGATTATGTGGATATGGATGGCCCTTTATTAATGACCGAACTAAATGGAGTTGGGTTAAATTATAGTTTTGAAAATGAAAATGGCAAGATTGAACCTTTAAGACATTATGGACTAGGGGTACAATATAGAAGCCCATTTGCCAAATAAAATGTATGACACCAGAACGTACCGATAAACTAATAAAAGTATTAAGTAAGCGTCAAGCAAATTTGACCGTGGTGATGGAAAATGTCCAAGACCCTCATAATATATCGGCAGTGCTAAGAACATGTGATGCGGTGGGTATACAGGATGTATATATTTTAACAACTAAAATTCCTAGACATAAAAAGTTTGGCTATAAAAGTAGCAGTAGTGCTTTAAAATGGTTAACCATTCATGAATTTGACAATTTGGAGGAATGCATAAAAGCAGTACGTAAAAACTTTTCTAAAATATTGACCACACATTTATCCAGTGATGCGGTTCAATTATATGATATTGATTTTACCGAATCGGTGGCATTGGTATTTGGAAATGAACACAGTGGTGTGACGGACGAATGTAGAGCACTTGCTGATGGTAATTTTATTATACCACAAATGGGAATTATTCAAAGCTTAAATATTTCAGTGGCATGTGCAGTAAGTATTTATGAAGCCATGCGTCAAAAAATGGTGGCAGGTCATTACGATCACGCAAGTTTGCCTAAGGAACAAATGGATGGACTCTTAACACAATGGGGTGTGGAAGAGCTAACGCCTGAAACGTACGTTCCATACAAACCCAAAAGGAAATAAAAAATTTAATTGTAAATAGTATTAGAGGCGATTACTACATTTGCTCAGGCACAAGTATGCCCAAAGCGCTCATTCCTTTTTGTAATGTAGCTGCTGTTAAAATACTTAATTTAATTCTTAAGTTTTTCTTTTCTACAGATGCTGCATTGGCAATAGATAGGTCGGCATAAAAACTATTAAAAAGTTTAGCTAAGTTAAATGTATAAATAGCCACTTTTGAAGGGTCTAAGGTTTCTGCTGCTTCATTAATAACGGCCGGGAAGTTGGTAAGCTCTATTGCTAATGCTTTTTCCAATGGTAATAATTCAGAAGGCGTTAATTTAGTATCGGTTCCTGTTTTTCTCAAAATGCTTTTAATACGTGCATGTGTGTATTGAATAAAAGGACCAGTGAAACCATGAAAATCAATACTTTCTTCAGGATTAAAAATCATTTTCTTTTTAGGGTCAACTCTTAACAAGAAAAATTTAAGGGCGCCTAAACCAATGGTATTATAAAGCTCAGTTAACTGAGCTTCAGTGAAGTCGGAAACCTTGCCTAAGGATTCTGTTTTTTCTTTTGAAATGTTAATCATTTCTTCTACTAAATCGTCTGCATCAACCACAGTACCCTCACGACTTTTCATTTTGCCAGTAGGGAGTTCCACCATACCATAACTTAAATGGTAAATGCCATCAGCTGCCGGCAATTGTAATTTTTGACAAATTAATTTTAGTACTTTAAAGTGATAGTTTTGTTCGTCACCCACTACATAAATACTCGCATCTGTATTAAATTCTTTTTGTTTTACTTCAGCAAGTCCAATGTCTTGTGTAATATAAACCGAAGTGCCATCCTTACGACGCACAATTTTTTCATCTAAGCCATCACCTGTTAAATCAATCCAAACTGAATTATCTTCTTTTTGATAAAAGACTTTCTTTGTTAATCCCTGCTCCACCAATTCCTTGCCTAGTAAATAAGTATTGCTCTCGTAATATGTTTTCACAAAATCTGAACCAATTTTTTTATAGGTTGCATCAAATCCTTCATACACCCAGCTATTCATTCGCTTCCATAAATCAATTGTAGCAGCATCCCCTTGTTCCCACTTCAACAACATTTCTTGAGCTCCTTTTTGAATAGGCGCTTCCTTCTCGGCTTGTTCCTGCGTCATACCGCCAGCAACCAATTCGGCTACCTGTGCCTTATAGGCGTTATTATATTTAACATAATAGTCGCCTACAAAGTGATCACCCTTTTGTTTTGTGTCTGAAGGGGTAGCACCATTTGCATATAATTGCCAAGCAATCATACTTTTACAAATATGAATACCCCTATCATTTACAATACAGGTTTTTACTACCTCATTGCCTTGTAATTTTAAAATTTCGGCAATACTCCAACCTAAAAAATTATTTCTTAAATGACCAAGGTGTAAAGGTTTGTTGGTATTAGGGGAGGAGTACTCCACCATAATTTTACGTGGCTGATTATTTTTCGGTAATAAATTATCGGCGCTTGCATTTTGTATGGTTTCAAACCAATATGTATTGCTAATGCTAAAGTTTAAAAAACCTTTTACAATATTAAACTGCGTTAACACCCCAGGCATTGCATTTAACATAGCAGCACCTAATTCATTGCCCAATAATTCAGGGCTTTTTCCTAATTGTTTTACAAATGCAAATAGCACAATAGTATAATCCCCTTCAAACTCTGGTTTTGTGGCATTCACCAATACTTGATCCGCTTGTATTTGAACATCATATAATTGATGAATACAATTGGCTGTTTGTTGCTTTAAATTATATATCAAATTCATAAATAGGGGTTACCGATTGCAAAAGTAATTAATTAACATTACCTTTGAGCTATTCATGCTGAAACTACACGATTTTATTAGCAAATTAATCCTTGACCTAATTGATTGGGTATATCCTTTATTTAGGAAGATAATGCCTATCCATACCTTTCGTTATGCAGCATGTGGGGGTGGAAACACGGTGTTAGATATCCTTGGTTTTTATCTTGCTTATAATTTTCTTTTTCATAAAACGCCTATACATATTGGATGGTTGACGATTAGTCCACATATTGCCTCATTTATGGTAAGCTTTTGTGTTACATTTCCCATTGGTTTTTATTTAAGTAGATACGTTGTATTTCAGGAAACCTCGGTAAAGAAAACGGCACAATTATTAAAGTATTTCTTAGTGGTATTGGGTTGTATTATTTTAAACTACATATTCCTAAAGTTATTTGTGGACTATTTTGTTTGGTATGCCACACCTGCTAAAATTATGACTACCTTTTTTGTTGTTATCTTTAGTTATACCAGTCAAAAGAATTACACTTTTAAGTCTACGCAGTCGGGGGATATAGAAGCTATATAACTGCCTTTTCTACTCATTTTTTAAGTTGTTATGCCAATTTTGGCCTTAGTCTAAGGCTAAATACTGACAATTATGCCATTTTTTCACCAAAATTAGGCTTAGGACATTGTGGCACAATGATTGCCTTTTATGAAGTAATTAATCATTGAAAATCAATCATTATGGCAAAAATAATAGGAATTGACTTAGGTACCACAAACAGTTGTGTATCGGTTATGGAAGGTGGCGAACCTGTAGTAATCGCAAATGACGAAGGTCGTAGAACCA
>JALQXE010000100.1 GCA_023263235.1 Sediminibacterium sp. | reverse complement strand
TTCCAAGAATGTATAAGACAGAATTGTACTCTAAAAAATTAGCGAATATCCATTTTTGGTTAGCAACTTTAGGTATTTTATTTTATGCAATTCCAATGTATTGGGCTGGTTTTCAACAAGCAGAAATGTGGAAGCAATTCACGCCAAGTGGGCAAATTAAGTATCAGTTTTTAGAAACGGTAACTTATATGGCACCATTTTATGCCATGAGAGCTTTGGGTGGTGTATTGTATTTAGCAGGTGCCATAATTGCAATGGTGAATATCTTTAAAACAATTGGACAAGGCACATTGGTTGCCAATGAAGATGCAGAAGCACCTGCATTAGAAAAAACATATACAAAACATACAGGGGAGCATTGGCATCGTTGGATTGAAAGAAAACCAACGCCTATGTTAATATTGTCATTAGTGGTTATATTAATTGGGGGAATGGTTGAAATCATCCCAACATTCCTGGTAAAATCAAATGTGCCAACTATATCTAGTGTAAAACCATACACGCCACTTGAATTACAAGGACGTGATATATATGTTAGAGAAGGTTGTTATACTTGTCACTCGCAAATGATTCGCCCATTCAGAAGTGAAACTGAACGATATGGTGAATATAGCAAAGCGGGTGAGTTTGTTTACGATCATCCTTTCCAATGGGGTAGTAAAAGAACCGGTCCAGACTTGGCACGTGAAGGATCTGGTAATTTAAAAAAATCAAATACATGGCAATACAATCACTTGGAAGAGCCTAGTGCAATTAGTACAGGATCGGTGATGCCTTCTTATGCATTTTTAATTGAACATGATTTAGATACAGCTTCTACACCTTTAAAAATAAATGCAATGCGCACATTGGGGGTTCCTTATGCTGCCGATTTTGCACCAAAGGCGAATGCTGCTTTAATGTTGCAAGCAAATGAAATTGCTGCAAGTTTAAAGAAAGATGGTATAGAAGTTCCAGCGAATAAAGAAATCATTGCAATGATTGCGTATTTACAAAAATTGGGAACAGATATCAATAAAAAATAATCCTCACAATTAAATTAATAATATATGTTCAGCTTTATTAAAAAATATACCGAAAGCATGCAGGATATCAATTTCTATCCCATTTTTTCTTTGCTGGTATTTGTTGCCTTTTTTATTGGTGTGTTGTGGTATGTAAAAGTGATGGATAAAAAAGAGGTTGATGAAATTAAAAATCTACCACTTGAAAAATAATATAAATCTTTAAAACAGACAGTATGTTTAAATATAAAAATTCCATCTTCGTAATAGTTGCCTTATTTTTTGCATTTACAGGATTTGCACAAAATGCTACTCCTGCAGTAATCCCTGCTGAAGCTCCAACCAATTATCTAGAAGTTTTGATGATAGTGATTGCGGGATTGTTGGTGATTGTAATTTGGGTGCTTTCGAGTGTGCTATCAATGATTGCAAAAAAAGCGGTAGAAGTAACCAAATCAAGTAGTAAACTGATGATGGTTGGATGGATTGTTTTGGGTTCGCTTTTTGCAAATGCAGCAAGTGCTCAAACTACCATTTCAGATTCAACTGCTAAGGCTACTAAATTTAATTATTATGGTGGTTTGTCTTCTACAACTTTTTGGACGCTTTCAACGGTTCTAGGCTTAGAATTATTGGTTGTATTATTGATGGTTATTTTTATTAGGGGCTTGTGGAAGTCCATTCATCCTTCAGTAGTAAATAATGTAAGTGAAAGCGTGGTAAAACAATCATGGTTAGTACGCAATTGGAATATTTTAGATAAAAAATTCTTAACCAGGGCTGTACCATTGGAAAAAGAAGCTGACATGTTGTTAGATCATGATTATGATGGTATTAAAGAGCTGGACAATGCCTTGCCGCCATGGTGGAAATATGGATTTTACATTACTATTTTTATTGGCGTACTATATTTATTAAAGTATGAGGTATGGCATAATGGTCCAAATCCAACAGAGGAGTATACTTCTGAAATGTCATCTGCCAAAGAACAAGTAGAGACATACTTAGCTTCTATGAAAAATAATGTTGATGAAAAGACGGTTACAATGTCAGATGCAACGGGCATTGCTGCTGGTCAGCTAACATTTTCCAAAACCTGTATACCCTGTCATGGTGCCAAAGGAGAAGGTGGTGTGGGGCCTAATTTAACAGATGAATATTGGTTGCATGGTGGTAGTATTGCTGATTTGTTTAAGACGATTAAGTATGGATATCCCGACAAAGGAATGCAAGCATGGCAGTCAACATACTCTCCAATTCAAATGCAGGAGTTGGCTAGTTATATTAAAACATTAAAAGGCACAAATCCTCCAAATGCAAAAGCGCCACAAGGTGATTTATTTAAAGATGCAGTTGATACGGTGAAGGTATCCAACTAATGAAAATTGGTTTTTAAACTTCGGATAAATCTAAAAAATGAGTAATCAGGATTCAGAGACGCTGGCGAATTATAAAAAGGAAATGTTAGATCAGACCTTTAGAGATGCTGTGTCAACCATAAGCAAAGAGGGCAATCGTAATTATATACATCCGCAAAAACCAAAGGGAAGACTGTATAATTTAAGGTCCTATTTTAGTTATTTTTATTTGGTTTTGTTTTTTACTTTGCCATTTATAAAGATAGGAGGTGAGCCTATTTTTTTGATAAATATTTTAGAGCGTAAATTTATTCTTTTTGGAAAAATATTTTGGCCACAGGACTTTTTCATTTTTGCCATAGGGTTTCTTACTTTTTTAGTATTTATAATATTGTTTACTGTCGCATTTGGAAGAATATGGTGTGGTTGGGCCTGTCCCCAAACTATATTCATGGAAATGGTGTTCAGAAAAATTGAATTTTTTATAGAAGGAGATGTTACAAAGCAAAAGCGATTAAATAGCATGCCTTGGAATGGTGAAAAAATTTTAAAGAAGGGCGGTAAATTAATTGTGTTTTTTATGCTCTCCTTTTTAATTGCAAATTTCTTTTTGGGTTATATTATTGGTATAGACGAAGTAGGAAAGCTTGTGAAAGAAGGAATATTCGTTCATTTTGGTACATTTAGTGCGTTGGTGATTTTTACCATGGTATTCTTCTTTGTATATATATGGTTTAGAGAGCAGGCTTGTATTATTGTTTGTCCTTATGGCCGATTACAAGGTGTTTTATTGGATAAGAATTCCATTTTAGTTGCTTATGATTATGTACGTGGAGAGCCAAGAGGGAAAGCGAAAGAGGATGGACATGGTGATTGTGTAAATTGTCATGCATGTGTAAGAGTTTGTCCTACTGGCATTGACATACGAAACGGAACGCAATTAGAATGTGTAAATTGTACTGCTTGTATTGATGCTTGTGATGAAATCATGGATCATGTTGGAAAGCCAAAAGGTTTGATTAGGTATGCATCAGAGAATAATATTGCCAATAAGGAAAAGACTACCTATACATGGCGTTTAAGATTGTATACAATTGTGTTACTTTCTTTATT
>JALQXE010000097.1 GCA_023263235.1 Sediminibacterium sp. | reverse complement strand
TTTAATTTGGGATGCACAGTGCCAAAAAAAGAAAAGAATGATTTGTTTTGTGCCGCGGCAAAAGGAATACGACTATAACCCAAGGTTGCTGAAAAAAGAGAAGCAAATGCTACTAATAAAATAAGCAAAGTTGCAATACCTCCTGCGGTTGGTCCGAATAATGTTTTAATATAATCACTCACAACATATTTACTGGTAGATAAAACCTCGAAAGGTAAAACACTCGCCACACTCACATTCATTGCTAAATACAATATTGCAATACCCGTAATAGAAATAAACATGCTTCTTGGAATATTCTTACCAGGATTTTTTATCTCCCCGCCCAAATGGCAAACATTATAATAACCCAAATAACTATATACAGTTTTAACACTAGCAAACCCTAAGGCAGCAACAAATCCATGTTGTAAACTAAAGCCGTCGTTAATATGTTTAATAGGCGCTAGAAAGTTACCGTGAGCGATACCTCCCCCGATAATCCAAAACATAGTACCCAATACCACCACCCAAAGAAAAACCGAAATTTTACCAATGGATTCTATCTTTCTATACAATAATAATATTACTAAAATCACCACCGATCCACTCACTGCTTTTTCCTGCCAAAAATTAAAATGAAAAAAGTAGTTAGCGTATTGTGAAAACCCAATCGCTGCCGAAGCAATTACCAAGGGTGCTTGTATCATGGTTTGCCATACAAACAAAAAGCTCATAAGCTTACCCCACTTTTCACCATATCCTTCTTTTAAAAAGTGAAAACTACCACCAGCTTTAGGAAGTGCTGCACCCAACTGGCTCCAAACCATAGCATCTACATAAGAAAGCACTGCACCCGCTACCCAAGCATATAAAAAATAGGGACCAGCCATAATTTGAGCAACCACACTTAGTACCACAAACGGTCCAATTCCTACCATGTCAATCATATTAATGGCAGTTGCATGTAAAAGGCTTAATTTGCGTTCAAGTTTTGGTTGGTTATCATTCATAGTAATGTACAAGATAATAAAAATAGGGTAAAACAAATAGGAGAAAAATGGATTCAAATTTCAAGATGGTCAATTGGGCAAAGGATGCCACTATTTATGAAGTAAATATAAGACAGTACACACCCGAGGGAACATTTAATGCTTTTCAAAAACATTTATCTAGGTTAAAAGATATGGGAGTGGATATATTATGGTTCATGCCCATCACACCCATTAGTGAAAAAGTAAAAAAAGGGAGTTTAGGAAGTTATTATGCATGCAGCAGTTATACAAAAGTGAATCCTGAATTTGGAACTTTAAATGATTTTGCCAATTTGGTTAATGAGGCACATGCATTAGGTATGAAAGTAATTATAGACTGGGTGGCCAATCATACAGGTCGCCAACATGAATGGATGGAACTTCATCCTGAATGGTTTGCACGCAATGAAAAAGGAGAATTTACTGAACGCAATGGCTGGGACGATGTAGTGGATTTAAATTATAGCAATTATGAAATGCGCAATGCATTAATTGGGGCGATGCAATATTGGGTACGTGATTTTAAGATAGACGGATTTAGATGTGATATGGCGCATTTAGTGCCTTTGGATTTTTGGAAGGATGCACGAAAAGCAGTGGAAACCATTCAACCTTTGTATTGGTTGGCCGAATGTGAAGATGTGAATTATCATCAGGTATTTGATACAAGCTATGCATGGGCACTTATGCATGCATCTGAAAAACTAGCAAAGGCAGAGGTGGGTATACACGAGGTATATAATGTGTTGCATGGATATTCCCAATATCCCGCTGGTGCAAGTAAACTTTTATTTACATCCAATCATGATGAGAATAGCTGGAACGGCACAGAGTATGAAAAGTACGGCGCAGCCGCAAAAGCCTGGGCGGTATTTACGCAAACCTGGAAAGGGATTCCGTTAATTTATAGTGGACAGGAATTACCAAATAAAAAACGACTAGCATTTTTTGATAAGGATCAGATTGATTGGTCGGTTGAACAACCAGCCCTGCATGAATTTTATAAAACACTAAGCAGTTTTCGAAAATCACATACTGCAATTATAAGTGGCGACACTTTTAATTTGCCAGTACAAACTGATGGTGTTATGGCTTATTTAAGACATGATGCAGTTTCAACTGTATTTGTATTGCTTAATTTATCCAATCAGCACCATAAGGTAGAAATAGCTCATGAACAATTAAATGGGGAATTTAAAAATGTATTTTCAGGAATTAGATTTAATTTTAACCATACCGTTCCTTTTGAACTATTACCCGGGGACTATTTTGTGTATGTCAAGTGGTAGGGATTAAGGATTTTGAAATTTTAAAAACATTAGTATGAATGAAATAATTTGTCCAAATTGTAAAAAAGCGTTTCAAGTAGATGAAGCTGGATTTGCTAATATTTTAAAACAGGTTAGAGATACGCAATTTGAAGTTGAAATTAAATCAAGATTAAATTTGGCCGAAAAGGAAAAAGAGGCGGCCATTTTGTTAGCCGAGGCAAAAGTGACTAGCACACTTCAAGAAAAACTTTCCAAGAAAGAGCAAGAGTTGGCCGACTTAAAAGCAAAAAATGATAAAGCTGAATTAGAAAAACAATTAAGTGTTGCGGAGGCAGTAAAAAAAATAGAAAAAGAACGTGATGAATTAGCTAGTAAAATTCAAAATAAGGATTTAGAGAAAAAATTATTAGAAAGTTCTTTATTAGAAAAATTCAATGCCGATCTAAGGTCTAAAGATGAAATTATAAAGCTAAAAGACGAAGAAATTGCACTTAGAAAGGATATGAAATTAAAACTCTCTACTAAAATGATTGGAGAGACGCTTGAACAACATTGTGAAAACGAATTTAATAAGTTAAGAGCAACTGCATTTCCAAATGCTTACTTTGAAAAAGATAATGATTCAAAATCGGGTAGCAAAGGAGATTTTATTTACAGAGAATTTGACCAAGATGGCAATGAAATAATTTCAATGATGTTTGAGATGAAAAATGAAGGTGATGAAACTGCTACTAAGAAAAAAAATGAGGATTTTTTTAAAGAACTAGACAAGGATAGAACAGAAAAAAAATGCGAATATGCTGTTTTAGTTAGTTTATTAGAATCAGATAGCGAGTTGTACAATTCTGGCATTATTGACGTATCACATAAATACACAAAAATGTATGTAGTAAGACCTCAGTTTTTTATACCTATCATAACGCTACTTCGAAATGCTGCAATGAAATCCATGCAATATAAAGCTGAGCTTGCTCAAATGAGAAATGAAAATATAGATATTACTAATTTTGAAGAAAGTATCAATGTATTCAAAGAAAGCTTTGCTAAGAATTACGAGATGGCTAGTCGCAAGTTTAAAACTGCAATTGAAGAGATTGACAAAACTATAGATCATTTGCAAAAGACCAAAGATGCTTTATTATCTTCTGTAAATAATTTAAGATTGGCAAATAACAAAGCAGATGATTTAACTATAAAGAAATTAACTAGAGGAAATCCAACCATGATTGCTAAGTTTGATGAATTGAATAAGGATATCGATTAAGCTATGAATCATTTAAAAGCTACCCCCGCTTCGCCTGTTGAAACTCTATAAACTCCATCATCTCTGCTAAATTAAAGCTGCTTAAGTTATTGGCTGCGGTAAGTCCTGCTTTTTGGGCTACCAGTACACCGTATTTACAATCC
>JALQXE010000108.1 GCA_023263235.1 Sediminibacterium sp. | reverse complement strand
TAAAGCGGGTTCCTTGCCCGCTTCACGCTCTCCATCTATATCCATTTCAAAAAGGGTAATGGTTTGTTTTTGTTTCTTTAAGATCATCACAATGTCCACACCACTACATCCACCTAGTGCACTTAACAAAGCTTGCATGGGACGAACTCCATTGCCATGTCCACCTTGGTCCACCGGTATATCCATGGTCATGGTTTGTCCTGCTTCATCTGTAGTTACAAATTGATAATCCTGGTCTATTTGTTTTAAATGAATTCTCGCCATAGGTGAATGCTTGTTAGTATAATGAAAGTAAAAAAAAATGGTACCTTTGCAAAGGTAATTCAAATAGATACTTAGTTCGCAATTAGCAATTAAAAAAATGGGTCCAATAATATATCAATACAATCAGCCTTTTACCTTGGAATGTGGGGTTAGTTTGCCCAAGCTTAAAATTGCTTATCATACTTACGGTGCATATACGCCAGGTAAGAAAGTAGCCTGGGTTTGTCATGCATTAACCGCAAATAGCGATGCGGCTGATTGGTGGAAGGGTTTAATAGGGGAAGGGTACTTAATAAACCCAAATGATTATTTTATAGTTTGTGCCAATATTATTGGTTCTTGTTATGGTTCAACGGGGCCTTTAAGTGTGGAAGATTTAGGAACGGAAATTAGCTTGAATAATTTTCCAACGGTGACTATTCGTGATATGGTGCAAGCGCATATTTTATTAAGACAACATTTGCAAATAGATAGCATTGATTTATTATTGGGTGGAAGCATGGGAGGCTACCAAGCATTAGAGTGGGCCATTTATGAACCAGCTGTGATTAAGAAAATGTTTTTAATTGCAACCTCACCTTCCGAAAGTGCTTGGGGTGTAGCAGTACATACGGCCCAACGTTTAGCGATTGAAGCAGATTGTACTTGGAAAGAAGCAACGCCTAATGCAGGCGCTAAAGGTTTAAAAGCGGCGCGCGCAATAGGGATGTTAACCTACAGAAACTATGCGATTTTCCAAGAGAAACAAACCGACGAGGATCCGGAGAAGATTGATAATTTCAAAGCATCCTCTTATATCGAATACCAAGGTGATAAATTGGTAAAACGATTTAACGCCTATAGTTATTGGTTATTAACAAAGTCGATGGATAGCCATCACTTGGCAAGAAAAAGAGGAGGGGACCTAATAGCTACTTTAGCAAATATTAAAATCCCCACCTTTATTATTGGCATTAACAGTGATATTTTGTGTCCATTAGACGAGCAAGGTTTTATGGAACAACATATGCCCAATGCAACTTTAGTAGCTATTGATTCTTTATACGGACACGATGGATTTATTATTGAAGCAGTTCAAATCACCAATTTATTAAAGGGTTGGTTGGATAATCAATCTTAATTTTTATTAAGAAAGCGAATCCTTGGAAAAAATGCGTTTGCTTTTTTCTTATAATCTTCAAAGTCAGGATGTGACTCCATATTCTTTTCGAGCATAGGGATGCCTGATACTTTTAAAATTAAATACGTAATTGTGATAGGACCAATCAGGGTCATCCATCCGTCTTGAAGCGTTAGCGCAATTATTCCAATGCCCCACCATTGTATTACTTCTCCAAAATAATTGGGATGTCTTGTATTTGCCCAAAGGCCTTCTTGCATTAATTTACCTTTATTCTGTGGATTCTTTTTAAAGCGAACAAGCTGCGCATCACCAAGCGCTTCATAATAAAATCCAATACACCAAATAGCAAGCCCTAAAATATCTAACCAAATGAGTGGTGTGTTTTCACTTTTATTAATGTATAAAATAGGTAGGCTAATGATGTATAAAAACACGCCTTGCAAAATAAATACTTGAAAATAGGATCTTAATAAAAACCATTTACCCCATTCATTGCGCCATGCTAAATAACGATAATCTTCCCCTTTCCCTTTGTTTCTTGAATGAATATGCCAAGCCAATCTTATGCCCCACAAACTTATAAGCATGCCAGTTATGATTCCTCTTGTTCCTTTAATATCTGCAATGAAAAATGAGGACCAAGTTAAAAGTATGAAACCCAAGCCCCAGGCAATATCAGCTACATCATTTCTTTTTGTAATCAAGGAAATGATAAACCATACATTCACAAATGCGAATAAGATAATGGCAAGCATTAAATAATAGCTCATCTAAATATTTTAGTAGCTATTAAAAAGGTAATCACAGAAACGCTTGCTGCTAAAACGGCACCCCATATTAAATCAATGATGGTAACAAATACTGGCCAATCTTTGGCAACCGCCAAATTGGTTAAGTCATAAGTAGCATAACAAACAAATCCAAATAATGCACCCATGAGTACAGCCTGTGTCCATGAATTTTTAACCACTGCGGGTGTAATTACAAAAACAACTAATCCTGCAATAAAAATGAGGTAAAATATGATTGCAGCTGTCCAATTAATGTCTGGCTTCATTAAACCCCCAATTTGTTTTGCATAAAAATCCTTTGCAACAAATCCAAGCCATACCATATCAATGGCAAAAAATACAGGGAGCGCGATAGCAAAAAGTTTTAAGAACATATTATTTATTTAAAGTAAGTTAATTCATTACCTGAATTACAATTTAAGCATTATTTTTACAAAAAGATACTTATGGGATTTTTAAGACAAATAGGAGAGTACTTGTTTTTAGTAAAACGAGATCCTAATCAAGAGCGCACAACCATGATGAAAGCCATGCATGGCATGAACCGCATTTCTTTAATTGTATTTTTGATTGGTATAATTGTAATATTAGTGCGCAAGTTCTTGTAAAACAATATCCGCGGCTACTTCGGTGGCGCTTTGCCCAGTGTATAACCTTTCTTTTAGCAATTGATAGTCGGCCTTTATTTGTGCCTTTTTATTTTCGTCCTGTAATAAAAGCGTTAGCTCAACAACAAGGTTCTTCTTATTTAAATCTTCCTGAATTAATTCCTTCACTACTTCCTTATCCATAATTAAATTCACTAGCGCAATGAATTTGATTTTTACAAATCGTTTAGCTAGGGCTAGGGTTATGGGGTTGCCTTTATAGCAAACAATTTCGGGTACACCTAATAAAGCAGTTTCTAAAGTAGCGGTTCCACTGGTTACCAGTGCTGCAATACTATGATTTAACAAAGCATAAGTATTGCCTTTAACAATATGTACATTTTTATGAGTTGGGACTAGTGATGCAAACCATTTGTCGTCCAAGCCGGGTGCTTGTGCAATGGCAAAATGATGGTTAGGAAATGCGTCCACTACCGAAAGCATTTCTGGTAGTTTCTTTAATATTTCTTGCTTGCGACTTCCTGGTAACAATGCAACAATTTTTTCACCTGCGATATTCGGAAGTGGATGCGGCAGTCCATGTTGTGATTCCAACACTTGCATTAAAGGATGTCCAATATAATCTACCTCCCAATCCCATCTATCCTTAAAATATTGTTTTTCAAAAGGTAAAATACATAATAAACGATCTATACTTTCACGCATAGCGGGTACTCTGTTTTCTTTCCAAGCCCATACTTGTGGTGCAATAAAATAAATCACTTTTAAATGAATTGTCTTTGCCCATTTTGCAATGCGTAAATTAAATCCAGGATAGTCTATACATATTAAAACATCGGGTTTAAATGATTGAATATCTTTTTTACAGAACTTGATATTAGATAAAATAGTACGTAAATTCATAAGCACTTCTACAAATCCCATGAAAGCTAAACTTCTATAATGCTTAACTACATTGCCGCCTGCGGCTTGCATTAAATCGCCACCCCAACACTGTATAACAGCATTAGGATCCTTAGCCTTAATGGCTTTGATTAAATTAGATCCGTGTAAATCGCCGCTGGCTTCACCAGCTATAATGTAGTATCGCATTTATAAAAACCATTTAACGGATAAGGATATGATAGCATATACTATTGTAGCAATAAATATTCCCTTTGCTATATTGTCTTTTTGTTTATTAAAAAACAAAGTTAAAGCTGCGCCATTTAAAACAAGGGAGACACTAATCATTGCAGATAATACCGATTTTTGATGTCCTAATATACTTATGAATTCTTTGATGGATATGAAACTAAATTTCCATTCATAAAATCCAATAAAGCCAAAAAAGGGGAGTAGGAAACCAATAAGTATTCCAACTATGTATTTGTCTTTTACCATTTCCACTTTTTAGTTAGCTTTTCTTTAATAATGTGATTGGTTAAATCAAATTGCACAGGTACTACACTCACATAATTATTTTTAAGCGCCCATACATCCGTATCTTTTGATTTATCGAAGTTTACAAATTCGCCGGTTAACCAAAAATATTTCTTTCCATAAGGATCCTTTCGCTCCACATATTTCTCCTCATATTTAGCATAAGACTGTTTACATATTTTAATGCCTTTAATGAGTTTGGTTTCTAATTTTGGAATATTGACATTTAAACATAAATGCTTATCCGAGTTTTTATCGGCCAATACTTTTTCAATGATGATGCCTGCAAAATGAGCCGCTGCGGTAAAGTCTGCATCAATACTTAAGTCCAATAAACTAAATCCAATACTTGGAATACTTTCGATAGATGCTTCCAATGCGGCCGACATGGTGCCAGAATAAATTACATTAATAGAATGGTTGGCGCCATGGTTTATGCCACTCAAACAAATAGTGGGTTTACGATGCATTACTTTATCTACTGCTAATTTAACACAGTCCACAGGGGTGCCACTGCATGCATAGGCATCCACGCCTTCCATATAATCAACTTTTGTTAACCTTAGATGGTGTCCAAGGGTGATTGCATGTCCCATTCCACTTTGTGGTTTATCGGGAGCAACAACTACGACTTTACCAAATGGGAGGGCAGCCTGAACCAGAGCTTTAATACCTGGGGCCGTGATGCCATCGTCGTTGGTGATTAAAATAAGGGGTTTTTCGGATTTAGTTTTAGCCATACTGCAAGTTAATCAAGGGGCACTGAAAAAAAAATACTAAAAAAATTTGGAAATACTAAATAAATTAGTAAATTGCACTAAAATCATTAGTTATGTCATACGCAGGTAAGAATTTAAAGTACATCAGAAAGCAGCGCGAATGGACACAGGAGGAAATGGCCAATCAATTACAAATTAAGCGTTCCTTAGTGGGTGCTTATGAGGAGGAAAGGGCCGAACCTCGACTAGAAGTACAGGAAGCCATTTGTGCTTTATTTAATATTAGTTTGGAAGAGTTCCTGTTTCAGGATCTTTCACAAAAAGGCTCATCTGTTGACGATACAGGTGCTGGAATGTCCTATTTAGACCGTCGTCGTTCCATGAAAATGGATAAGTCAAGTTCAGCAGCCCCAATCGTGCCTTTTGTGCCGGTTAAAGCCGCTGCAGGATATTTGGCAGGATATGCTGATCCTGAGTTTCTAGACGAGCTAAATACCTTTACATTGCCAATGTTGGCACCAGGTGATTACCGCGCTTTTGAAATCATCGGGGACAGTATGTTGCCTACGCCTAGCGGTTCAGTGATTGTTGGGGAGAAAGTGGATAGTATTAAGGACGTAAAGAACTCCAATACTTACATAGTTGTTTCCAATGCAGACGGGGTTGTATATAAAAGAATTATTACCAATGACGACAATAAAGAAAAGCTTACTTTATTGAGTGACAATCCATTATATGAGCCATATCAAGTAAATAGTCAAGATATAGTAGAGGTTTGGAAGGCAGTATATATCATTCACAAAGCAGGGAGTCAGCCTATGTGGGATGTGGACCAGTTAGCTGGGGTAGTTAACAGCCTTCAGGATAAAATAAGCAACCTAAGAAGGACTATGAACTAATTATTATTCCCATTCTATGGTTGCTGGAGGTTTGCTGCTAATATCATAAACAACTCGGTTTATACCGCGTACTTCATTGATAATTGCATTGCTCACATGGGCTAGGAACTCATAAGGCAAGTGCGCCCAATCGGCAGTCATTCCGTCTACCGAGGTAACCGCTCTTAAGGCTACTGTATACTCATAGGTTCTTTCGTCACCCATTACACCCACACTTTTAACAGGTAAAAGAATGGTGCCGGCCTGCCAAACTTTAGTATAGAGGTCAAATTCTTTAAGTGATCTCATGTATATGTCGTCTGCACGTTGCAATAAATTCACTTTTTCGGGGGTAATCTCACCTAAAATACGAATGGCTAAACCTGGGCCTGGGAAAGGGTGTCTATTAATAAGGTCTGCAGGAATGCCTAGTTCAAGGCCTACTTTACGAACCTCATCCTTAAATAAGTATCTTAATGGCTCCACTAAGCTTAGGTGTAAGGTATCGGGTAAGCCTCCAACATTATGGTGTGATTTGATGGTTTGAGAAGGTCCATGAACACTTACGCTTTCAATCACGTCAGGATAAATAGTTCCTTGTCCTAAAAATTTGGCTTCCAACATATTAGATGCTTCTATTTGAAATACATCTATAAATAGTTTACCTATAATTTTTCGCTTTTCTTCAGGGTCCGACTTACCTGCTAAGGCATCATAAAACATTTGTTTAGCGTCTATGCCTTTTACGTTTAATCCTACAGATTTGTATATATCCAAAACATTTTGGAACTCATCTTTTCTTAGAACCCCATTGTCTACGAATATCCCATGAAGGCGCGCGCCAATTGCTTTATGAATTAAAGTAGCTGCTACCGTGCTATCCACCCCGCCACTTAATGCCATTATCACATGACCGTCTCCAATTTGTGCTTTTAGCTTTTCTACGGTCTCATTTACAAAGGAAGCTGGTGTCCAATTTTGGCTACATCCGCAAATGTCCACCAAAAAGTTTTTCATCATAGTTTTACCCTCAGTAGAGTGGTATACCTCCGGGTGGAACTGAAAACCATGTAAACTATTTCCAGCATCAGCACTTTTTCTAAAAGCAGCCACCGGAATACTGTCTGTATCGGCTAATAGTTCAAAATTTTCAGGTAATTGGGTAATGGAATCGCTATGGCTCATCCATACCTGGCTATTATTGGCGATGTTCTTAAAAATAATGTCGTCTTTTAGAATACGTAATTGTGCACGTCCGTATTCTCTTTTATTTGACTTCTCTACTTTCCCCCCAAAGTTCTTAGCGCTTAATTGAGCTCCATAACAAACGGTTAAAACAGGAAGCTTGTCCAACATGGCTTGAATATCCACATTTGGGGCATCTGTTTCATTAACGCTGGCAGGAGATCCACTTAAAATGATCCCTTTTAGCGTTGCATCGAATTCAACAGGGGAGTTGAAGGGCTTAATTTCACAATATACATTGGCTTCTCTTACTGCGCGTGCAATAAGTTGGGTGTATTGACTCCCGAAATCGAGGATAAGTATTTTTTCAGTCATGGGGCAAAGCTACAAAAAAAAATCCCGCCGGTAAGGCAGGATTTCTATATTGTAAAAGCAGTTCGCTTGTAAATTACTTCTTTTTAGAAACTGGAGCAACAGCAGTGTGTCTAGTCAATTTGCTCTTTAAATTAGCCGCTTTATTTTTATGGATAATTCCACGCTTTGCTAATTTATCAATTTGAGAAATGATATTTGGTAATTTCTCATTGTAAGTAGCTTGCTCGCCAATTGTCTTTAATTCACGAATTGCATTACGCGTTGTTTTACCGTAATAACGATTTCTATCGCGACGCTTTGTTGCTTGTCTTACATCTTTTTTGGTAGCCGAATGATTTGCCATGTACTAATTAATTTTAAGGAGGGCAAAGGTAAGGGAAGA
>JALQXE010000023.1 GCA_023263235.1 Sediminibacterium sp. | reverse complement strand
GCCGACTTTACACCAACGCAATTGAATCAATTGATGGGCTTAGAAGCTGCTTATAAAGAGTGGAATAGTCAGATTAATGTGATTTCTAGAAAAGATATTGATCAGCTTTATTTACATCATGTTTTACATTCATTAAGCATTGCTGCAATTACGGAATGGGAAAGGGGAACGCAAGTGATTGATATTGGCTGTGGTGGCGGTTTTCCATGTGTACCAATGGCTATATTTTTCCCCGATGTGCAATTTTTAGCGGTGGATAGTATCGCTAAAAAACTTAAAGTTGTAGATGCCGTATGTGAAATGGTGGGGATTACAAATATTACAACTAAACACACACGTGTTGAAGATATTAAGAATAAAAAATTCGATTACGCCATAAGCCGCGCTGTGGCTCCTTTAAAAGATTTATGGAAATGGGCAGGGCCAATCATTAATAAGAAACCCAACCAACCCAATAGCCTTATTTGTTTAAAAGGTGGAGACTTACATCAAGAAATTTTTGAGAGTGGCGTACGCCCTAAAATGATGTCAATATATGACATTTTTAAAGAGGACTATTTTAAAGAGAAGTTTATAATTCAAGTGAAGAAATAAAATTGTAATTTATTTCTTCACTTGAACCACCTTAAGACCCGTTTAATTAGGGATCTCTAATTTATTGTTACTTCTATTTACATCAGGCAAACGATAGCTTGGATCAATCTCAATTGATTTTAAGGCATTTAATGGCTTTGTAGTTTCAAAAGTATAGGTTGGTTGCACCCACTTGCATGCAGGATGATCAATTCTTACATCCTTCCCTTCTACAACTTTATTGGCAAGCATCAAATCCAATGGAATATAATGCAATTCACTGCTGCCGTCCTTATACGTCACTAATACTTCCAAAGGTGCAGGCATTTTGCCAATACGTTGCAAACTAATCATGGCTCCAGTTGGCGTAGCTTGAATATCATTTAAGCCATAATCAATTGTTTTTGTACTGTTTACCCAATATTCTTTAAACCACTCTAATTGAATGCCACAGGTTTTTTCAGCAACACGTATAAAGTCATTTGCATTTGGATGCTTAAACTTCCAAGTGTTATAATAATTGAGCAATACTTTATCACGAACCGAATCTCCAATTATATAACCTAAAAAACCAAGGAAGGTACCACCTTTACTATACGCGGCACTACTATATGCAAAATTGGTATTATAATGATCGGAGTGTGTACTCATAGGTTCTTCCAATCCACTTTTGGCCAATCCTAAATAACCCATATAGTTTCCATATTGAACAGCAGGTAATTGAGTTTTAGCTCTTTCATTGCCTACTAAAATTTGCGCTTTTTCTCTCTCGCTAATGTAAGGAGAACTTGTAGCAAAAGTTTGGTTGTATTCATAAGAAACTGCTTCTTCGGCATAACTTGTAAAGCCTTCATCCATCCATGGGAACAAACTTTCATTGGTTCCTAAAATATGTTGATACCAACTATGCATCCACTCATGGAACACGGTACCTAAACCAGGCCCTTTTAACAAAGTAGCCATTGCATATTCCATACCCCCATCTCCACCCTGAATAAATGAATATTGAGGATAAGGATAAGCGCCAAATTTCTTTTCCATGAAAGGCAACATTTTTTCTGCAGCCCATAATACATTCGCCCAAGCACTATCTGCTCTTGCATCTTTTTCTTTATAGTACACATGTAGTGTTAAACCTTTTCTAACTTCTTTTGATAGATGTTTAAAATGATTATCTGCCGCCCAAACAAAATCGTGAATATTGCTGCCTTTGAAATTCCAAGACTTTAGTCCTTGTGGGTTCGCTGTTGCGGTTGGATTTTGTAATACACCCGTTGCAGCAACCATGTAGTTTTGATCCAATTGCAAA
>JALQXE010000181.1 GCA_023263235.1 Sediminibacterium sp. | reverse complement strand
CTTGAACAAAGGTAATAAAAGAGGATGAATTCACCCAATTTTATTCAATCTGACCTTATTTTTGCAGTATGATGAAGCTCGTATTTTATGGATTCCTGATCTACTTACTCTATAAGGTCATATTTGATGTGGTGGTTCCTGTAAGCAAAGGCGTGAAGTCCGTTCGCCAAAATATGGAAGAAATGCAACGCAAAATGGCCGAAGCACAGCAGCAAAATGCCACAAATAGCGGGTTTGCAAGCCAAAATACACCAAAATCTGCCCCAAAATCAAGTAGCAAGCCTGTCGAAAAGGATGCCGATTACATTGATTTTGAAGAACTTAAGTAAAATTTGGCTGTTTTATGGACCAAAATGGTCTAAGTTATCCAAAAGGCAAGTCTACTGACCTAATAATTTAGGCAGCTCAGATTCAATGAACATCCCAGGCTTTAAATACAATACCTGCAAGCCAACTGATTCCGCTGCAAGGACATTCGGCCCATTGTCGTCAATAAACAAAGTTTCGGCAGCAATTAACCCTTCTTGGTCCAAAATATATTGAAAAGAGGCCGGATCTGGCTTGCGCATACCCATTTCATGAGAGTAATAGGGCTTTTTAAAGAGGGACTCAAAATCACCGCCAATTTCTCTATTATATTGAGGAATAAAATAATCGTAATGGATCTGGTTGGTGTTGGAGTATAAGAAAGTAGCATATTGTTGGTGATTGGCTTTCACCCAATCCATGCTGCCTTTTCTAAATCCAATGAGTAATGAATTCCAGGCATCAATAATTTGTTCTTTACTTAGTTCAAGTTGGTATAGTGTATTAAAGCCTTCGCAAAATTCGGTTTCAGAAATCAATCCTTTCTCTAAATCAAAAAACAAGGCATCAGATTTATTCAAGGTAAAATGATTTTCAAAATTAGGGATTCCCAATTGATCAAATCTTGCATACATGATATCAAAATCAATATCGTATAATACATTGCCTAAATCAAAAATGATATTTTTTATTGGAGTCATAATGCGCATTAATAGTGCTAATTAAAATGCAAAGATAAGTATAGATTATATGAAGATCTATGTACAAATTGTATATTTGGTACATGCAACAAAATCTAGCCCATATCGCTGTCGTTGTTCGTGATTACGATGAAGCAATTCAATACTACACAACTACACTTGGATTTAAATTGATTGAAGACACAGTGCTTTCCGAAACCAAGCGCTGGGTGATGGTTCAGCCACAGGGTGCAACAAATGGTTGTATGCTATTACTTGCAAAAGCAGCTACACCTGAACAAGAAAAATGTATTGGCTATCAAACAGGCGGGCGTGTATTTTTATTTTTATATACGGATGATTTTAATCGAGACTTCAAAAATTATACAGCAAAAGGAGTGGAATTTACCATCCCGCCACATGTAGAAGATTATGGCACAGTTGCTGTGTTTAAAGATCTTTATGGGAATCTTTGGGATTTAATTGAACCAACGAAAGATAAACTCCATAACAAGAGTAGCTTGTAAAATTTTTCGTTATTTTCTTTGCATTGCAGCTGCCATATACTTGCAAGCAGCATCTCCTTTGTTCAATTCGTTTTGAATATTTTGGTGTGATGCTTCATCTCTATTTTGACTGAGTTTAAACACATGCTTTAATGCAGTGATTTTTATTTCAAAAGAAACAATGGCTTTCATGTTTTGATGCATGTACATTGGATCTAAGTTTTTCACCTGCGATGGCGCATTCGGGTCTGATTCAAATTGCTCCGTCAACTCCACCAATAGATCATATAAATGTTGTTCATCTTTCATTTCCATCTTCCCAATACCATGCACTGTTTGATAATTCCAAGTACTTGCCTGTCCAGGGCTCGTATACCAGCTTGCACTTACAAAGGCAGAAGGTGCGGAGAAAATCACTAAGGCATTAGGATTGTTTTCAAAAGCATTGGTATGATCTTGTTTGCGCATGAGGTGCCCACTGATGATAATCGATTCATTGGACTGCTTAATTAAAACAGGAATTTGCGCTGCAATAGGTAAACCATTTTGATCTACGCCACAAATTGTCACAAATGGATTCGCCTGCATAAAATCAAGCACTGCTTGATGCTCTTTGGCTTTGAAATAGGAAATATCGTACATGGAACAATAATATTTAAATTGGTAAAGCCGTAGTGGTTTTAATTTCGTCCATCACAAACAAACTACTAATATGTGCCACCATGGGCAACACTGCTAGTTTTTCTTGATAAAATTTATTGTAAGTCTCCACATCCTTGGTGACTAATTTTAAATAGTAATCAAAATTACCAGAAACCAAACTGCATGCAATGACTTCTGGAAATTGCGAGATAGTTTGTTCAAATTCAGAAAAATGACTTCGAGTTTGTTTGTCTAAAGTCACCTGACAGTGCACCACTAAACCTAAGTCAATTTTTTTTCTATCCAACAAAGCAACATATTGTAAAATATACCCTTCCTGTTCTAATCTTTTAACTCGATCATGGGTAGGACTTAGGGATAAATTAATGGCAGCACTAATATCTTTAAGCTTAGCCAAGGCATCTTTTTGTAGGATTCTCAAAATAGATTGATCAATTGCATCTAATGCCATAGAGAAATTATTTCTGTTTGAACAATAATTGTAGACCTAAATTACGATATATTATTAAATTAATAGCTAAATACAATAATTTTTACTGTTTATATTAAGTTTACTATGAATATTTCCTTATTTATGATATTTGTACAGAAATAAAAACTAATACCATGATTATTGGCGTTCCTAAAGAAATTAAGATTCAAGAGTACCGTGTAGGTTTAACTCCCGAAGGTGTTGACGCTTTAACTAGACAAGGTCACACAGTATATATTGAAACAAATGCAGGTGCAGGTTCTGGATTTTCTGACGACGCCTATAAAGCTGTTGGCGCACAGATTTTAAATACTCCAGCAGAAGTGTATGCGATTGCAGAAATGATTGTAAAAGTAAAAGAGCCTTTGGCAGCTGAATATCCTTTGATCAAGTCTGGTCAAATTCTATTTACTTATTTCCACTTTGCTGCTTCAAAAGAATTAACCGAAGCAATGATGAAAACACATGCTGTTTGTATCGCATACGAAACAGTTGAATTACCTGATGGTTCATTGCCTTTGTTAGTGCCAATGTCTGAAGTTGCTGGTAGAATGGCAGTGAATGTAGGTGCTTATTATCTAGGCAAGCCATTTGGCGGTAAAGGAAAATTATTAGGCGGTGTACCAGGCGTAAAGCCAGCTGAGGTTTTAGTAATTGGTGGCGGTATCGTTGGTACTCAAGCGGCTAAGATGGCTGCAGGATTAGGCGCAAATGTTACGATCATGGATACAAACTTAGCTAGATTAAGATATTTATCAGACGTGATGCCTGCGAATGTTGTAACTCAATATTCTACATTACTTGCGATCAAAGAAAAATTACCAACAGTTGACTTACTAATTGGTGCAGTTTTATTACACGGCGCAAAAGCACCACACTTAGTAAAAGCAGCAGATTTGAAATTAATGGAAGCTGGTTCTGTGATTGTGGACGTAGCGGTTGACCAAGGTGGATGTATTGAAACATGTAAGCCAACAACACACGAAAATCCAGTATTCACTATTGACAATATCACACACTACTGTGTTGCAAATATGCCAGGCGCTGTTCCTCAAACTAGTACCCGCGCATTAACACAAGCTACTTTACCTTATGCAATTGCGATTGCAAATAAAGGATGGGAAATTGCTTGTGCAGAAAACCAAGCTTTAGCAAAAGGATTAAATATTAGAGCGGGTAAAATTTTACACAAAGGCGTATCCGAAGCCTTTACAGCAGCTTAATTTTCAATTGGTTTTTTATAGGTTTGAGCCTAGTCTTACGACTAGGCTTTTTTTTATAACTTTGGTTTATGAATTCAAGTATAAAAAATATTTTAGTATTATGCACGGGCAATAGTTGCCGAAGTCAAATGGCACATGGTTATTTAGCATACATGACTAAAGGAAAGGCAAATGTATTTTCTGCAGGCGTGGAAACCCATGGAGTAAATCCAAAGGCCATAGAGATAATGAAGGAAGATGGTATCGACATTTCTGGACATACTTCTAATAATATTACTGAATATTTTGGAGTAGATTTCGATTTTGTGATTACCGTTTGTGATAACGCAAAGGAGCGCTGTCCTTACTTCCCTACCAAAGCACAAAAGTTCCATTACAACTTTCCGGACCCAGCAAAAGCAACTGGATCTGAAGAAGACATTAGAAAAGAGTTTCGACTAGTAAGAGAAATGATAAAAAATTACTGCGAAGCGTTTGTGGATGAAAATTTTAATTCCTAAATTTTTTGCAGATTTTTGTGCTACAATAAATGAAACATCAAAGGATTCGTCGACCATTTTTTGGACTCCACAATCCAAGGACTCGTGTGGTCCTTAATATTAGATAGAATTTCCCAAGCAGCTTGCATATGCGACTTCTTTAACGCAATATTTTTAAATTCTTTATTTAACACTACATTGCCAACAATCTCTCCATTTGCTAAATAGGCGGTATTATTAAATATTTTGCCGATGAGATGATTTTTTTTGCCAAAAAAACAGTCACCAATTAATATACCATGAACATTTTCTTGATTTAAGTCCATAATCATCATGTTTTGTATATAAGCAACAGCTTCTCCTTTTTGGTTAAGAATGGTATACATGTTTATTAGATTTATTGTTTTGATTGGTTTTCATGAGCAGGTCTACAATATCAGCAGTACTGTGTTCTAAGTTTAACTTAATTGGCTTTTTCTCATGAATCCATTGTTTAAAATATTGTTCAAAATTCTCGTCTATTCTTTTTAATACCATCACTCCTAATTTTTCGAGCGCAGCTGCATTACAAGCTTGTTCATAGTGTTTTGAAATAGGTATACTTAAAACTTTTTTATTCATATACATTGCTTCAGCGGGGGTTTCAAAACCTCCTGCAGTGATAATGCCATAGCATCTTATTAAACTACTCGTAAATTGATTGTTATTAATTGGATAATAAGTGATATTATTTTTACAAGTAATCCTGTCAAATTCTTTCGTAAAAACTTCAAAATGATACTTAGACTGTTTTAAAAAGTGAGGCTCAAGATGACGAACAGCATATTGTGGCAAATACACAGTAATATGGCCATCGTCTATGGGAACTGCCTTGACAATATCTTCCTTAATAATAGGATTGTAAATATGATGATCATAGCATTGAAAATGAAGTCCAATATGTATGCTGCTTTTTACAAATTTTTTAAGTATTAAATTCCCCAATATGTCCTTTTTAAAAGGTCTTGGGGTGTTTATACTTTGAAAGCTGGCTTGATGTCCAAAATGAACACAGGGTATCTTTTTTATAGAACAAGCTAAGGAAGTTACAAAGTCAAAATCATTTATTATTAAATCATACTGCTCAAGGGGCAAGGACTTGGCATCGCTTATTATACTAAGAGATAAGGAGCGTAAAATTTTCATATAATCAAGTCCCCCACTATGCTTATAAAATAAACTTAGCCCCTTACTCTTATATTTTATGGGCAAATTACTATTGAGATGTGCATTGCTCCCGCTCAATAAGAAATCTACTTCTCCATACTTTTTTAAATAGGGGTACAACTCCACAGCCCTGCTTAAATGACCATTACCTGTACCTTGTATTGCATAAAATATTTTCATGAATCTAATAACTTAGAGTGACACCTGAAAAGCGACCTCGCTAGTTAATACATTTAATTCCGTATTTAAATGCACGATTTTAATTTTCTCTGAAGAAACATGCTCAAACTGCTTTGGATCATAGTGATATAAATGCCATGCATTATCATAATATTCAAGCGCAGTTGAATTCTCAATCCAATCACCACTATTTAAATAAGTTACAGTTCCTTTTTCGGTACTCACCTTTCTCTGTTGCGGTTGGTGAATATGTCCACAAATAACATATTTGTATCCATTTTCAATAGCTAACTCCGCTGCCGTTTGTTCAAAATTGCCAATCCAAGAAACAGCTTGCTTAACACCATTTTTTACTTTTTTACTAAAACTCATTTTCTCTTTGCCCATCATTCTCGAAATCCAGTTAAATAAGCTATTTAAAACAATTAAAAGGTCGTAACCATAGCCTCCTAATTTAGCTAATATTTTTGCACTTCCTTTGGTGGTTCTATCAAATACATCCCCGTGGAATACCCAGTTTTTTTCACCATTTATTTCAAAAACAATCTTATCTGTTAGTTGGATATTGCCCATTTCAAAATCGGCATATTTACGCAAGGCTTCATCATGGTTGCCTGTAATGTAAACCACTTTGGTTCCCTTACTAGCAATGTTAAAAATCTCTTTAATCACAGCCATATGGCTAGCAGGAAAAAACCTTTTACTAAACTGCCAAATATCAATGATGTCACCATTTAAAATTAAAGTGGTAGGCTGGATGCTTCTTAAATAATTAAGCACCTCTTTGGCCTGGCAGCCAAAAGTACCTAAATGCACGTCGCTTATAACGCAAACATCAATTTTACGTTTTTCCATAGCTAGTAGTTTATGTAAAATACGCTCATAAGTATTAACTCATTGTTTCTTTAACATTAATAAATCATTAACTTAAGTTTAAAAATTTGTAAATTATAGTAGTATTAATAAATTCGTATTGAAACATAATATATTATGAAAGATAGATTTATAGCAAGGGATATTAGCTGGTTAAGTTTTAATGGTAGAGTATTACAGGAAGCCAACGACCCAACCGTATCATTAAGTGATAGGGTGAGATTTTTAGGTATATTTTCAAATAATTTAGACGAGTTTTTTCGTGTTCGAGTAGCTACGCTAAAAAGGATGACTGAATTTGCAAACAAAAAGGGACATATTCACAATATGGACTTAATAGAAAGTCCACAAAATGTTTTAGATCTAATACAAACAATTGTTTTAAAACAACAAAATGAGTTTAATCGTATTTGGATTAATATCAACAAGGAGCTTAAGTTGAATAAAGTTTTTTTAGTAGACGACAAGAAGTTAACAACTGAGCAAAAGGTGTTTATTAAGCAATACTTTGACGATATAGTTCGACCATATATTATTCCATTGATGATAGAAAACGTGCCGGATCTTCCCTATTTAAGAGACAAAAGCCTATATATGGCAATTGTTATGAGCAATAAAAACAATGCCTATAACCAAAAGTTTTCACTCATTGAAGTGCCTTCTCGTTCTATTGGTAGATTTATTCAACTTCCTTCAAAGCCAGGCACATCTAGTATTATACTATTGGAGGACCTTATTCGATTTAATCTTCCTATTATATTTTCTCATTTTAAATTTAATAAATTTGAAGCGCACATATTCAAAATTACAAAAGATGCCGAGATAGATTTAGACCAGGAAATTGGAATGAATTTTATTGAAAAAATCTCGAAGGGAATTAAAAATAGAAGAAAGGGCAAGCCTGTTCGATTTGTTTATGAAAAAGAAATGAACGTCGAGATATTAGAATTCTTAATTAAGAAATTGAAGTTGTCTCGTAAAAGCAGTATTATACCCGGTGGGCATATCCACAATTTTAGACATTTCATGGACTTTCCAAATGTCATCCCTATAAAAGAAAAAAGACCGGTTGCACTTATCCATCCTGCTTTTAAGAAAAAGGATCTTATCTCTGATGTAATACTGAAAAAGGATGTAATGCTGCATTTCCCTTATCATACCTACAATCCTATTATAGACATGTTAAGGGAAGCCGCTATGGATGATACGGTAACGAGTATAAAAATTACAGCCTATCGTTTAGCAAGCAATTCTAAAATTATCAATGCACTTATTAATGCTGCAAGAAACGGCAAGCAAGTAACAGTATTTATTGAACTAAAAGCAAGATTTGACGAAGAGGCTAATTTAGAATGGAAAGCAATTATGGAAGAAGAGGGCATCAATGTGCTGGTGGGTGTACCCAATAAAAAAGTGCATGCAAAACTTTGTATCATTCAAAAAAAGATGGGCACAAGAATTGTAAAATATGGTTTTATTAGTACCGGAAATTTGAATGAAAAAACAGCAAAGGTATACGCTGATCATTGTTTATTAACTGCTTCGCCGGTAATTATGAACGAAGCAAACAGGATATTCAATTATTTGGAAAATTGGCAGCAGGGTGATAAGCCAATTGTCAAAATGAGAAATTTACTCATCTCTCCTATAAATATGAGGAATTCTATCATTGAATTCATAAACAATGAAATTAAAAATGCTAAAAAAGGGAAAAAAGCATCAATTATAGTAAAACTAAATGCAATAACAGATATTACTTTAATTGAACATTTATATAAAGCAGCTAAAGAAAAAGTAGAAATTCATTTAATTGTAAGAGGTATTACAACACTAAAAATGAAAAATGAAAAAATAAACGAAAAACTAAATGCCATTAGTATTGTGGACCAGTATTTAGAGCACGCTAGGGTAATGATTTTCCACAATGACGGAAATGAAAGGGTATATATTTCAAGTGCCGATTGGATGGTGAGAAATTTAGATCATCGAATTGAAGTTGCTACTCCAATAATGGATAAAACCATTAAGAAAGAATTAATTGATATCATAAATATTCAATTAAAAGACAATCAAAAAGCTAGAATTCTCGACCAAGATTTGCTTAATAAATATGTACCTTTAGTGGGTAAAAAATATAAGTCTCAAGAGCAGACCTACATCTATTTAAAAGGAAAAAAATAAAAGTTTGATACTCGCAGCAATTGATATTGGCAGTAACGCAGCAAGGCTTCTAATTAGTGAAGTAATAGAAAAAGGCAAGGATACTGAATTTAATAGAATAAATATTGTTCGCATTCCCCTTCAATTGGGTTTTGACGTATTTGAAAAGGGTTTTATCGGTAGCAAGAAGAGAAAAATGCTCATAGATACGATTAAGGCTTATAAACAAGTCATGAAGGTATATGAGGTAGAGCACTATATGGCTTGTGCAACAAGCGCTATGAGAGATGCACAAAATAGCAAAGAAATTATCAAAGAAATTGAAGCAGAAACGGGTATTGAAATTGAAATCATATCTGGTGAATTAGAGGCCGAAATTATATACGAGAACCATATTGCTGAACTATTGGATAAAGATGATAGCTACTTGTATATGGACGTAGGTGGAGGTAGTACAGAACTTACCTTATACCACAATAACGAATTGGTATTGCAAAAATCAGTGAACATTGGAACCGTACGTTTACTTACCAATAAAGTAAAAGAGGAAACCTGGAATGAATTAAAAGATATATGTAAGCATATAGCTAATAACTATAATCATGTTACCGGTATCGGATCTGGTGGAAATATTAATAAAATATTTTCCTTATTAAGATCTAAGAACGATAAGCATTTACAAGCCAATTCGGCAAAAGAAATGCAAAAAGATATGGCTCAATTAACTGTTGATGAAAGGATGAAGAAATATAATATTAAAAAGGATAGAGCAGAAGTAATTGTTCCTGCACTCCAAATATATAATAACCTATTTAAATGGTGCAATATTGAACAAATATTGGTTCCTAAAATTGGTTTAGCAGATGGATTGATTCATCATTTATATGATCAAGTATTAAAAGATAATTAATCCAAAAACTATTTTTTCTTTTTACCATTTTAATGACCAACCAAAAAAAGCGCTCCAAAATATGGAGCGCTTTTTATATAAAGCCTAACAATTATTAAACTAACTATTTCCAAACTGTCCAACCTTTCCACCATGTTTGGTTTACACCCGAAGTGGCAACTGCACCTCTAAAAGTTGCTGTCTTATCAAAGAAAGCATCTTGTAATAATGCATCAGAGAAGCTACCATTTGACTTATAATCTAAAGAAGTATTTAAACCTAAGGTACCATAAGCACTACTTAAATTACCCGAAGTTCCTGGACCTGCACTTGCATATGGAGTGAAATCAGGATTGGCATAATTAAACGGTTGTATTAACTTTAAAATATTTGCCTCAGAAGAATTTAAAATAGTGTTATTATAAAATGGAGTTGAAAACACAGCTAATAAATCAGCATCTGTTTTATTCGTTGAAGCACCTGTTTTACCAACATATAACAAATCAACTGAGTTACCTGCTAATGTTACATTCTTTAATCTTATAACACTATCAGTCAAATTTTTGTATGTAGAACCATTAGTAGTTACTTTAGACTCATCTATAGTAATGCCTCTTGGCCATCCTGCAATAATTGAATTTTGTATAGAAATGCCTGAGTTTCTTCTAATTTGAGCACCTGCATAAAACAAGTTATTACCTCTTGCAGAAACTGGATGAACTCTCGGTCCAATAGCAGTGATATTTGAAAACACAGCTGTAGTTTTTGGCGTAAAATCAGAACCATTACCATCGTTATCAGATTCAAACGCTTCTGAATTTGAGATATCTGCAATTAAAGAATCTCTTAATACTATACCAAATTGCACTTTACCAGAATAACCAAAATCTGTATCAAAATCATCGTCCTGTGTTTTGTAAGCAATTAAATATTTACAATTTACTGTACCGCCAAACCACTCATAAGCATCATCCTTTGCGTAAGTAACTTGAATGTGATCAATGGTTGTTCCGTTACCCACGGCTGCCATTGTTAAGCTATTTAACTCGTTATCTGGTTGATATGCATATCCCGCATATTCAATTCTCACATATTGTAAAATACCACTGTTATCAGCATCATTAGCAGTAGGAAAATCTGGATCACCAGCACCCGCTAAGCCATATCCAACTGAGGCATCATTAATGCCGCCTTCCACTGAAGTTAAACCTTTGTATGCAGTTCCTTTCCAAGTTAAAGATTGATTAACTGTAGCAGTACCCAATAATACAATACCGCCCCAATCACCTGATTGTGGATTCACTGAAGATGAAGTGAAAATAATTGGTTTTTCAGCAGTTCCCTTTGCTACTAATTTTGCACCACGGCAAATTACTAGTGCTGCAACATCAGTACCTGACTTTCCCATTACTTTGGCACCAGCTTCAACTGTTAATGTAACACCTTTAGTTACATACACAATACCGGAAAGGTAGTTAATGTCTTTAGCCAATAAGGTTGTATCCTTTGTAATTTTACCCGATAAGGTAATAGTGTTAGATACTGCACCAACTGGGGCAATTTCCTTCGTAACTACGAAGATTTCTTTTTCGCCAAGTTGGAAAGCAGGTTTG
>JALQXE010000098.1 GCA_023263235.1 Sediminibacterium sp. | reverse complement strand
GTATATACTGTACCTGTCCAATAATCTACATTATTGTCACGAATAGTTGTTGAAATTGCTTTTTGTAAGGCGAATGCAGGTAGTGCAGGTACTTCGGCTGGGAAATAGTCATTAGAAGTTCCCTCTCCTCTTATAGCAGCAATTGGTAAAATTAAATCGCCAATTGTATTTCTTTTCTTCAACCCCCCACACTTTCCTAAAAATAAAACTGCTTCAGGTTGAATCGCAGTTAATAAATCCATAATGGTAGCGGCACCTGGACTACCCATCCCAAAATTAATAATCGTTATGCCTTCGGCTGTTGCGCACTGCATTGGTCGGTCTTTACCAATAACTTGAACACCATTCCACTCAGCAAACATATTTACATAATTACTAAAATTGGTCAATAAGATATATTTCCCAAATTGGTCTAAACTAGCACCCGTATATCTAGGCAACCAGTTATCTACAATTTCTTCTTTCGTTTTCATAAGCTTATCTTTGAGTGAATCTGTTTAAATTTAATATATAAAATTACAAATTTTATCGCACATTGTATGATCTCCTTACATTATCCATCTTATCCCTTTAAAATTCGTGCCAACGAAGAAGCCAGTAGAGACGGACAAGTTAAAGATCAAATATTCGATCCATTCCGAAAAAAATGGGTAGCACTCACACCCGAAGAATGGGTGCGACAAAATATTTTACAGTACCTAGTGCAAATAAAACACTATCCAGCCTCACTCATTGCAGTAGAAAAATCCATTCAATTGGGTGAACTTACCAAACGCTTCGATATTGTAGTATATAAAAATGATGCCCCATGGATGATTATAGAATGTAAGGAGGCAAAAGAAACTATTTCGGATAAAACTATTTCACAGTTATTTCAATATCAACAAGTGTTGGCAGCCGAAATTTTAGTTGCAAGCAACGGTCATGAAACAGTAGGTGCTGAAATAAAATCGGGGAAACTGCAAGCATTGCAAAACTTCCCCGAGTATGTATAACACTACTTACTATAATTGATTCCCTACTATGGGAAAATCCCTAATTCCGCATAAGAAGTTCCAACCTTATTAATAGCACATACATAAGCTGCAGTACGCATATCTGGTATGGATGGATTTTCTTTCCATATATCCATGATTTCTCTGGTTGCTGTGATCATTGTTTCTTCCAAACCACTATGCACTAAATCAATTTCATCAGGACCATGTGCAATAAATTCCTTTTCAACATCAGTCACTTTTTTACCAGTTAACTCTTCAATTTGATTTAAAATTTTGATATTGGCATTTTCGGTGAATCTTTTTTCCAAACGACCATAACGCACATGGCTTAAGTTCTTTAGCCACTCAAAGTAAGATACCGTTACACCACCAGCATTTAAATACATATCTGGAATTACTAAAACCCCTTTTTTAGCGAAAATATCATCTGCTTCGGGGGTTAAAGGACCATTCGCCGCTTCTCCAATAATTTTAGCTTTAATTCGTGGTGCATTGTTACCATCAATTACATTTTCTAAAGCAGCAGGTATTAAAATATCACATTCCATTTCTAAAGCTTCAGCACTCTTTTCAATATTCGTTGCACCAGGAAAATTTAAAATACTTCCAGTTGATTTGCGATGTTGAAAAACAGCCTCTTCATTTAATCCATCTTTACAATAAATAGCACCCTCATATTCTGCAATCGCAATTACTTTAGCACCATGCTCTCTAAAGAACTTTGCAGTATAATATCCCACATTACCTAACCCTTGTACAATCACATTTTTATTTTCAATACCTACCGTTAACCCTACTTTAGCCATCACATCCGGCATTAAGCAAACCTCTCTTACACCATAAAATACACCTAGGCCAGTTGCTTCTTTTCTTCCTCTTACCCCACCTAATGAAATGGGCTTACCTGTAACACAACCCGCTGCATCAATTTCACCTGGCTTTAAAGATTGGTATGTATCCACGATCCAAGCCATCTCTCTTTCGCCGGTTCCATAATCTGGAGCTGGAACGTCAATACCAGGACCTATAAAATTCTTCTTTACTAATTCAGAAGTATATCTTCTTGTGATTTTTTCCAACTCATAAGTACTCAAAGATCTCGGACTAATTTTAATCCCACCTTTGGCACCTCCAAATGGCACATTTACTATGGCGCATTTGTAAGTCATTAAAGCTGCCAATGCCATCACTTCATCCTGATTTACAGCAAGGCTAAAACGAATACCTCCTTTACAAGGCGACTTATGCTGTGAATGCTGAACCCTATACGCTTCAATAACTTCAATACGACCGTCATCCATCTTTACTGGAAAACGCATACTATAGATACTATTACATGCTTTAATTTGTTCTAAAATACCAGTTTCCCATTTTGTAAATTTTGAAGCTTTATCAAAACTTCTTTCTACACTCTGAAAAAAACTATATTCCATATTTTCTGACATAACATATGTTTTAATTGATGAATTTTATTTTTTTTCTAGCTGACTTATTTTTTTATCAATGCTTGCAACGTAAACAAATAAACCAATAAGAATTATGGAAACAATGGTCATGACTAAAAATATTTTGCCATCCTGAACCATAAATCCTTCACTGTTTGCTATTTGCGTTTCTAATAAATGTATCATATAAATGTTTTATTTTTTTGAAAAATGGGTTACAAAAGGCCCTCTTTTTTTAAATGCAATAATTGTATACGAATGCGAATGGTACTAATCCAAACGCCTAATAAGGTCCATCCAATAACTGCAGGATAAAAAACAAATCGCATACTAGCAGACATATCTTTGCCATTCAAACCTGGATTGCCCTCACTACCCTGACCTCCAGGATGCAAGGACTCAGTAAGTCTTGGCAAAATCCAAAGTGTAGGGAACAACATGAAGAAGGAAAAAATATTATATACCGAAGATAAACGCGCGCGTTTTTCAATATCTAATAAGCTACCTCTTAAAACAAAATAAGCGAAGTAAATAAGCAATGCAATGGCTGCACCATTTTGTTTTGGATCACCCACCCAAGGACTTCCCCATTGATAATTTGCCCAAACGGCACCCGTAATAATTCCTAAGGTGCCAAATACTAAACCCATTGAAGCAAATGCAAAAGAATAAACATCATGTACTAAATTTCCTGACTTCAAATATTTGATGGCATATATTAGAGAAACCAATAGTAAAATCATCATGCCAAACCACATGGGTACGTGGAAAAAGAAATTACGGATGGACTCCTTCATTCGATCATCTAATCGGGGAACTTTCACTAAAAACCCATAAGTACAGGTGTACAATAACAACACAAAAGACAGCAGCTTCCACCATTTAGCTCTAAGCATAATTAATTGTTTTTAAACCAAGTAACCCTTAAACTAACAATTGTTTGCAAACATACTAATTTTTGCATAAAATGGTAAGTTTTGGGACAAATACTTGTAACACAAAATTACTGCTAAAGTTGTACATTTGCCTCCATAATTTTCATGCCGTAACATGAAGCGAACTGCCCCGTAAGGCTGTAGT
>JALQXE010000060.1 GCA_023263235.1 Sediminibacterium sp. | reverse complement strand
CAATGTGAAGCATTGGCAGTCCCGACTTTGGGTAAGGCCACAAGTTGTGTAAGTCGGCGAACTTGTTAGCCGACAGTCCCGATCTTTTTTGAAAGGCTTTGGGATATTCCAATGGTTCCCTTATAATGTAGACCTAAGACTTAGTATCGTCGTAACCAAATTTTTGATTTAATTCAAATACTGCTTCTGCTGAAAAATTATTATCATGAATTAAAGCAAGTTGGCCATCAATTAATCCTTTTTTAGTAGGCAATAACTTTACATTTTTTTCATAAATGGTTAATGCTTGCGATTGTGTAGAATATCCAATTGAATCAATTGCTTTAACTACATCTTCCATTTGACGAATTACAGATAAAATTTGATTGGGTATCCAAGATGTAATTGGTGTTCCACCTGTAGCCATTGCATATTTAGTATTGGCCATAATATACTTTTGTACAAATTGCCAATGTCCATTTCTAAAATGATAAATCTCTTCTAAAATACCCAACAAATAACACAATCCTGTTACATCTTTATTTTCTACCAATTTACCCATCAAACCTTTTGGATGTAATGTTTTCATAGAATTTTCTAAATCTTTGAAAAAATCTTGAACACATGTAGGGCGATACAAGCGTAGATCGAGTAAATATTTTGTAAGCTCATTTTCGGGATAATAAAATATAACCCCAGAAAAGATATCTTGCATGGGAATTATATCATCCTGCGCACCAGTTTGACCTCTGAATGCTTTTGGTTCCTCCCATACATTTTCGTACAATACTCCATCACCAAATAATTCAGTGTTCCCTTTTACACCCATTATGAAAATTCTAAAATCATTATATCGTTGCCATCTAGATGCTTTCCACATTTCTTTTCTTCTTGCATTCATTTGTTTCATGGTTTGCCAATTCTTCTCCAACAAATCCCCTACATCTTTAGACCCACCATGCAATGCTTGGATGGTTTGCATAACAGTGCCTACTAAATTTGGCGAGAACCTATTGATATCCACATGGAGCATAATAAAGCCAACTTCGTCAGGCTGCCCAGAAAATCGATTACACATTGTAATATTCTCCCAATTTAAATCCCCATTAGAATCCAACTTTTGATAGTTACCTAATGAATATGCGTAATGATAATCTAACCAAGCAAATACTTTTAACTTTTCTGCTACTTTACAAAAAGGCATTGCAATATTCGCAGGCAACACATTTCTGGCTTTGCCATACTTTCCGTCTTTTCTAAATTGCTGAAAAGAGGGTTCTAGTAAATAAGCTGAGGACAAAAAACTATACGATCTAAATAACGCTTGTAAAATAAAAATATTTTCCTCTTTTTCAATCTCATCTACATGATTTTTAATTGCTAAAGTAGGAGCGACAATTCCATCCACTTCATTTAAATAACCAAATTCATTTTCATTTAAAACGACAGGCATAAGATCTAAAACTGCTTGTAAATCAGCGTAAGAATTTGGCAACTTAACCATGGGAGCCTTAATTGGCAGAAAACCATGTGCAGCACTTACATTAAAAAAGCCATCTGTGTAATTTGATAAAATAGACATACATGAGTATTTATTATTTCAATATCAAAATAGGGAAAAAACCTAAAACAAACACTAATAAATAGCTAAATCTTCTCCATTAATAACCAGTCCTGCATATTTTGACTTAATCTCTTGTAATAAACTTTGCAAGCTACTACCAAAAGTAAGTTGATGTGTGAGCACTAATAATTTGGGCTTAACTTGATTAGCAATTTCTGCTAACTGATAAGTAGAAGTATGAAAATTAGAATGATATTCTTGCCATCTTTTGGTTCTTTTTTTCAAACCCGAATCTGAGTATACTTCATGAACTAATATGTCACAGTCTTTTGCATACTTAATTAAATTTTCACTAAATGTACAATCACCAGAGATTACAATTTTTTTATCTTTTGTTTGAAAAACATAACCAAATGCATTTTCCCAATTTCCATGTTGTACTTTAAATGCAGTGACGGTCAAATTTTTGTCTTTGTATATTTCTCCTTCTTGAATTTCATTTGATACTACTTGATATGCAATGGAATCTCCTTTCTCCAAACCATTGATTCTAATATTGATATCTTCTTTATATGCTTGCATAATATTATCTGACATCTCTTTAATACCAACAGGACCAAAAATAGAAATTGGGGCATTACGATCTAAGACAGCAGGTGATAAAATAATATCAGCAAGGCCAATGGTATGATCCGAATGTAAATGTGTAATAAAAAGTGTTTTAAGTTGAGCCGCTTCTAGAGAAGGAAAACCTAATTCTTTAGCTTGTGCTGCTCTCCTTACTACACCAGGACCACAATCAACGATATAAGAATAGTTATTGACCACTATTGCCAAGGAAGGGCCCGACTTTTTTGGATCAGCAAAAGGAGTCCCAGTACCTAAAAGTATAAGATTGGTTTTAGAATCTTGTGCAAATAGATGAGCAAAAGATAGTGCATATACAAAAATCAACAATAGTATTCTCAATGCTCTTTTATTAATTGGTTGGAGCAATAGGGCCCATTCTTATTGCTTTTACTTGAGTTGGCCATTTTATGGGTTGACCGTTACTTATTAATGCTTTATCTCTAGGAAAAGTTTCATTGTCTTCACATGCCATATACACGAGGATAGCAGTTAGAATGGCATTGTTTTTTAAGTCATCAAAAACTACTTTATCATAAGTATCTCTATTTGTATGCCATGTGTAATTGAAATAAGACCAATTCAAAGCACCCAATGAAAATCCAGGAGCACCTACAGCAATAAAGGATGCATGATCACTGCCTCCTCCACCAGGCATGCCTGGAAAATTGGTTTTGATTGAATCTCTAATATAACTTGGTGCTGCTGCCAACCAGCGAGTTATAAAATCACCAGCATTTTGAAATCCTTGACCAGATATATTTACAATTCTACCTGTTCCATTGTCCTGATTAAATAATGCTTGTAGTTTATTGACTATTTCAGGATGGTCTTCTACAAATGCTCTCGAACCATTTAATCCTTGTTCCTCACTACCCCAATGACCAACTAAAATTGTTCGTTTAGGATTAGAGTAAAATAATTTTAAAATACGCATTGCTTCAATCATTGTTAAAGTGCCTGTTCCATTATCCGTAGCACCTTGAGCTCCATCCCAAGAATCAAAATGTGCAGATAACATTACATATTCATCTGGCTTTTCTTTTCCTTTTATTTCGGCAATGGTATTAAAAGAAGGCACAAATCCTAAGTCTTTAGAATCAGTCTGAATACTAATAATGGGATTTTGACCGGATGTTACTAAACGATACAAAGTCCCATAATCTTCTAATGCAATATCAACAGTAGGAATTTTAGTGGTATAGGCATTGAAAATTTTATCCACTCCAAAACCACTCGACCAGTTATTGGTTAAAATACCTACAGCACCTGCTTTCTCCAATATTATTGGAAGCATTTTTGTAGAATACCCTGTTTTAGCAATACGATTTCGCCAAGCTTCTATTTGCGCTGTTCTGTCTTTTTTTAGTTGCTCGAAAGATGCTTTTGTAGCAAATTGTTGCCAGTTTTCATCTGGTCTTCCTGTTGGTTGATTCATTGAAATCATCACAAATTTTCCCTTAACATTTGGCAACCAATTTTCAAAAGCAATAGAATCTGCCAATTCAGGAATAATTATAATTTCAGCTTTAACTTTCTTCCCTTTTGTAGAAGGACTCCAAGACAATTGGGTGCCTTCTAAACTTTTAACTCTAGGAGAAAGCATGTCAATATGCGTTATTCCACGTTCCCATCCTTTCCAGACACCCCATTGTTCATTTCTTGCAATAATACCCCAATTAGCATATTTTTCAACTGCCCAATCATTGGCTTTTTTCATTTGTGGTGTACCTACTAACCTTGGACCAATAACATCAAACAATTCATGTGCTAATGATTGTAATTGAGACCGATTGTTACCTTCATCAATTATTTTCTCAACAATTGATTGAGCATATAAATGTTGCACATTTAATAAACAAATAAGGATAAAAATTTTAGCTTTACTTCCTGTATTACTAAAATAAAGGGATAGATTTACTTTCATATACTTAAATGTAAGAAAAACAACAATTATTTAAAATAATTACTGTTTATTTATAAAGAATTCAAACCATTCCAACTTATTCTATGAAAACTAAACTTTTAGCCGCAACTCTAATTTTCGCCACTAATCTTATGGCACAAAACACCATCGTAAAAACAAAGAACGGAACAGTAGAAGGCACCCATGAAACA
>JALQXE010000046.1 GCA_023263235.1 Sediminibacterium sp. | reverse complement strand
TAACGGTTTGCTTGACGCCATACTGTTTCTGATTGTGGTTCTACCCCATCAACTGCAGAAAAAAGTGCAATCAAACCATCTAATACACGCATAGAACGTTCTACCTCTACGGTAAAATCCACGTGACCCGGAGTATCGATGATATTGAAATAATAACTTTTTGTATTAGCATCCGCCTTACCTTTTACAGTAGGAAAATTCCATTGGCAGCTAACCGCAGCAGAAGTAATGGTAATACCTCTTTCTTTTTCTTGCTCCATCCAATCGGTTGTAGCAGCACCATCGTGCACTTCACCAATTTTATGAATCATACCTGTGTAGCGCAAGATACGCTCTGTTGTAGTGGTTTTACCTGCATCGATGTGTGCGGCGATACCAAAGTTTCTTTGAAATTTCAAGTCAGCCATAATAGTGCTTGTTTTTTAAGTTTTGCTTGAGGAAACAGTTCCCCAATTTTTGAGGCGGCAAAGGTAATAATTATACCAATTGGAAAAAGGTTTCCGGTGTAATTTATTAATTAATTATGCACAAAAAAAGCCCCAAACCTAAGTTTGGGGCTTATATAAGCAGTTTGTTTAAAATTAAACTTTGAAGTGAGAGAACGCTTTGTTCGCTTCAGCCATACGGTGTGTATCTTCTTTCTTTTTGAAAGCAGCACCTTCACCCTTACTAGCAGCTAACATTTCGTTCGCTAATTTGTCGGCCATGGTACGACCATTTCTTTCACGGCTGTAACGGATTAACCATTTCATGCTCAATGAAATCTTTCGATCCGCACGTACTTCTGAAGGAATTTGGAAAGTAGCACCACCAATACGACGGCTACGTACTTCAACAGCAGGCGTTACATTTGCAACGGCTCTTTTCCATACTTCATATCCATCTTCACCGGTCATTTTAGTAACCTTGTCTACTGCATCATAGAAAATGTTGATAGCAGTACTTTTTTTACCCTGCCACATTAAGTTATTAATGAAACGAGTAACCAATTTATCATTGAAACGTCCATCAGGAGCTAGGGGTAATTTTTTGGCTTGTGCTTTACGCATGTGATCTACTTATTAGCTTTTTTGTAATAATATTTTTAGAGACTATTTTTTAGCCTTTTCTTTTTTAGTACCGTATTTAGAACGAGACTGCTTACGGTCTTTCACACCTGCAGTATCGAGGCTACCACGTACAATGTGGTAACGCACACCTGGTAAGTCTTTTACACGACCACCACGGATTAATACGATTGAGTGTTCTTGTAAGTTATGACCTTCACCTGGGATGTAGGCAATCACCTCAATTTTGTTTGTCAAACGAACCTTAGCTACTTTACGTAGAGCTGAGTTTGGTTTTTTAGGTGTAGTAGTATACACTCTTGTACAAACGCCACGACGCTGAGGACATGCATCCAAAGCTCTTGATTTACTTTTCGCCCTGATGATCTCACGGCCTTTTCTAACTAATTGCTGAATAGTAGGCATTTATTATGCTGTTTTGTTCAATTCTGTTTATAAAAAATTCGGACGGCAAAGGTAATGGCTGTTAACGAATTACCAAAATGTTTATTGGCTAATTTTAAAAAAATAAAGCAAATTCAACTTTTTTGGTAAAAAAAAGCATTTGAAGGCTGTCAAACAAAAATTCAAATATTTGATTTTCAACACTTTAGTTAAACATGCATTAACCAACCATGTTTGTCCACAATATTTCCCATCCTAATGTCATTTAGCTCTTTTTTAAGGGCTGGAGCCACTTTTAATGCATCCACGTCAAAATCCATTACGTATTCTGCATGAGCCAATCTTGAAATATAAGAAACAACAGCAGCTGTTCCCACACCAAAAACTTCCGTAAATAATCCTTTTTTATGGGCGTCTACAATTTCTGCTACGGACAAGAAACGCTCTTCCACTTCATAACCCATATCTCTTAATAAAGTAATTGCTGAATTTCTGGTCACCCCTTTTAATACCGTTCCCTTTTCAACACTTGGCGTAATTACTTTGCCATCAATTACAAACATCACATTCATCATACCCACTTCTTCCACATATTTATGTTCAATGGCATCGGTCCATAAAACTTGATCATACCCTTTTGCTTGTGCTAAAGCAACTGGATATAAACTTGCTCCATAATTTCCACCATTCTTTGCAAACCCAACGCCACCAGGTGTTGCACGAGTATAATGTTGTTCAATTAATATTTTCATGGGTGCAGAAAAATAAGCGCCACTAGGTCCTAAAATAATCATGAATTTATAGGTGCTTGAAGCACGCACTCCTAAAAAAGGATCAGTTGCTATCATGAAAGGTCTTATGTATAAAGAACATTCTGGTTTGCTTGGAATCCATCCTCTTTCCAAATCAATTAATTGTTTCATGCCATCCATAAATAACCATTCAGGTACGGTAGGCATTTGCATGCGCTCAGCTGATTTATTAAATCGAATAAAATTTTGATCCGGTCTAAAAATGACTACCTCCCCTTTCTCATTTTTATATGCTTTAATGCCCTCAAAAATTGTTTGACCATAATGAAGGGTTGCACAAGAAGGGTCCATTTCAAAAGGTGCATAGGGCTTAATTTCAATATTTTTCCATTCTCCATTTTCATAATCCGCTGTTAACATATGATCGGTGAAATTCTTACCAAATGCAATCGCATCCATATCAAAAGTGGGCAATTTAGGTTGGTTGTTTAGTGTTACAGGGATTTTTTGTGTTGACATAATATAAATGTTTTAAGGGCTCCTAAAATTTGAGCGCAAAGTAACATAAAATAGAGATAACTAACAAGTGTTATTTTTCTTATTGAATCAATTCATTTAATTTTCCGATTCAATGCAAGATCCAAAAACAATATTGCCGGCCTCCGTATTGGTTTCTTTATATAAAGATACTTTGGTATTGCCTGAAAGCGAAAAAAAGGCGGAAAAAAATCAAAATAAAGAAGAACTCGTTTCCTCAACTCCTTCCAATATTGCTCCTATTGAACTGCCAAAAGTTAAAAAATCAACCGGACCATTAAAACATTTAGGGGATCATCATAAAAAAATATTGGTTATTGTTAACGACCCAAATTCTGTGTATTTAAACGAAACAGATTTTATATTACTTACTTCTATTTTAAATGCCTGCAAACTCACCATTGCAGATATTGCTTTAGTGAATATTGGTAATCAAGAAACCAGCTTACATCAAATTTTAGAAACACTCCCTTCAACTTTGATTATGTGTTTTGATATTGCTAGTGCAGATTTAAAAATTAAACTACCCAATACTTTGTATAAAGTAAATGCGTTGGGTGACACTCGTTTGTTTTTTAGCAAAGCATTATCAACCATGCAAGGTACCGGAGCAGAAGCTAAAATAGAGAAAGGAACACTTTGGATTTTATTAAAGCAACTATTCGGATTATAATTCTTTTCTTTTCAATCAATTTGCTTTCATCAATACACTTCATTACAATGCACACGCTCATATTTGCAACCAATAACAAAAATAAAATTGTTGAAATTCAGTCATTGGTTGGATCCGATTTTAATATCATTCCTTTAAGTGAAGCTGGCATTGATATTGACATTCCAGAACCACATGAGACACTTCAGGAAAATGCGCTTGAAAAAGCAAGTACCATCTTTACCATTACTAATAAAAATTGTTTTAGTGAGGATACGGGATTAGAAATAGATGCACTCAACGGCGCACCTGGTGTTAAAAGCGCGCGTTATGCTGGTGAGGATCGCGACTTTCAGGCTAACATTGATAAAGTTTTATTGAATTTAAAAAATATTACAAATAGAAATGCACAATTTAGAACCGTGATATGTTTGCTATGGAAAAATAAAAATAACAAACCAGATACTATTTATTTTGAAGGGATTTGCAAGGGACGTATTGCATTGGAAATGAATGGAGAGAAAGGTTTTGGCTACGACCCCATTTTTATTCCAGAAGGAGCTGATAAAAGTTTTGCAGAAATGAGTATGGATGAAAAAAATAAATTCAGTCATCGTCAAAAAGCAGTTACCCAACTTTTTGAATTTCTAAGGAATTTTCGTGAAGTGTAAATTTAATTTGGCAATGGGAGATCAGAATAAAACACTCGATTCTTATTGTTCCAAAGGCGTTGTTGCATTCCATATTTCCCAACTTTTTTCGGCTTGAATATGTAACATCTCTAAACCGTTTTGAATGCTTGCACCTTGCGCTGCCCCTTTTTGCAAAAACAAGGTTTCACTTGGATTATATATTAAATCAAACAAATGATGTTGTGCCCCCATTGCTGCATATGGCAATTCAGGTGCTTGATTTAAATTGGGGTACATACCCAAGGGGCTGGTATTTATAACCAAGGTATGCGATGCCATGATAGCAGGTGTTACTTGGTCATAACTTATGCAACCAACACCAGCAGTTCTTGAAACAATTTGATAAGTTATATGTAATTTTTTAAACACCCACTCAACCGCGGCAGCAGCGCCACCGGTACCTAATAATAATGCATGGGTATGATGAGGTTTTAAAAATGGCAATAAGGAATTTTCAAAACCAATTACATCCGTATTATAACCATACAATGCGCCGTTAAATTTTCGTATACAATTACAGGCATTAATTGATTTAACAACAGATGATGGGTGTTGTAAAAAAGGAATAACTTCTTTTTTATAAGGAATGGTTACATTTAATCCTTGCAAATTTTTATCCGCATCCCATAAGCTAGTAAATGCTTGGATAGAAGGTATTGGATAATTCTCATAAAATGCATCTCCAATCTTTTCACGCTCAAATTTTTCTTTGAAATATCCTTGCGAGAATGAGTGTGATAATGGGAAACCAATTAATCCAAAATGACGCACAACTATTTATTTAAGTATAAATGAAAAGTATCGCCTCTTAATCCGATTCTCATTGCCTCCAATGGAATGACTTCAGAAGGCGCAATATTTCCAAGGTTTACATTACATCCTATCAATTCTAAAAAATAGAGCTGTTGTGCTTTTTGAGGCGCTTCCCATAAAATTCTTTCAGCAGGAATTTTAGTTAAAATTTCTTGAACCAATCCCTCACGCACTTCTCCGCTGCCTCGATATATTCCAACATTACCTGCTTCACGCGCTTCCGCAATTACATATTCCGAACCAGCACTCAATTCAGCACTCATTAGCTCAATCCATTTATAAGGTGGAATAATATGAGCAGCATCTTTGCTTCCAACTTCACTAATTACTTTAGAAATTTTTGAAATTTTTTCAATATAACCGCATTTTTCGGCGTGTGGAATTTCAATGGAACCATCACTCACTTCAATCAAATCAATTTTATAATCCTTACACATTGCGATATAATCTTCAAATTGATTTCTAATTACATAGGCTTCAAAAAGGGTACCCCCAAAATAAACTGGGATATTATGTGATTGATATAACTCAATTTTGGCTCTTAAATTGGGTGTCACCATGGAGGTTCCAAAACCCAATTTTACTACATCGGTGTGAATACCAGAAATACTTATAAAATTTTCGGCTTCATTAAAACTCAAACCCTTATCCATTACCATTGTTAACCCACTCTTTCTTGGCTTACGCGTACGTTCTGGAATTTGTGATAAATTAAAATTATTCATATAAAATACTTGAGATGCGCAAAGTTAACTCAAATGACTAAGATTGTTTTCCCTTTTTATAATTACTTATCATTTCTGAGACTTTAGGATCTTGCATCATTTCAGGATAAAACTTTGTTAGCTTATTTACTAAGTTTGATGATTTTGATAAAGCCATTTCTAATTGTAATAATGCTTCGGATGTTTTTTGCATCATATATAAAATTGCACTACGATAAAACACAAAAACAACCTTACCTGCAGTTGAAATGTAGGCGATCTCGGTTTGTTCCAAAGCCAATGCCAACTGGTCATTTGCTACCAAACATTTGATTAATGACTCCCAACCAGCAATTTGTTTTGGCTTGTTTTTTACTACTGTTCCAAAATAGGCAGCAGCTTCTTTAAACTCACCTAAGTGCATAAAACACTCGCCCATTAATATGGAGTATTCATTTATATGTTTATGAATTCTTATAGCATGTTCTAATTGTTTAATAGCTTGCTGCCATTGACCTTCTTGCATGTAGGTAGCTGCAATTTTTTGATACAACCTACTATCGTCTGGATTTAAATGCACCGCTTTTTTATAATGGAAACGTGCTTGTGCATAATTTTTCATTCGGTGGTAACAATGACCAATCGCTTCATAAATTACATCTTCGGGACGTGATAATTCCAACACTTTTTCCAATGCTTCAATGGCTTCTTTATATTTACGAATACGTAAATAAGCATCCCCCATATTACGATAAGCATAATCAAATTTTTCATCAATCACAATTGCATATTGATATGCATCAATCGCTTTCTCATGCAATTTTAATCCTTGATAAGCAGCGGCTAAATTAAACCAAGCTAAAGCATTATATGGTTGTTCATCAATGATGCGTTTATGCAAACGAATACTCTCTTCATTCCTTCCTGTAAAATCAGTCCAAAAACAAATCTTATACAATGCTTCCTCATTCATTGGGTCCTCTTCTAATACCAATTGCAAACAATCATATACTTTGTCAAAAGCTTCATGGTCATCATAAACGTCTGCCAACTCAAATAGCAATTCGGTTCGCTCAACACCTTCAAATAAATGCAAAGCTTCTTGTAATAACACGATGGCTTGTTCCGGCATATCTAAGGCTAAATAAGCATCGGTTTTTAAAATAAACAGATTCATATCTTTATGATCATATAAGGCTGCTGTATCTAATAAATCTAAAGCCTCTTGATATTTTCGTGTAGCCAGCAGCAAATCTGCCTTTTTTATCATTAACAAAGCCGAAAATGGATATTGATCCAAGGCCAAATTGGCTGCTTGAATTGCTTCTCCTATCTCGTCCTTTTCATCAAAATGTTCTATGATACGCTCAAAATCGTCCTCCTCAATATAGGAATTAGATCGGCCCTGCTTTAAATTATGGTAACGTAGGATTAGTTCTTTGATATCCCCCCCTTCCTCTTCCTTATGACGATCAAACATAGTTAAAATATTTGCAATCTATAATTAAGTTATTGATAACCAATTATTTAGATATAAATGGCTACTTAGGTACTGAATAAATATACCACAGCCACTCCTATTTGCCATATTTTGTTGTTCACAATTGACATTCAACAGGTTTAAAGATTTATTTTAAATTGATAAAAGAAGGTTTTACCTTTGCATTAATCATGCGTACCATTAAAAACATATTATCTGTTGCAGTATTGGCAAGTATTTTACTTGTTTCTTACAATACTTATGCGTCCGTAATAGTTACAGGTACCATCGAAACAAAAAAAACATCTGAAAAATTTTCATTAAGGAACTTAAATGCTACTGCTCATAAAACAGCAACTTTTGCAACTTTAAAAGCAAGTTTTCAATACAAAGGTTTGGCTGGATTGAATTCAAAAGAGAATAATAAATCAAATAGCAGTTACTTAATGTATAATAAAGGAAACATCTCTTATGTGATTCCTTATCATCACAATGTGCTTTCTAAGTTCAAGACGCCAACTGCTCCTTAGTCTATTTAGTCTTAATATATTCAGCAATTAAATGCGCGTTATTTTATTCAATAATTTGGAATTGATCCTTATTGATAATAAACTGACTAAATGGAATTGGACTAAAATCAATACTCATTGCTTTATATTGTATAGCATTTCCAGTCACTGGAATTACATTGTAGCAGAGTACCAAACCCGCTACTTCCTTAAATGCAACTTCAAAATTACTTACGGTGGTAATCATTTCTGGTGTATACCAAATTTGATATACAATACCGTCACTCCATTTTAGCTCTACTTGTTTACATGCATATCCTAAAATTTGAAAAGTACTATCGGATAGCACTTCTTTCATGGAAATTAATGTAGGCTGATCCGTTGGCGGATAAACAACATCTTGAATAAAATGACTTTCTCCAATATCTTTAGTGATGGTAGCTATTTTACTTTGTGCATTAAAATAAAGCGATTGCACCAATTGCGAAGTATGTATTGTTGTTTTACATTGATCTCCCTTTACATAAACCCATTTAACACCAACAGTGTCTTTTTGATCCAATTGAACGATACTATACTGCAATGCACATTCACCAATGTTTTTGGTTTGTGCATAAAGCGACATAATTGGCATTAGAATGCAAAAAATAAATATGGGGGGTATTCTTTTCACAGTGAGAATGGTGTATAAGAAAAGACCCTATCAAGGGTCTTTTCTTAACAAATACTATTTATTATTTTTATCTTTTAGTGCTTGTACTTTTTTTTGAGCCTCCATCATTTGCTCATACTTACTTTGCCAATTACTTTTTTTCTTAGGTGTCTTTCGTTTAACCTCAATTTCGGCCAATA
>JALQXE010000165.1 GCA_023263235.1 Sediminibacterium sp. | reverse complement strand
TTTTAATTTGTCCTGCACCACCAAAAAGTTCACCCACTTTCACATTTACTTCCTCTGCCACACCATCCACATCACTATATACGCTTGTATAAGACAATTGCTGATTCATCATGCCCAATTGCTCTGTAGCGGCTTTTAATTGACTTGCACTTGCATCGGCATTGGTTTTAGCCGTCATCAATTGAATTTCACTTCCAATATTTTGATCCCATAAATTCTTTTGTTTTTCATATACCGATTTAGCCAATGCAGCTTGTGCTTTCACTGTTTCTAAATTTTGAGCCATTGCCGCAGCGTTTTGTTTAATAAGGCTGTTGTCTAATTGTAGTAACAATTGACCTTTTTTAACTCGGTCTCCTCTTTTCACATAAATTGCCTTTACTTGACCTCCACCTGCACGTGGCGTTACGTAAGAAACACTTTCAGATTCCACCTTCCCTTGTAATTCAATAAAATGATTAAAATCCTGAGTAGCAATAGGCGCAATAGCCACTAATACCGCTTTTGCTTGGTCTTTAGCGCCCGCTTGTTCCAATTCTTTTTCTAAAGTTGAAATTTTAGCGTTTAATTCTAAAGCTTGTTTTTTTAATTGCTCTAAACTTGCTTTTTTTGCTTCAATTGAATTTTTTCCAGCTCCACAAGCAAGTGAAATCATCACTAAGCTCATTGTAAATAATTTTATACTATTTTTCATTTCTATATTTTTATTGTATTGTTTTTGATTTTATAATTTACCACTTGCTTTTAATAAATCTACTTTCGCAATTAAAGCTGCATATAATGCATTCATATAATTATTTTGTGCACTTACAAGATCGGTTTGTGCTGCAGAAATTTCGGTATTAGAACCTGTTCCTGCTTCAAACTTCTTTTTAGTTTGTTGATACACTTTTTCTGCTAATTCCATATTCTTTTTCTGAAACTGAACGGTAGCTACTGAAGACATATAATTAAGCTTAGCTTGGTTCATTTCATTGTCAATGCTGTTCTTAAGTGACTCAATTTGATTTTGCGTTTGTCTTAATTCAATTTTTGTTCTTTTAATACGCGCGTCTGTAGCAAAACCATTAAATATGGGTAGGTTTATATTTAAACTTACAAGAGAGGTTGGAAACCAATTTCCTCCTTCAAAGAAATCAAACTTGCTTCTTTGTGCATTTTTAGAAAAAGAGCCTGACATTGAAATAGTAGGCAGGTTGCTTAACTGGTAACGCTTTATATTAAACTCATTCATTTTTTTCACAGTGTTGAGGTATTGAAAATCCTTACGTACTGTATATTGAAAATCGGCATCCGATAAAACATCATTGGTTAAGCTACTTTCGTTAATCACATCCGTTAGCACTAAACTGTCTTTAACGGGCATTCCCATTAACATTTTTAATCCCATATAACCAATGGCAACACTATTGTTGGCTTTTAATTTCTCCGTTTCAAGATTGTTCAATTGAACACTCACTTTATCCACATCTAATTTTTCAGCGAAACCATTTTTATACATAATTTCTGCATCACGCGCCAATGCTTTAATTCTATTGATATTGGCATCTAAAATATTTAGTTGTGTTTTGCTTGCAGAAAGCTGATAGTATATTTTATAAATATTCGCTTTAATAGCTTCTTGCGTAAGTGCTGCATTTTTTCTTTGCAAATCCATAGAAGTTGCTCTTGCTTGTAAAGCAATAAATACTTGACCATCAAACAACAATTGTTGAATACTAGCGCCAAAATTTGCATTAAATTTTGTACCAAACTGAACAGGAATAAAAGTACCCGCTGCTCCCCCAAAAATTTGACCAGGTAATAAAGAGGTAGGAATTTTTAAATAGTCGGTACCGCTTACATTCGTGTTAATGGTAGGTAAAGCAGCGCCCGCAATTTCCCTATTGGTTTGTGCTTGAACTTCAATGGCCAATAATGCATTTTTTACTTGCACATTATTTTTTTGTGCATATTCAACACATTGATCCAAAGAAAATGCATGTGTAGGAATCCCTGCCTCCTGCGCTTGTGTAAAGCTCGTAATGGCAAGAACCATGATGAAGAAAATTAGTTTTTTCATTTGTTATATTGCTTGTTTATTGTTGATTTATTTATTTTGATCCAAATTGTCTTCAAGTGCATTTGCAGATGTAGATTCTTGGAGTTTATATTTTTCCATTAATTCTATCCCTTTTATTGACATTACACCATAAATAAAATTTTCAATGATTTGTAAAGTCACTTTGCCAATATCAAATTTGCTAAAAGGATATAGTTGAGCATTAAAAGGAACAAAGCTTGTTTCTAATCGATAGATAGATAAAATTTCAGGATCAATTTCCTTTCTATAAACACCTTGCTCAATGCCTTTGATTAAGTTGGTCTTAATTATTTTATGCATAAAGTCATCTTTATGATTTTGAATACGCATAAAAGCTTCTGGATAATATTTAGCCAACTCATTCATAGTCATTGGGTTCATGTTTTTAAACATCTGTTGGATGTCTTCTAAAATCATGAACATTTCATGAACGGCATTATCTGCATTATCCTGGGTTCTTTGACACTTAATTGACTGCTCTTCTAGTTCAAAGTTCACCACTGCCATAACCAAGGCATCCTTATCCTTGTAAAACTGGTAAATAGTCTTCTTGCTAATGCCTAACTGGGTGGCAATGTCGTCCATGGTAACATGTTTTACCCCATGGCGCGTCATTAAATCCCTGGCTTTAAATAAAATGCGATTTTCCATAGTTCAAATTGAGGCGCAAAACTACGGAAACTAATTTCGTATTCAAAGTTTCCAAGGCAAATAATTTATTATTTATGTTGAATGGTAAAAAAGGATGAAATTTGAGCCTAAATACGTCCATTTATGCAGTCTATTCGGGAGAAATTTAAACAGAAGAAGATTTTAAGCATTTTAGCTCAATTTTTCTTTCAGGGGGTTATTCTCTTGGCGCCCATTGGTGTTACCATTTGGGTGATTGTTAGCCTATTTAATTGGGTAGACAACTTTTTACCTAATTTATTAAATACCATTTTCCCCGTTAAGTTTGCCATGGTGGATGGTAAAATACCAAAAGTAACTGGATTGGGTTTTGTGGTGGCCATTGCTTTGGTATTAATAATTGGTTGGTTATCGTCTTTGTTTTTTGTAGAAAGATTGGTTTCTGTTTTTGATAAAATTTTAGAACGCACACCAGGTATTAAAATTATATATTCATCGGTAAAAGATTTTTTAGAAGCCTTTGCGGGGAATAAGAAAAAATTTGATCAACCCGTTTTAGTGAATGTAGATGCTGTTGATGTATGGAGGGTAGGATTTATTACGCAGGATTCAACCGAACATTTTGGTTTGCATGAACATGTTACTGTATATGTACCGCATTCTTATGCCATTTCCGGAATTACTTATATGGTGCCACTATCAAGAATTAAAAGATTGCCTGATGGAGTGAGTGCATCTGAAGCAATGAAATATGTGGTATCGGGAGGTGTTACCGATGTTGACGATGATCCTGAAACCTAATATATATAAGGGTTACATGCATTCAATAAATTTGTAAATAAATAAACACTTCAAATAAGCGATAATAAAAAAGTAGATTTTAAATTAAATATTCATAATGCAATTGCACAATTTTAATTCAGGGCCCGCAATTTTACCAAAGGAAGTGTTAGATCGGGCAGCGGAGGCAATCCATAATTTTAATAATACAGGGCTGTCTATTTTAGAAATTGGACACCGTACTTCTTTTTTTGTTGAAGTAGTGGAAGAAGCAAAAGCAACAGTGAAGCGTTTAATGGATTTAGATGATGCATATGAAGTGCTTTTTTTGCAAGGAGGTGCCACCATGCAGTTTATGCAAGTGCCCATGAATTTATTGGATGAAAATGGAATGGCTGCAATTTGTGATAACGGTGTTTGGGGGAATAAAGCCGTAAAAGAGGCAAAAATATTTGGACCTGTCACAGTGGTAGCGGATAGCTCAGATAAAAAACATACTTATTTAAAAAAGGATTTACAATTACCTGAAGGCACTAGCTATTTACATATTACTACCAACAATACAGTAGAGGGAACACAATGGCATCAATACCCACAAGTGAATGTACCCTTAGTGGGTGATATGAGTTCCGATATATTTTGCAGACCTACAGCATTTAAAAAGTTTGATTTAATATATGCAGGTGCACAAAAAAATATGGGTGCCGCTGGTGTTACCATGGTGGTTGTAAAAAAATCAATACTAGGTAAAGTAAACAGAAAAGTTCCTGCCATTTTAGATTATCAAAAACACATTGAAGCAGGTAGTTTATTAAATACGCCTCCTGTATTTTCGATTTATGTTAGTTTGTTAACCTTAAGGTGGATTGAAAAAGAAGGTGGATTAGTTGAGATGGGAAAACGAAATAAAGCAAAAGCAACATTATTATATAAAACTATTGATGAACATCCTGCATTTTATTGTCCTATTCAAAAAGAAGATCGTAGTATTATGAATGCGGTTTTCTTTTTAACGGATCCAAATAAAGAGGAATCTTTTTTAGCATTGTGTAAAAAAGAAGGCATGATTGGTGTTAAAGGATATAGAACAGTTGGAGGCATTAGAGTTAGTATGTATAATGCATTGCCAATGAGCAGTGTACAAGCATTTTGTGATTTAATGCAAAAGTTTTCTTAAAATAATTTTTATTTAAACGGCTTCAATAAAAATCTTTTCCTCCAAAAAAATACCGATATTTGCACTCATGGCAAATATTAGACCCTTTGAAGCGCTTCGCCCTCAGCCTCAATTAGCGAAGCAAGTAGCAAGTAAACCATACGATGTTTTAAATAGTGCAGAAGCAAAAGCCGAAGCAGTAGGCAATGCTTATTCATTTTTACATATTACAAAAAGTGAAATTGATTTACCAGAATCTGTTGACATACATGCTCAACAGGTTTATGATTTGGCATTAGAAAATTTAAATGCATTTATTCAAAGAGATGTTTTATTTAAGGAGTCAAAACCATGTTATTATATCTATCAATTAATTATGGATGGACGTGCACAAACTGGTTTGGTTTGTGTGAGCAGCATCGAAGATTATAATAATGATATTATTAAAAAGCACGAGTTCACAAGACCAGAAAAAGAACAGGATAGAATTAATCACATTAAAACATCAGGCGCACAAACGGGCAATGTTTTTTTAGCATATCGCAATCAGGCATCTATTGATACGGTTATTGAAAAATGGAAAACAGCTAAAACCCCTGTTTATGATTTCATTACCGAAGATGGAATCCAACATTCTGTTTGGGCGGTAACGGATACCACCATCATTGAACAAATCACGCATTTATTTGCAACCGAAGTGCCCTGCACATATATAGCCGACGGACATCACCGTGCTGCATCTGCTGCAAAAGTGAAATTAGCCCTTGGGGACAGCGCTACGCCCGCTGCAGATTACTTTTTAACTACTTTATTTCCCTCAAATCAATTACATATCATGGACTACAACCGTGTTGTAAAAGATTTAAATGGACATTCTGTTGAAACTTTTATGGCTGCATTGGAAAATGAATTCGACATTTTTGAACATGAGGGTGCTTATAAACCTACAGTAATCCACAGTTTTGGAATGTACATAGCGGGTAAGTGGTATGTATTAAAAGCAAAACCGGGTACCTATAATGACAACGACCCTATTGGTGTATTGGACGTAACCATCTTATCCAATAATATATTAGCTAAGTTGTTGGGTATTGTTGATCAACGCACCGACAAACGCATTGATTTTGTGGGCGGTATAAGAGGTTTAGGTGAATTAGAAAAAAGAGTAGATAGTGGTGAAATGCAATTGGCGATAAGCTTATATCCAGTGACCATTGACCAGTTGTTTAATATCGCAGATGCGGGAGAGGTAATGCCTCCCAAAAGCACTTGGTTCGAACCAAAATTAAGAGACGGCTTACTAACACATTTGATTTACGAAGCAAATAATTAATATCTTTTTTCGAAATATATTCAATGAATTTTCCGATCTAAAACCAGTCAAAAGACTGGTTTTTTTTGTACTTTGTTACACAAATTGTTTGCTATATGGAACCAAAAAGACTCTTTGATTGTATCCAACATCAATTAGATAATTTTCCTCAGGACGTCATGTTGGCCGGTAAAGAAAATGGTAGTTGGAGAACATATTCCACAAAGGAAGTAGCCGCAACGGTGAATTCTTTAAGTGCAGGATTATTGAGTTTGGGTTTGAGTGGAAATGATTTTACACCAGAAGGTTCCGATAAAATTGCCATTATAAGTAGCAACCGACCAGAGTGGTTAATGGCCGATTTGGCGACTCAACAAATTGGTGTGATATGGGTACCCGTTTATCCAACAACCAATCCTTTGGAGTTAACTTTTATTTTGAATGATGCTTCTGTAAAATATATGTTTGCAAGCAATCAAGAATTATACAACAAGGTGATGTCTATTAAAGACAATGTACCTTGTTTAAAAGAAGTATACACATTTGATCATATCCCAGGTGCAAAGCATTGGAGTGAATTATGTTTAACAGATGCTGATTTATTACAACAAGTAGAGGTTATTAAAAAAACAATTCCTGTAGAACAGGTGGCTACCTTTATTTATACTTCGGGTACTACTGGCACGCCTAAAGGAGTGATGTTAACGCATCATAGCGTTTATTTTAATTTACAATCGGGTAAAAAGAGTTTTCCATTTCCAGATGCTCCAGATCAAAAAGTGTTAAGCTTTTTGCCTTTGAATCATATTTTTGAAAAAGTAGCTTCCTACATATATATGTATAGTGGAATGAGTATTTACTATGCAGAATCTTTGGAAACCATTGGAGACAACTTAAAAGAAGTGTGCCCAGATGGATTTTCCACGGTACCAAGATTATTAGAAAAGGTATTTGAAAAAATAATGATAAAAGGCGAGGAATTGACGGGCCTAAAAAGAAAACTATTTTTTTGGGCAGTGGCCTTGGGTGAAAAGTATGATAACTTAAAACCGGGTTCATTATGGTATCGTATTCAATTAAAGCTTGCGAATAAATTAATTTTTAGTAAGTGGAGAGAGGGACTTGGTGGCAATGTAAAATTTATAGTAACGGGTGGTGCTGCTTGTCAGGTAAAATTGTTGCGCATTTTTAATGCAGCACAAATTCCTGTTTATGAAGGATATGGACCAACCGAAAACAGCCCTATTATAAGTATTAATTTTAGAACACCCGGAGATACTAAATTTGGAACCGTTGGTTTGCCTATTGATGGCGTTCAATTAAAACTAGAAGAAGACGGTGAAATTTGTGTAGCGGGTCCAAGTGTAATGAAAGGATATTATAAGTTACCTGAATTGACTGCTGAAACTATTATTAATGGATGGTTGCACACGGGCGATATAGGTGTGATTGAAGACGGTAAGTATTTAAAAATTACCGATCGCAAAAAAGAATTATTTAAAACAAGTGGCGGTAAATATGTTGCACCTCAGCCTATAGAAAATAAAATGAAGGAGAGTCCTTTCATTGAACAAATTGTTTTAGTAGGAGACAATAAAAGATTTGTGAGTGCTTTAATTGTACCTGGATTCTCAAAATTAAAAGAGTGGGCAAAGCAACATGGCATTGAATATACGAGCAATGAAGCCATTATTAAAAATCCCATGGTGATGGCTACTATTGATTCGGTGGTTGCCGAATACAATCAACTCTTTAATCAAGTTGAACAGGTTAAAAAGTTTACTTTGTTGCCTAGAGAGTTAACCATTGACAAAGGGGAAATGACACCTAAGTTAAGTATTAGAAGAAAACAAGTGCTCGCCAATTTTGAAAAAGAAATTGACGCAATGTATGCATCTTAGCACCTACTAGCTAATAAAAAAAGCCTTCCATCTGGAAGGCTTTTTTTATTTATTGTTTTGTAAAAATTTTTCTTTGATAATAGTTTGAACGTCTTTGTTTTGAATTTTACTTTCTAACCAAGAAATTATATCTAAGTACATAAAGGCTCTACTCTCTAATTTATTTTTTTCCAGGGGCTGAAGAGTAGTTAATAAATCTTCAAAAGATGCCTGCTTACCGGATTGGATGGCTGATTTTAAAAAATTAAATAATACTTCTTCTACTGCGCCTAGGTTTTTCATTTTTGACATGAAACGATATACCGATTTGGACAAGTATGCCACAACTTCCATATTGCCTAATTCATAATGTGCAATTAAATGGAGTAAACGAGCATAACATTGTAAGTCGTCTCGTAGGTTTACTTTCCAGTGAATGATACTATTTAAATAGTCGATGGTTTTAGCTGCATTGCCCGCCCCAAAATGTAAACAAGCAATTTTATAATAAAAAACTAAAACACGATGACTATCCATGTACATTTCAATTTCCTTAAGCTTTTCTTCCATACTTGGAATCATGACCAAACCCTCGCTAAACGTGCCTTCCAGAAAATGCTGATTAATTTTAGCTATGTATAAATAAACAAAGGATTGAATTAAATTATTTTTATTGTTAAGTACAATAGGTGTTTCGCTAAACTGCTCTAACAAGCAAATAGTCTCTTTAAACTTATCAATATTTTTTAAATCAAAGTGGGCGCTAATTAAATTATGCAAGCCTTTAATATACTGGGCCGATTCAATTTGTTTCATGCCTTCTTCCTTCTCAAATAAGTCTACCCATTTTTGAGCGTATCTATAATGCATTAAAAAATCCTGCGTAATAAAACCATACCAACAATGACATTGATAGCGGTATAATCTTTCATAAAATCCCTTAACCGATTGCACGCTTTCTAAAATTGGATCCTGCATGAGCGCATCCAAGGTTTTTCGGTCTTCCTCATTGCGCGCGTGTCCATGTTGAATATACCAACTGTATAATTGTAAACTAAGATTAGAGGTTTTTGCAATCAATTCTAAACGTTCATTTACTTCGTCAATTTCTTCACTTAATTGTTGCGCGCGGTCTTGCATACTTCTTGTAATATGCAATGATTCTATTTTCTTTTCTAAAAATAATACCTGCAATAAAAAAGTAACCTGGTTGTTTTGTTTGGTGAGTGTTTTAATTTTATCTAATAAACGAAGACTTTGTAAATACAAACCCTTGTTGTATAAAATTTTAGCATGATCTAATTGCTCATGAATTTGCAAATCAATATTTTCATTTTGCTTTAGAATTCGTAGGCTCGATAAAATTTGGTCGTATAAATGTGCCTTTAAGTTGGACAACTGTTGCTTTTGAATGGACTCGTTTTTACGCAATAATTCCTCCTCATCATAGTCCTTCATTTTGTCCAAAGCATCAAATAACTGAACAATCTTTAAATCCGCCGACGCAGAGTTGCGGGCAGCATACAATTTAAAATTGCGCTTTTCCCCCTTCTCCAGGGATTTAACCAAAATAAATAGGGCGTCGGTGCTAAGGTTGGGCATCGTAGCTGAATTTAGTTCAAGTTATTGAAAATCAATCAATTGATGAAAAAATAAGGTCCTTATACATTGTAAAATAGGCATAATTTTGATGTGAATTACTTGTTAATATGGGGTATTTTTAAATAAGAAAGGGGCTCGAAGCCCTTTTTTTATCTATAACAGATTGAAAATCAATTATATGAGCCAAAAAGTATTCATTTTTGATACCACATTAAGAGACGGAGAGCAGGTACCGGGTTGTAAGCTTAATACGAAGGAAAAATTAGAGCTAGCTGTAAGGTTGGAGGAGTTGGGAGTGGACATTTTAGAGGCGGGTTTCCCGGTTTCCAGCCCTGGTGATTTTGAGTCGGTGAATCAAATTGCAAAGACCTTAACCAAAACGGTGGTTTGCGGATTAACCAGAGCTGTTCAAAATGATATAGAGGTAGCTGCACAAGCATTGAAGCCAGCAAAACGTTTTAGAATTCATACGGGTATTGGTACATCGGACTTGCATATTAAACATAAATTCAATTCTACAAGAGAAGAAATAATTGAGCGTGCTATTAAAGCGGTAACCATTGCAAGAAACTTTACCGATGATGTTGAATTTTATGCAGAAGACGCGGGTAGAACCGACAATGAATATTTAGCGAGAGTTATTGAAGCTGTGGTAAAAGCAGGTGCTACTACATTAAATATTCCTGATACCACTGGATATTGTTTGCCACAACAGTATCAAGAAAAAATGAATTACCTATACAACAATGTACCTAATATTGACAAAGCAGTTTTATCCTGTCATTGCCATAACGATTTAGGATTGGCAACAGCAAATTCTATTGCAGGTGTGATTGGTGGTGCAAGACAAATTGAATGTACCATTAATGGTTTAGGAGAGCGTGCAGGCAATACTGCATTAGAAGAAGTAGTGATGATTTTAAATCAACACAAGGACTTAGGATTTTATACCAGTATTAATCCAAAGCTCTTAAATGCAGTAAGCCGTGAGGTTTCAGATATCATGCGCATGATGGTACAACCCAATAAAGCCATAGTAGGTGCAAATGCATTTTCACATTCATCGGGCATTCATCAGGATGGATTTTTAAAGGAAGCGCAAACCTATGAAATTATTAATCCTGCCGAAGTAGGAGCCGAGGATAGTAAAATTGTATTAACTGCAAGAAGCGGAAGAAGTGCTTTAGCGCATCGTTTACATAAAATAGGCCATCAGTTTACAAGAAATGAAATTGATGATTTGTATCCAATGTTTTTAGAAATCGCGGATAAGAAAAAAGAAGTTTTAGAAGCTGATTTACAATCAATGGCATCAGCGTATAAAAAATAATTAAGAAAGACAAACGAATAATAATCGAACAATGGGAAAAACATTATTTGAAAAAATTTGGGACAAGCATGTGGTGAAACAAATTGAGGATGGTCCTTCGGTTGTTTACATCGACAAACATTTTATACACGAGGTAACGAGCCCGCAAGCATTTAGTGGAATTGAAAAAAGAGGTGCGCAAATTTTTCGTCCTCAACAAATAGTAGCTACAGCCGATCACAATGTACCTACCATGCATCAGGAGTTACCCATTAAGGATGCTTTATCTAAATTTCAGGTAGACACTTTAATTGAGAATTGTAAAAAACATGGTGTTGAATTATACGGATTAGGCCACAAGTATCAAGGCATTGTGCATGTCATTGGGCCAGAGTTAGGGATTACACAACCGGGTATGACCATTGTTTGCGGTGATAGTCACACCTCCACCCATGGTGCTTTTGGAAGTATTGCTTTTGGTATTGGAACAAGTGAAGTGGAAATGGTTTTTGCTTCACAATGTATCATGCAAAGCAAGCCAAAAGTAATGCGCATTAATATTGACGGGGACTTAAAAAATGGAGTGGTATCCAAAGATATTATTTTATACATCATTGCTCAAATTTCTGCAAGTGGAGCCACTGGCTATTTTGTAGAGTATGCAGGTTCTGCGATTCGTGCATTGAGTATGGAGGCAAGAATGACCATTTGTAATATGAGTATTGAGATGGGTGCTCGCGGCGGAATGATTGCACCAGATCAAATAACATTCGATTATATCAAAGGACGCTTGTTTGCACCACAGGGTGCAGATTGGGATAAAAAATTAGCTGCATGGAAGGAATTGTTTACCGATGCAGATGCAAAATTTGATGTTGAAATAAATATCAAAGCAGAAGATATTGATCCCATGATTACTTACGGAACCAATCCTGGCATGGGCTTAAGCGTAAGAGGAACCCTACCCACTGTTGAAAGTTTTACAGATGCTACCGAAAAGCAAAACTATGAAAAGGCATTGGCATATATGGGATTAAAAGCAGGACAAAGTTTATTAGGCATGCCGGTTCAAAATGTATTTATTGGTTCTTGTACCAATTCAAGAATTGAAGATTTCCGTTTGGTAGCAAGTATTATTAAAGGCAAGCAAAAGGATCCGAATATTAAAACATTAATTGTGCCCGGTTCACAAGAAGTAGCAAAACAAATAAAAGCAGAAGGTTTGGATAAAATATTTGCCGATGCGGGGGTGGAAATAAGACAAGCTGGATGTAGTGCTTGTTTAGGAATGAATGAAGATAAAATTCCAGCAGGTGAATATTGTATTAGTACCAGCAATAGAAACTTTGAAGGACGTCAGGGGGCAGGAGCAAGAACCTTGCTAGCAAGCCCTTTAACAGCAGCCGCTGCATTGTTAACTGGAAAAATTACTGACATCAGAGATATATTAAATTAAGCTGCTAATTAAATCGTAACACAAATTAAAAAGATAACGAGTTGCTTCGGCGCTCAATGAAATTATAGGATATGCAATCATTACAAAAAATAAGAAGCAGATTTATTCCTTTACGCATCGAAAACGTAGATACAGATCAAATTATACCTGCCCGTTTTTTAAAGGCAACCACAAAAGATGGTTTTGGAAAAAATTTATTCAGAGACTGGAGATACGAAAACGATGATGAAACAAAACCTAAAGCAGATTTTGTATTGAATCAAAAACAATACAGTGGTGAAATTTTAGTAGCGGCAAAAAACTTTGGATGTGGATCTTCTCGTGAACACGCTGCTTGGAGTATTCAGGATTATGGCTTTAAAGTAGTGGTGTCTAGTTTTTTTGCAGATATCTTTAAAAACAATGCCTTGAATAATGGTGTATTGCCCGTAACCGTTTCAGACGCCTTCTTACAACAAATATTTGCGCAGGGTGCGAATGATACGTTAACGGTGGATTTGGAAGCACAAACCATAACCATTGATGCCACTGGTGCAAAAGAGACCTTTGAAATCAATGCATACAAAAAAACATGTATGTTAAATGGATATGATGACATTGATTATTTGTTAAACATGAAATCGGAAATAGAGGCATACGAAAAAGCAAATCAATAAAACCACAACGCCAAGTCGAAAAATAAATTGATGAAGCGAAAAAATATAGAGTTATGCAAAAGAAAATAGCGGTCATCCTTGGAGATGGCATTGGACCAGAAGTAACCCAACAATCTATTAAAGTATTAAATACTATTGCTAAGTATTACAATCATAGCTTTAGTTATGAAAATGCATTAATGGGCGCATGTGCGATTGACGCAACTGGAAATCCATTGCCCGACGAGACCATTAAAATTTGTTTAAACAGCGATGCTATTTTATTTGGTGCCATTGGTGATCCAAAATATGATAATGATCCAACTGCAAAAGTGAGACCAGAGCAAGGCTTATTAAAACTAAGAAAGGAATTGCAATTATTTGCCAATATCCGTCCTGTAACTACCTATGCTGCATTACAACATTTAACACCCTTAAAACCAAAGTTGTTAGAAAATGTTGATTTTGTAATTTATAGAGAGTTAACGGGGGGAATTTATTTTGGCGCAAAAAGTGTAAGTGAGGATGGCACGGTAGCTAAAGATGATTGTTCTTACTCAGTTGCCGAAATCGAACGTATTGCACATTTGGCATTTAAGCATGCACAAATTAGAAGAAAAAAATTAACCCTCGTTGATAAAGCCAACGTATTAGAAACTTCAAGATTATGGAGAAAAGTAGTACAAGCAATTGCAAAAGAGTATAGTGATGTTGCAGTGGATTATTTATTTGTAGACAATGCTGCCATGCAAATTATTTTAAACCCTGCACAGTTTGATGTGGTATTAACCGAAAATTTATTTGGAGACATTATTAGTGATGAAGCTTCTGTATTAGCAGGCTCATTAGGACTATTGCCTTCTGCATCTGTTGGTAATACAGTGGCTTTATTTGAACCCATTCACGGATCCTATCCGCAAGCAAAAGGAAAAGACATTGCCAATCCACTTGGTTCAATTTTATCGGCTGCTATGATGTTAGAGCATTTTGGATTAACCAGCGAAGCGACTATTGTAAGAGAAGCAGCTGCATGGTGCTTAAATAGCGGTTTTGTAACAAAGGATATTGATCCAATGAATAGTTATACCACTACGGCTATTGGAGATTTGATTTGTGAATTTATTGAGCGTCATGCAAAAGGAGAAACGCATCCTATCCATGAGCGTTTGCATAAATCAACCATCATTTAGTAACAGCTTTATAGTGGCTTTATAAAAAGACAAAAAACATTATGGAATTAAATAAATATTCAAAAACAATTACCCTTGATCCCACGCAGCCCGCTGCGCAAGCTATGTTTTATGGCATTGGATTAACAGATGCCGATTTACATAAAGCACAAGTAGGCATTGTAAGTATGGGTTATGATGGCAATACTTGTAATATGCATTTAAATGCATTGGCTGCCGATGTAAAAAAGAGTGTTTGGGAAAATGATTTAGTAGGATTAACATTTCATACTATTGGCGTAAGTGATGGAATGAGTAATGGTACCGATGGCATGCGTTATTCATTAGTGAGTAGAGATGTGATTGCAGATAGTATTGAAACAGTTTGTGGCGCACAATATTATGATGCTGTGATTACTGTTCCTGGTTGTGATAAAAATATGCCCGGCTCTTTAATTGCAATGGGCCGATTAAACAGACCTTCTTTAATGTTGTATGGCGGCACTATTGCACCAGGACATTATAAAGGACAGGACTTAAATATTGTTTCTGCATTTGAAGCATTAGGACAAAAAATTGCTGGTCAGTTAGACGATGCAGATTTTAAAGGTATTGTTCAACATGCTTGTCCAGGTGCTGGTGCTTGTGGTGGTATGTACACCGCTAATACTATGGCGTCTGCAATTGAAGCATTGGGCATGAGTTTACCTTATTCATCTTCTAACCCTGCATTGAGTAAAGAAAAGCAACAAGAGTGTAAGGATGCTGGTGCAGCTATTCGTTTATTATTAGAGCGTGATATAAAGCCACGTGATATTATGACACGCAAAGCATTTGAAAATGCAGTAGCTGTGATTATGGTATTGGGTGGAAGTACGAATGCGGTATTGCATATGATTGCAATGGCAAAGGCAGTAGGTGTTGAATTTACGCAGGACGATTTCCAAATCATTAGTGATAAAATTCCAGTACTTGCTGATTTTAAACCATCGGGTAAATATTTAATGCAGGACTTGCATCAATATGGTGGCGTACCTGCAGTAATGAAATATATGTTAGCACAGGGTTGGATACATGGAGACTGTTTAACCGTTACTGGAAAAACCATGGCAGAAAATTTAGCAGCTGCACCCGATTTAGATTTTAATAAGCAAGATATTATTCATCCAAAAGAAAGTCCAATTA
>JALQXE010000147.1 GCA_023263235.1 Sediminibacterium sp. | reverse complement strand
CGGGATGCAATATTACGTTAATGATGGAATTCTGCCAAAATACGATCCAGGTATTTTTTCTTGTAATAATAGTCCTTTATTTGCAGCATTGCTTCTTGGGGAATATCAACGATCGAAGCAGCTTCCAAATGGGCTTTAATCGGGCTAAAAATGTCATTTTTTAAGGTATTAATTTGGGTAAGTATATTTTGTTTAGCGCTATCATCCTCGGCATCTATCCAAGCCTCATTTAGCTCCATCATTTCCATTAAAAAATCGGGGGCTAAATTATACTTTTCATCGGGATGAATGTGTCCAGAAATTTCTAAAACATAAGGAAGTATTTTTTCGGGATTACTCAACAGCGAAAATCCTTTGTTTGCTATAGCTGATTGTTCAAGTGCTGATTCCTGTTCCATTTCGGTTCCTTGCGTAAATTTATCGGGATGTGTTGCTCTTTGGATATTCATAAAAGCAGTTCTCAACTGACCAAGATCAGCTTTAAATGCAATAGGTAATCCGAATAATTCAAAATAGTTCATTTCTATATTTTGTATATTGTGTAAAATTAAACAAATGCCAGTATTAGGGCTTATTAAAGAAGGAAAAGTTCCTAGTGATAATAGGGTGGCTTTAACGCCTAAGCAATGCAAATGGTTTAAAGAAGCTTATCCGCATTGGGATATTTTGGTGGAGTCGTCCCCAACTCGCTGTTTTCCCGATAAAGAATATGAAAGAGAGGGCATTAAAATTGTACAGGATATAAGCGGTGCAGATATTTTATTGGGTATTAAGGAAGTGCCTGTAAAACAATTAATTGCGGGTAAAACCTATTTGTTTTTTTCACACACAAAAAAAGAACAGTCTTACAATCAACAATTATTTCATGCGATGATGGATAAAGAAATTACCCTTATCGATTATGAATGCTTAGAACATGAAGATGGACAGAGATTAATAGGATTTGGATTTTTTGCTGGTGTTGTGGGAGCACATAATGGTATCATGGCCTATGGAAATAAAACAAAAGATTTTCATTTGGGAAGAGTTAAAGATGTGAAGGATTATATGGAATTGGTTCATACCTATTTTGGATTAAAACTCCCTAACATTAAAATTGCAGTAACAGGTTCTGGTAGAGTAGCCCATGGTATTTTAGAAATCATGAACCTAATGGACGTGCAACAAATTGAGCCCGACGAATATATAAGCCGAACCTATGCTTATCCTGTATATGTTCATTTAAAAGGGCGTGATTTATATGTTCATAAACAAACAGGAACATATGATAGAATGGATTTTCATGAGCATCCTGAAAGCTATCGTTGTGTTTTTAATGAGTATTTAAAACATACGCACATTTTAATGAATGGTATTTATTGGGAAAAAGGGATACCTTCTTTATTCACAATAGATGATTTAAAAGAGGATGACTTTGCTTTAACTACCATTGCCGACATTACAGATGATGCATTTGGAAGTGTGCCAATAAATTTAGGTGATGCTACATCTGAAGAACCTGTGTATGGCGTAGATATTAATAGTTTGCAAAGAACGGCGCCATACTTACACAATTGTATCGACGTGATGGCAGTTGGCAATTTACCCAATGAATTGCCAAGAGATGCAAGTCGCTTTTTTGGAGAGCAACTTATTAAATATGTTCTCCCCGATTTAATTGGTAAGGGGAATGAAATCATTAAGAATGCCACTATGCTGCATAAAGGGATATTAACGGAACCGTTTTCTTATTTAAGTTCTTATGCAAGGCATTAATACATGCACTAATAAAGATTTATAAGTGCAAGTAATAAGGAGCTAATAAGTTTATGAAGCTTTCGGTATAATTATTTTGAGCATCCTTAATTATAAAATTACTTCGTTTGACTGTGGTAACAGGACTAGAGGTTTTTTTAAATTTTTGCAAAGCTCTAAATGGTTTTTGTTTTTCAGCATTGAATACTACCACTTCTTCAACCAGTTGCAAACTTTTTTGCGTTGCTAGTTTTTGCATAGTATAGGCGCGCAGTGCAGGAATTAAAACATAAAAGTATCCTTCATTTTTTAAAAGTGTACCTACATGATGAACAAGAATTGTCCAAGGTAAAGCGGTACTATGTGCTGCTAAATTTTTATTAACATTGGTTGATTGTAAGTCGCCTTCAAAAAATGGGGGATTGGTAAATATGCAATCCATACTTTCTGCTCCGCCATTATAATCTTGTAATGCCACATGTGATACTTGTATGTTCTTTTCCCATGGACTATTTTGGATATTATTCTTTGCTTCTGCCGCCGCGGCTTTTTCAATTTCTAAAGCACAAATGGTTACATTGATATTTTTATTTGCAACAGCTTGAGCAACCATCAAACTTAATAAGCCTGTTCCAGTGCCAATATCTAATAAATGATTGGCTGTTTGTATATTTTCATCCTTTGCCACCCAGGCACCAAATAAACATGCATCAGTACATACCTTCATTGCGGTATGTTCCTGATGCACGATAAATTGCTTAAACTGAAAATAAGTGTTTGACACTATTCTGCAGTTAAGCCTGCTCTTAAATACTCTTTATTTAAACGAGCAATATTCGCAATTGAAATTTCTTTAGGACAAGCAGCTTCGCAAGCACCAGTATTGGTACAAGATCCAAAACCTTCTTTATCCATTTGTGCTACCATGTTCATTACACGTGATTTTCTCTCTGGTTCACCTTGAGGCAATAATGCTAAATGAGAAACTTTCGCACTTAAGAAAAGCATTGCTGAACTATTTTTACATGCAGCTACACAAGCGCCACAGCCTATACACATTGCAGCGGCAAAGGCAGCATCCGCTTTGTCTTTTTCAATAGGTAAACTATTACCATCTACCGCATTACCAGTATTTACACTTACATATCCACCAGCTTGAATAATTCTGTCAAATGCACCTCTATCCACTGTTAAATCTTTTACAATAGGAAAGGCGTTGGCTCTCCAAGGTTCAATGGTAATAGTGTCGCCATCTTTAAAGGCACGCATATGTAATTGACAGGTAGTATTTGCTTGCCAAGGGCCATGCGGCTTACCGTCTATATATAATGAACACATTCCACAAATACCTTCTCTACAGTCATGATCAAATGCAATAGGCTCATCACCTGTTACAATTAATTTTTCATTTAATACGTCTAACATTTCAAGAAAAGACATTTCATCCGAGATATCATTTACTTCGTATGTTTTAAATGCACCTGGAGTAGAAGCATTTTTTTGACGCCAAACTTTCAATTTTAAATTTAAGTTATTGTGTGCCATATTATATTAAGTTATACTGGTAGTTAATTGGGTTTAATTATTTGTAGTTACGTTGAGAAGGTTTGATTACTTCGTATTTCAATTCTTCTTTATGTAATTGCCAATCATGTTCTGCTTTAGCTTCCCAAGCAGCAACGTACATAAATTTCTCATCGTCTCTTAAAGCTTCGCCATCTGGAGTTTGGTATTCTTCTCTAAAGTGACCACCGCAGCTTTCTTCTCTATTTAATGCATCTACACACATTAATTCGCCTAATTCAATAAAATCAGCC
>JALQXE010000078.1 GCA_023263235.1 Sediminibacterium sp. | reverse complement strand
ATAAAATTGGGGGATAAGTGGCCTTATAAAATTTCACCTGCAGGAATTTGTATTGATAACAATAATAAATTGTTTGTTGTTACAAAGGACAACAATACCATGTACACTTTGGATTTGAATTTGAAAAAAGTGGTGGATTCTATAAAATTACCTGCCGAGGCATATACTTGTATTTTATCTAATAATCATAAAGAGCTATATATTTCTTGTTGGGGTGCAAAAAAAGTTTTGGTATATGATATTGCAACGCATACAATAATACATCAAATTGAGGTGGGTAGTAATCCCAATGATTTATGTATTACTAAAAATGGAATGTATTTATTTGTTGCCAACGCCAATGACAACAGTGTTTCCATTATCAATACAAAAACAAAATTAGTTATTGAAACTTTAAACGCGGCCTTGTATCCCAATGCACCATCGGGTTCCACAACAAATGGAGTTGCATTAAGTGCAGATGAAAAAACTTTATATATTGCCAATGCAGATAATAATTGTTTAGCTGTGTTTGATGTTTCTGAAATTGGAGATAGTAAGTCTAAAGGTTTTATTCCCGTTGGTTGGTATCCCACATCAGTAAAAACTATTGGGCAAAAAATATATGTAACCAACGGAAAAGGATTCACTTCATTTGCTAATCCACTTGGCCCAGATCCCTATAAGAAAAATGCACAATTAAGTGTACAGAAAGGATTGTTAAAGTCTACAAAGGAAGTACAGTACATTGGAGGTTTAATGAAAGGTTCATTAAGTATTATCAATACACCTTCCGACAAACAGTTGGGGCTTTACTCAACTGCTGTATATGAGAATACACCCTACAACAAAGAAAAAGAACAAACATCAAGTGCAGAAATAGGATCGGTAATTCCGCAGAAAATTGGAGATCCTTCTCCTATTAAATATGTGTTTTATATTGTAAAAGAAAATAGAACCTATGATCAGGTATTAGGTGATATGCCCATGGGCAATGGAGATACAAGCCTTTGTTTATTTGGTGAAAAAATAACACCTAATCAACATGCATTGGCTAAGGAATTTGTTTTACTAGATAATTTTTATGTAAATGGAGAGGTAAGTGCCGATGGTCATAATTGGACCCTTGGCGGATATGCAACAGATTACCTTGAAAAGAATTGGGTTACAAGCTATGGAGGAAGAGGGGGCACATACGACGCAGAAGGCAATAGAAATATAGCGAATAATAAAAATGGGTTTATTTGGGATTTTGCAAAAAGAGCTGGGGTTTCCTTTAGAACCTATGGTGAATTTGCAGACAACTACAAACCAAATATTCCAGTACTTAAGGATCATTTTTGCCCATATTACACAAGTTGGGATGTAAAAGTGAGAGACACTACAAGGGTTGGGCAATGGAAAAGAGATTTTGATTCTCTATTGGCGATAAATGCAGTTCCTCAATTAAATACATTAAGGTTAATTAATGATCATACCGAAGGAATGAAATTAGGAAGACCTTCTCCCTTTGCTCATGTTGCCGATAATGATTTGGCAGTGGGCATGTTCGTAGAATATTTAAGTAAAAGTCCTATTTGGAAGGAATCGGTTGTATTTATTTTAGAGGATGATGCACAGGATGGGCCCGATCATGTTGATGCACATAGAAGTCCAGCATATATAGCAGGTGGTTTTGTGAAACGAGGATTTGTAGATCATACACCTTATACGACTACTTCTTTTCTTAAAACAATTGAGATGATTTTAGGATTGCAGCCCATGAGCCAATACGATGCAGCAGCCAACACTACTTGGAGGTGTTTTGAAAAAACTGCCAATCCGGTAGGTTTTATAGCTAAGCCCTTACAATGGGACATAAATGAAAAAAATACACAAAGAACGGCAATGCAAAGAAAAAGTGAACTCTTCAATTTAAAAAAAGAGGATAGCATTAACGACCATGACTTTACAGAAGTACTTTGGAAAGGGATTAAAGGGGAGGATGCGATTGTTCCCGCACCTAAACGCGCAGCATTTTTAAAACTGAATGCAGGAAAAGATTTAGATGATTAGATACATATTAATTTTATAGGCAAACAGGCAAAAGGAGTTATCTTTTTGCCTGTTTTTTTATAAATAGGTTAACTTTGCAAGAGCTTTAAAAAGCTTTTTCTTTAAACGAACCCGCTACATATGAAGCAATTTGTCAAATACTTACTTTTAACTGTTTTTACCACTACACTATTGGTTGCTTGTAATAAACAAGAAGAAAGCATTCATCCTACGATTGAAAAAATTACACAGTCGGTATATGCTTCTGGAACTGTAAAAAGCGGAAACCAATATGAAGTGTATGCTAAAGTAAGTGGCATCATTAAAAATGTATTGGTAAAGGAAGGAGAATTGGTAAAAAAGGGGCAAGCCATCATTGAAATAGCTAATACAGCGCAAGCTTTGAATTTTGAAAATGCAAAATTATTAGAAAATTATTCTTCTGACAACGCAAATCAAGAAAAATTAAACCAGGCATTTAACGAGGTTGAACTAGCAAAATCAAAATTAGACAACGAGGCTTCCTTGTTAGAGCGACAAAGGAAATTATGGGAAAATGAAATTGGCACAAAAAACGATTTGGATTTAAGAACATTAGCGTATAAAAATGCACAAACCTTATACAATGCTAGTAATTTAAAATTAAGTGATCTCAAAAAGCAAATTGCTTTGCAATCTAAACAAACAAAAAATAGTGCAGCTATTTCTTCAAATTTATTAAACGATTTTAAAGTAGTTAGTGAAATAGACGGTAAGGTATACAGTATTGCCAAATTAGTAGGCGAAATGGCAACCCCTCAGTTTCCTATTGCCATCATTGGAAATGAAAGTGAGTATTATGTAGAGATGCAGGTAGATGAATATGATATTTCAAAAATGGCCTTAGGTCAAAAAGTATTTATTACAATGGACAGCTATCAAGGAAAGGTTTTTGAAGCGACTGTTAGCAAGGTATACCCTTTAATGAATCAAAGAACTAAATCTTTTAAGGTAGAAGCCGTGTTTACCAATAAACCGGAAAATTTATTTCCCAATATAAGTGCACAAGCAAATATTGTCATTCAGGTGAAAGAAAAAGCCATGACTATTCCTAGAGGATATTTAATAGACAATGAATATGTTTATTTGAAAAACAAAGAAAAAAGAAAAGTGAAAGTAGGGCTAATGGATTATGAAAAAGTAGAAATTCTTTCTGGAATAAAAGTTACCGACGAGCTTGTTAAATCTATTCAATGAGAACAAGGTTACTAATTAATATCGCCAAGTCGCTCTTAATGGCAAGGTGGAAGCAAACTTTGGTAGCTGCTATTGGCGTAACCTTTAGTATTACTATGTTTATAACTTTACTAAGTTTTATGTCTGGCTTAAATGATTTATTAGATGGTCTTATTTTAAATAGAACACCTCATGTTAAATTATACAATGACATTACTCCAAAAATTGATCAGCCCATTAATAAACTTAATGATACCAACACACATCATTTCATTGGTTCGGTAAAAGCTGATGCAACGAGGCAATCTATTTATAACAGCAACGCTATTATTAGCGCGATTGAAAAAGATCCAAGAGTTTTAGGACTATCACGAAAACTAACTGCACAGGTATTTTTTAACGACGGCGCCATTGATATCACAGCCAGTATATTTGGTATTGATCCCAATCAAGAAACAAAATTGTACCATTTTGACGAATACATTACCAGTGGAAATTCTGCCGATCTAAATAAAGTTAATAATGGAATTATATTAGGGCAAGGATTAGCAGAAAAATTATTAGTTAATATTGGAGATGCCGTTCAAATTACAACTTCTAAAGGAAATATATTTCAATTAAAAGTTGTGGGCACTTTTCAATCGGGGATAAAGGATTTTGATAATGTACAGAGTTATGCATCCATCAATACTGTTCAAAAAATATTATCTGTTCCCAGTGACTATATCACAAGCATACAAGTAAAATTAAAAGATATTAAGCAGGCTCCGGCGGTTGCTAAAGAATATCAAAAATTATATGAAACAGATGCAGAGGATATACAAACTGCTAATTCACAATTTGAAACAGGTAGTTCTATTCGTACTTTAATTTCATATTCCGTGGGTATTACATTGCTTATAGTTGCAGGTTTTGGCATTTACAACATTTTGAACATGATGATTTTTGAGAAAATGGACTCTATTGCTATATTAAAAGCAACAGGCTTTTCGGGAAGAGATGTTAAAAATATTTTTATTTACATCGCCATTTCTATTGGTATTTTCGGTGGGCTGATGGGACTTTTTTTTGGGTTTGGTTTATCGGTGCTCATTGATCAAATACCATTTAATACCGCATCCCTTCCAACTATTAAAACTTATCCTATTAATTATAACCCTCAGTTTTATTTTATAGGTATTGTATTTTCTTTTATCACCACTTACTTTGCTGGTTGGTTTCCTGCTAGAAAGGCAAGTAAAATTGACCCCGTAGTCATCATAAGAGGTAAGTAATATGGAAAAGATATTAGAAGCAAAAAATATCAATAAATTCTTTCATGATCCTGTGCGTATTCAAGTATTGCAGGACTTAAGCTTTAGTATCAACAAGGGAGAATTTGTATCACTTACCGGAAAATCAGGTTGTGGAAAAAGTACGCTACTATATGTACTATCAACAATGGATACCGATTACGACGGAACCTTATTCATTGATGGCGAAGAAATGCCTAAAAAAAATGAAGGCTTCTTGGCTAAAATAAGAAATGAGAAAATTGGATTCGTTTTTCAGTTTCATTACTTAATTAATGAGTTTAATGTATTGGAAAACGTAATGATGCCAGGTTTAAAATTAGCTAAGTATAGTCAACAGGAAGTGGAACATCGCGCTATGGAACGTTTAAAAATGTTGGGTATACAAGATTTAGCTTTGAAAAAAGCCAATCATATTTCGGGTGGTGAAAAACAAAGAGTAGCAATAGCAAGAGCGCTTATTAATGATCCTCATATTATTATGGGCGATGAACCTACTGGAAACTTAGATAAAAAAAATAGCGACCTGGTTTTTGAAATATTTAAACAACTAGCTGACGAATTTAATCAAACACTACTCATTGTTACACACGATCCGGGTTTTGCTGAACGTACACACCGTATTATTAAAATGGAAGACGGAAGCATAATACAATAAGCTAGTCTAGTCCCTTCCGCTTTCGATATGCCGATGGATTTTCTCCGGTAATCTTTTTGAATATTTTATTAAAGTACGATAGGCTCTCAAAGCCAGTGTCATAGCATGCCTCCGTAACATTTGCCTGTTGCATTAATAACTTTTTTGCATGATTAATTCGGTATTGATTTACAAAATCGGTATAAGTTAGTTTTGTGGATTTTTTAAAGTACCTGCAAAATGCTGCTTCCGTTAAATTTACTTCTGAAGCTATATTTGAAATTTTTATTGGCTTTTGAAAATGGGCTTCAACATATTTATAAATAACATGCATTCTTTCTTGTTCTTTAATAACTGCATGTGAAGCAATGGGTCTGGCATTTAATAAATTAAATTCCTTACTCACTGCCAAAATTTGAAACACTTGAATTAATAACAATAGCTGTTCGAAGGAACCCAAGCCATTTATTTTTTTTAATAGCGCGCCGGCTTTGTTTTTTGTTTCACCATAAAATGCAATTCCCGTTTTAGCGCGTTCCATTAAATCATAAATTTGTTGCATCTCAGGTTGCTTGTAAAAAGGGTCTTCATAAAAATTTTGTCTAAATTGTACAACAACTGTTTCTACAGTTGTTTTTACACCGTAATCAAAATTTAAATGTGGTATGTAAGAGCCAATTAATGCCAAGTCATTGCCTTCATAAGTACAAATATGATCTCCAATATGTCTTATTCCTTTTTCAGCTTCTACATAAACCAATTCAATTTCAGGATGAAAATGCCAATAGTATATTTCATTTAAGTTGGGCGTAAGCAGTATTTTAAAAGAACTGCCTTCATCGGGTTTTATATTTTCTAAGCTTATCTTCATTGGTACTTAAATAGCTGACTTATGTCCAAATTAATCATAATTTATCAATATAGAGCAAATAATGGCCAATTTAGGTGAAAATAGCAACCTCGCTTACTTTGTACTTTTATCTTATAAAATGAAATATCTCAAAATTAATAACCAAACTAGATTGCTATGAACAACGATCAACAACAAGGTATGGTTCCAACTATGGTTCCAACCATGGCAACAATGGCCACGCCAAATAGTAATGCACACAAGGACATTCCTGGAAATCCATCAACTGCAAAAAGTAGTGCCACAAAATTAAATGACCGTTCTAATGGAAAACCATTGAGGGTACTAAGTGAAGAGGATTGGAACTTTTGGATACACAATGGATATATCGTTATTAAAAATGCTGTGCCTCGTGAACAAGCGTTGGCTACTGCCAATTTTTTGTGGGAGTTTGAAGAAAAAGATCCAAATAATAAAGAAACATGGTATACTGCACCAAGAGCTGAAATGAAGATGAAGGAATTAGCAGGTACGGGTATGGTGGAATGTTATAATCATCAACACCAATGGAACAATAGACAAATGCAAAGAGTGTATGATGCATTTGTAGATATTTGGGGTACCGAAAAATTATGGGTTACTATTGACCGTGCTAATTTAAATTTTCCTATCCGACCTGGTCATGAATACAAAGCATTTATTCACTGGGATTATGATCCTGAAACAAAACCAGTGAATGTGCAAGGAGTGTTGGCTTTGGCCGATCAAACTGATGAAAACATGGGTGGGTTTCAATGTATCCCTGAATTATTTAGAACTTACGACACTTGGAAATTAACACAACCAACAGATCGTGATCGATATAAACCAGATACAACGGGCTTTACACCAACAAAAGTAAAACTAGAAGCAGGCGATCTATTAATTTTTAATAGCTTAGAGCCACATGGTATTCGTGCAAATAATAGTGAGGACAAGGTTCGTATTGCGCAATACATTTCTATGATGCCAGCCGAGGAAGATAATGAAGCCTTAAAAGAATGGCGCATTAATTCTTGGAGAAACAGAATCGCACCAGAAGGATATGCATTTCCAGGTGATCCTAGAAATTGGGAACAAACAAAATATGATACTGCCGTATTAACTGATTTAGGGAAAAAATTATTAGGATTAGAAAAATGGTAAATTTATAAATGCAACCTTATTCAATTCCAAACACTAAGCTCAATAATGGTAATCTAATGCCTTTGTTGGGCTTAGGTGTTTATGACATGTATCAAAAGCAAGCTGAAGAAGCAGTGGAAACAGCCATTGAAATTGGCTATCGTTTAATTGATACAGCAAGTATGTATGAGAATGAGGAAGAAATTGGAAATGCAATTAAAAATAGCAGCATTCAAAGAGTAGAATTATTTTTAACAACCAAGTTGAATAATACCGATCATGGTTATGATCAAGCGCTTAGGGCTTTTGATAAAAGTTTACAACTACTAGGGCAGGACTATGTAGACCTGTATTTAATTCATTGGCCTATTAAAACAGGACGAAAAGAAAGCTGGAAAGCAATTGAAAGAATTTATTCCGAAGGACGTGCTAAGGCCATAGGCGTTGCAAATTATACCGTTCCGTTTTTAGATGAATTAAAGCAATATAGCAATATAGTGCCGGCATTGAATCAAATAGAATTTTCTCCCTGGTTGTTTGATAAAGCCACTTATGATTATTGTAAAAATGAAAACATTCAATTACAATCTTATTCTCCTATAACACGCGGAATTAAATTTTCAGATGTAAGGTTAAAATCAATTTGTGAAAAGTACCAAAAAACTCCTGCTCAAATTATTTTAAACTGGAATCTTCAACTAGGCGTATCTACCATACCAAAATCTTCACAAAAACAACGACTTCAAGAAAATTTTGAAGCGGCTAATTTTACATTAAACGCACAAGATGTTGATTTTATGAATACATTTAATGAAGGGTTTCGTATATGCGACGACCCTTCTATATTTTTATAACCTATTATAATGTTGAAAATCATTACCACTATAAATTTAAAAACTGCTCTATGAAAAAATTAATCTTATTATTTGTCTTGTCATTGGGTTTATCAACACTTCAGGCGCAAAATCGTGTAGGTGAGTTAAAGCACATTGTACTGTTTACATTCAAATCCACTTCTACCCCTAATGAAGTTGAAAATGTAGCTAAAACTTTCGCTGCTTTATATGGTAAAGTACCTCAGGTGAAAAAAATGGAGTGGGGCATTAATATGAGTCCCGAACATTTGGACCAAGGTTTTACTCATTGTTTTACGCTGACTTTTAATTCAGAAAAAGATTTAGCCGACTATCAACAAAATGCCGATCACAAAGCGTTCCAAGCTGTATTAAAACCACATATGGACAAGGTTTTTGTGGTAGACTACTTTGTGGAACCTAACAAATAAAAAAGCTCCCTTTATTAGAATAAATTTTTGAGATAAAGATGTTAACTTTAATACAGCCTACTAAAAGGCTGTATTTTTTTATGTCTAACGTAACGAGAAATATAAAACAAATTGTAAAGTATAGTTTAGGCGCATTGGTTATTATTCTTGTACTTGCTTTTTCGGTATTTGCACAAAAAGATATTCCAAAAGCAACGCTCATTAAAAAGTATGCAACGGGCAATTCAAAGTTTATGCCTATTATGGGTATGCAGGTTCATTATAGGGATGAAGGAAATCTATTAGATAGTATACCACTTGTACTTGTTCATGGCACTTCCTCTTCCTTACATACCTGGGAAAAGGTGACATCTATATTAAACGATGCCCAATATGGCAATAAGCGTGTAATAAGTTTGGATATGCCCGCTTTTGGCTTAACAGGTCCCAATCTTGAAAATAGTTATGGGTATGACAATTATACACAAGTTATTGATTCGCTATTAATAAAGCTGGATGTAAAAAAATGTATCATTGGTGGCAATTCTTTAGGAGGAGGCATTGCATGGCATTATACAGTTGCACTTCCACAAAAAGTAAGTAAGCTCATTTTAATTGATGCGAGTGGCTATCCAAAAAAGGATGAAAAAGGTTCACTTGGTTTTAAAATTGCGCAAATACCTATTCTTAATAATTTATTATTATTTATTACGCCAAAATCATTAATCAAAAAAAGTTTAGAAGGCGTGTATTATAATCAAAATTTAATTGAAGAAACAACTATTACGAGATATCACGAACTATTGCTTTGCGAGGGCAATAGAAAAGCAGCTTTGTCTTTATTTAAAAATCCTTTTGTACAAAATACTGAATTGATAAAAACAATTGAAACGCCTACACTTATTATATGGGGTAAAGAGGATGGATTAATCAATTTTGAAAATGCTTACAATTTTAATAAAGACATTAAAAAAAGCAAATTAGTGATTTTCGAAAAAGTAGGACATGTACCCAATGAAGAAGCTCCTCAAAAAGTAGCAGATGCGATTTATGATTTTATTAAAGAATGAAAACAATAAATAAATATTTTATGCAAAAATTTATTACGCTTATATTAATTGTAAGCTTAAGTGCTTGTAGTCGCCAACAATATGATGTAATTATAAAAAATGGTGTAGTATATGACGGTAATGGTGGCGCACCTTTCAAAGCTGATATTGCAATTAAAGACGACACAATTGCATTGATTGGTGATTTAAGTAAAGCAACTGCCAAAAATAATATTGATGCAAAAGGAATGGCAGTGAGCCCAGGATTTATTAATATGCTTAGTTGGGCACCTACTTCTTTAATGATTGACGGAAATTCACAAGGTGATATTCGACAAGGGGTTACTTTAGAAGTGTTTGGAGAAGGAGGTAGCATGGGACCATTGAATGCAAAAATGAAACAGCAAATGATTGATGACCAAACAGGTTCCTTAAAATTACCTGTTGCATGGAATACATTAGGTGAGTATATGCATTATATGGAGAAAAAAGGAATCAGTTGTAATATCGCTTCATTTGTGGGAGCGACCACAATTAGAGAACATGTAATTGGGGAAGACAATCGGGCTCCAACTGCTGCCGAGCTTGTACAAATGCAGGTACTCGTAAAACAAGCAATGGAAGAAGGCGCTTTGGGAGTGGGTAGTTCCCTCATTTATCCTCCTGCATTTTTTGCAAAAACCGATGAATTAATTGCTTTATGTAAAGCAGCGGCACCTTATGGAGGTGGATATATTTCACATATGCGCAGTGAAGGGAATAATTTTATTGAAGCCGTAAATGAATTAATTACCATTGCTAAAGAAGCAAAAGTGCATGGTGAAATTTATCACTTAAAAGCGGGTGGAAAAGACAACTGGCCTAAGATGGATTCGGTTATAAAAATAGTAGAACATGCAAGAGCCAATGGATTAGATATTGCTGCAAATATGTATACCTATACAGCAGGTGCAACAGGTATGACAGCGGCTATGCCACCTTCATTACAAGATGGGGGATTTGGAAAACTTTGGAAACGTTTACAAGATTCAGCCATCAGAAAAGAAATGGTTGCCGCAATGAAAACAAATGCTAAGGATTGGGAAAATTTATACTATGGGACTGGTGGAGCAGATAAGGTTTTATTGCTTGGATTTAGAAGAGACTCCTTATTTAAATATGCAGGCAAAACTTTAGCTGAGGTAGCAAAAATTAGAAATACAAGTCCTGAGGATTGCGCTATTGATTTGATTATACAAGATAGTAGTAGAGTTGAGGTTGCTTATTTTTTAATGAGTGAGGAAAATGTAAAAAAACAAATTGCATTGCCATGGGTGAGCTTTGGATCGGATGCGGCATCTGGTTCAAATGAGGGCATCTTTTTAGAACAAAGCAATCATCCTCGTGCTTATGGGAACTTTGCAAGAGTCCTTGGAAAATATGTTAGAGAAGAAAAAGTGATTCCTTTAGAATTAGCTATTCATAAATTATCAAAAGTAGCAGCAAACAGTTTACATTTAAGTAAATATGGAGAGTTAAAAGTGGGAAAAAACGCTGATGTTTTAGTGTTTGATCCAGCCACCATTTCTGATCATGCTACTTATGAAAAACCTATTCAGTATGCAACGGGTATGATTCACGTTTTTGTAAATGGAAAACAAGTTTTAAAAGACGGAGCACATACCAATGCAAAGCCCGGAAAATTTGTTAAAGGCGAAGGAGCCATTTTATAATTTAGCTAGTCCGTTTTCAAGGTCTTGAATTAAATCATCAACATTTTCAATACCAACCGAATACCTAATTAAACTTTCGGGAATACCTAATTGTTTTCTTTGAGCTTCGGTTAATTCAACGTGACTAGTAGTTCGAGGAGGACCGGCTAATGTACTAACAGAACCAAGACTTGCAGCCAAATGTACTAATTGCAAAGAGGTTAATAATTTTGCTACATTATCATAGCCACCCACTAATGCAAAACTCATAATACCGCCAAAGCCACTCATTTGTTGTTTTGCAATTTCATGACCGGGGTGCGATGGTAGGCCTGGATAAAACACATCCTGAATCTTTGGATGTGCTTTTAAATAGTGGGCTATTTTTAAAGCAGATGCATTTTGTCTTTCAATTCTTAATTCCAAAGTTTTCATGCCTCTTGCAATCATATAAGCAGGATCAGCTTGTAAACTTGCCCCATTAATTTCACGATAATTATATACTTTTTGTACTAATTCTTTTTTGCCCGCCAACACACCCCCCATTGCGTCGGAATGTCCGCACAAAAATTTAGTAGCACTATGTAGTACCAAGTCTGCGCCTAATGACAATGGATTTTGATTAATAGGCGTTGCAAAAGTATTGTCTACCACCACTATCGCACCTACTTTTTTTGCAGCAGCCGCTAATCTTTTAATATCTACTACTTTTAAAGTAGGATTGGTTGGAGTTTCTAAATAAACCATATCGCAACCTTTTGCAATTTCAGTTTCAAACGCATCAAAGTCGGTGGTTTCGCATAAGGTTACCTGCACATTATTCAATGGCAAAAAATCTAAAAATATTTTACTCGTTCCTCCATAATTATCTTTCTGAGATACTACTCTTTTCCCTGCTGTTAAAAAAGTATAAAGCGTATTACTAATAGCTGCCATGCCAGTAGCAAAGGAAGTGGCGGCCTCTGCCCCTTCTAAGAGTCTAATTTTTTCTTCCAATGCTGCAACTGTTGGATTGGTATTGCGACTATAAATAAACCCTTCTGCATTACCTAGTGAAACCTGATGCCATTTTTCAACGTCATTGTATGCAAATGCAACACTGTTCACAATGGGTGTTGTTACCGCACCACTTACATTTAAATCACCTTCTCCACCCCAAACTGCAGTGGTACTTTTTTTAAATTTTGAAAAATCCATTATAATCTATTTTATTTATTTAATAAAAGTGGGTCTATTTATTTTTTTGAAAGTATGATTCCTTCAATATTTATTTTTTGAATTTTACCTACCTCATTCATCATAAATTGAACCATTGATTTTCCTTCCCATTTTTTATTCCATGTAATTTCAAAAGTATCAAAGTTAAAATGAGACAGGGCACCATCACCTAATTTAATATTGGATGCGTATAATACTCCATTTTTTATGTTTATATTAATCAAGCCATAAAGCGGGTCTTCGTAATCTCCTGTATATGCATCCAAACTCAAGCTGGGCTTGGTATTTGGTACACGTTGTGCAGCTTGTGCAATTTCCGCATTTAATGCCTTTTCTTTAATGCCCCCATATAGCTTCAAAAATTCATTACTCCAATCGGTGTCGCCTCCTACTGCATATAAATCCATGGCTTTGAACATTAATGCGTGTCTAGCTTCTGCATGATCTAAATTGGCAAAAATATACACTCCTGTTTTTAAAGATGGCATTTGTCCGTGTATAGCAATTTCTCCCGCTAAAGAACCTGTATGAAAATTTAATTTTTGGCCTTTGTAATCTTGTTGAAACCACCCTAATGCATAGGTTGTAAAATTCGGTTTTGTTAATTGGGCGGTAGGATAAAATCCTTCTTCTGTGACAAATGTTTGAGGTTTTAATAAAGTTTTCCATGTAGCGGCACTTACTAATCTACCTCCATCATATTTGCTACTATCAATCATACATTTTACCCAAATTGCCATATCGTCAATCGTAGAATAAACGCTACCGGCAGCTCCAATTCTATCGGCAGTGTCTCGGGTGATTTTTTGTACTTTATCCTCAATAATATAATGTGCTTGAGAAATATTATCATCTACAATACGAGATAATAATGGTACCGTTCGCTTCATACCCAAGGGTTTAAAAATATGAGCTGTTACAAAATCGGCCCAGCTTTCACCACTTACTTTTTCAATAACTTTTCCTGCAATATGATAAAATATATTTTGATAAATAAAGCTAGAGCGGAACGAATAAGAAGGTTTTACCAATTGCATACGGTCAACGGTTTCGTCCCCCGATAAAATATTCATTCCCCATAAAAAATCGGTATTGCCAACTCCAGAATTATGTAAAAATAAATCTCTAACGCGCATTTGAGTAGTCACATATGGTTCATACAATCTAAAATTAGGTAAGTATTTAATGACAGGATCGTCCCAATTTACCTTACCCTCGTCCACCAATATCCCCATTGCAGCTGCCGTCATGGCTTTTGTAGTGGATGCACAAGCAAAATAAGTTTCATTATTGACTGCGGCATTGGTTTCCAAAGATTTTACTCCATATACTTTTTTAAATACCACTTCATTATTATTCACTACCACTATAGCTAAGCCGGGAATTTTCCAATCCGTAATTGCTTTTTGTACATACGCATCAAAAGTTGCAGCCGTATCCTTTATTTTTTTTGTGGATTTAGCAGCTTGTGCAATTACAGAAGTACTCCATAAAAAACATCCTGCTAAAAAGATAAATATTTTTTTCATATGCAAGGTTTGAATACTGAAATTACAATTTTATTCGTAGCTGTAATCCTTTATTTTGAATATATAATAAGGTTTTGTAAATTTAGGAAACAACTATTTTTTATGAAATGTACATTTTTAATTTTAGCTGCTTTTATGAGTCAGTATTTATTTGCCCAGCAAGCAGATTATATTGTTCGCAATGGAAAGCTTATAGACGGCACAGGCAATCAATGGCAAATAAAAGACGTTGCCATTATTAATAATAAAATTGCTGCTATTGGAAATTTAAGCAATTGGAAAGGGAAAAAAGAAATAGATGCAACGGGCTTAATTATAGCACCAGGATTTATTGATGTTCATGCACACATTGAAGGAGGTGAGTCAAAGAATCCCTTGGCTACTAACTTTATATACGATGGTGTTACATCGGTAATCACAGGGAATTGTGGAGGTTCAGCCGATGACATGAAAACATATTTTGACTTTATTGACTCATTAGGTGTTTCCATCAATGTAGCTGCATTAATGGGACACAATAATATTCGTAAACAAGTAATGGGCACCGCAAATCGTCATGCCACTACGCAGGAGTTAAAAGAAATGGAAGCCATTGCCGATAAAGCAATGAAAGCAGGTGCCGTTGGCATGTCCACTGGATTAATTTATATACCTGGCACTTACGCACCTACCGAAGAAGTTGTTGCACTGGCTAAAGTAGTGGCGCAAAACGGTGGTGTATACGCTTCACATATTCGAAACGAAGAAGACAAAGTAGCGGAAGCAGTAAAGGAAGCCATTGAAATTGGAAGGCAGGCAAAATTACCTGTAGAAATTTCTCACTTTAAAGTGAATGGTCAAAATAATTGGGGAAGAAGTAATGAAACTATTGGTTTAATTCAAAATGCAAGAAAGAATGGTATTGAGGTTACCATTGATCAATATCCATATACTGCAAGTAGTACCAACCTTGGTATATTATTACCTGATTGGGTATTAGCAGATGGACAGGACTCCATTTTAGCAAGATTAAAAAATCCAATAATTCGTGCAAAAGTAAAAGCCCATAGTGAAAATATTATTAAAGTTAGAGGCTTAAAACATTTTGATTATGCTTTTGTAGCCAACTTTAAAGCGGATACAAGTTATAATGGTAAAAACATTCGTCAAATAAATATGTTAAGGGGAAATAAAGACAATGCACAACAGGAGGCGGAAACTATTGTGCAAATGATGGAAGCGGGTGGTGCACAAATGGTTTATCATGGTATGAATGACAATGACGTGAAAAATATTATGGCCTACCCTTTTAACATGGCTGCAAGTGATGCTGGTATTGCAGTTATGGGTCAAAGCAGACCGCATCCAAGAGCCTACGGAACCAATGCAAGAGTGCTTGGTAAATATGTTAGAGAAGAAAAGGTAATGTCCTTAGAAGAAGCCATTAGAAGAATGACTTCATTGCCTGCAAATAAATTTAATATAAAAGAGAGAGGTATTATTAAAGAAGGATTTTTTGCAGACATGGTTGTATTTGATGAAAAAGAAGTTACCGATATGGCAACTTTCGAAAATCCACATCAATTTTCAAAAGGATTCAAATATGTGTTTGTTAATGGTGCAATGACTGTTGAAAATGGTACACATAATGGCACTAGAAAAGGAGTAGCCATCAGAATAAAAAGTTAGCTTTAACAAAATATTTTTATGAAGAAAAAACATTCAAGATTAAAAATTGCTGGAACATTCATTTTGTTTTCATTAGCCATATCATTACAAGCACAGCAATTAAATATGGATGTAAGAGATGTGGATGGTAATATAAGGGTATATGATCCATCGAATATTGCTCATGGTAAAAGTGAACTAGTGGGTTATGCAGACATACAGGGTTCCCCTTATTGGGACGATAACTGGAACCCAGCCATCATCTATTTTAACAATGGTTCTAAAGCAAAAATTAATCAAGCGAAATTAAATTTATATACCGATGAGATCCACTATGTAAATAGCCTGGGAGTTGAATTAGCGGTGGAAAATCAGGGAATTGTTAGATTGGTTTTTTTAAACAAAAATAATTTAACACAGCCTATTGCAAGTTTTGCGAAGCTCATGAATCATACAAGTGGCAATGGAACTGGCTATTATAGAGTATTAAATGGAGGTTTGTATCAATTAATTTTATTACAAAAACAATATGTAAAAACAAGCCCTTATGATCCTATTCAAGGAAAAAGTATTAGTAGTTTTTATAGTAAAAAAAATTATGCAATCTACAACGAAGGAAAAATAATTCCTTTAGAAGATTTAAATAAGAAAAGTATACAACAAGCATTCCTTAATGACCCAGCTTTTGAAATATTATTGAAAGAAAATAAATCTAAAATGAAATCGGAAAAAGATTTCACAGACTTTTTATATTTATATAATGCTACAAAAGAAAAAAAGAATTAATTTTCTTTTAGGCTTGAATAAGTTTAGCAATTGAAAATGCAGTTGCGGCAGCAGTTGCACCAATTAACATTACTTTTAATCCGCCCCACCAAGGATGGATACCCGTTAATTTACTTTTAAAGTATCCAAATATAAATAAACAAGCTAGCGTAATAATCGCTGAAATCTCTAAGCCTTTAATCGAGTCCTCAACAAAAAAATAAGGGGTTAATGGGATCAATCCTCCAACGATATAACTAAATCCTATATTTAAAGCACTTTTGCGCGCGCGCTTAGGATCGGGTGCTTCTAATCCTAGTTCAAATTTCATCATAAATTCAACCCATCTTTTATCATCTTTAATAATTTCCTGCGTAGCTTCTTCGGCTGTTTCCTTGGAAAGTCCCCAACCCAAGAATACATCCCTAACTTCTTGAATTTCAACCTCTCGTTTATGGGTTAATTCCCAATATTCCTTTTTCAATTCACTTTGGTAATGATCTTGTTCGGTTTTACCTGCTAAATAGCCTCCCAATCCCATCGCAATGCTACCGGCAGCAACTTCGGCGATACCTGCAATCCAAATAAGATTAACATGTCCTTCCACTGCACCACTTAAACCAGCTGCCAATGCAAAGGGAACCGTTAAGCCGTCACTCATTCCAATCACAATATCAGTTAATAAATCACTGCTTTGCATGTGTTCTTCTAAATGCAGATGTATTTGACTCATAAATAGTAGATTTTATTTGATAGCCACAAGAGGCTTATCAAATGTAAACTAAAATGAATAAATTTAAGGAGGCATAAAAATTTAAACCACATTTAATACTTCATTTATGATGAATGCAAAAAACAATAGTAGACGAAAATTTATAAAAAGTACTGCAACGCTTTTAGCAGGGTTTTCCATTGTGCCTAGACATGTATTAGGGCGTGGATTTTTAGCACCCAGTGATCAACTCACAAAGGGAATTATTGGTGTTGGGGGGATGGGTAGAGGACATATCCCTTATGCAGGTACAAGAGTAGTTGCTATTTGTGATGTAGATAAAATACATTTAAAGGAAGTTGCCGATAAAATTGGAGGAGGTGTAAAAACATTTCATGATCATAGAGAACTTGTGAATTTACCAGAAGTTGATATTGTACATATTGCTACACCACCGCACTGGCATGGCATTATGGCTGTAGATGCCGCAAAAGCAGGTAAGGATATTTGGTGTGAAAAACCAATGACAAGGACTATTGGGGAAGGTAAAATAGTGAGAGAAGCTGTTGCGCAATATGGTCGCATGTTTAGGTTAAATACCTGGTTTCGTTTTGAAGATAATTTCTATGGAATGAAGACTACGGTTAAACCCATCAAAAAATTAGTGGAGAGCGGACTACTCGGTTGGCCATTAACTGTAACCGTTAGTAAAACAACAGGATTCGATTGGAAATTTTACTGGGTGGGAAAAACCAATTTGGAAACACAAGCTGTGCCAGAACAATTAGATTATGATCGTTGGCTAGGACCCGCTCCCTATAAGCCTTACAACGCACACCGTACTCATCAAACTTTTAGAGGATATTGGGATTATGATGGTGGTGGCTTGGGTGATATGGGACAACATTATTTAGATCCTATTCAATATTTTTTAGGAAAGGATGAAACTAGTCCCATCAAAGTAGAGGTGGATGCCGAACAGCAACATCCTGATGCTTGCGGCACATTTAGAAAAATTACCTACACTTATGCGGATGGTTGTAAAATTATTTTAGACGGAGAAGCAATGGATCCAGATGCCGCCTACATAGAAGGACCCAATGGTAAGTTATTTGCAGGTTTCAAAAGCACCATTCCAAATTTAAAAGAAAAACTAGCCATGATGCCTGATCCTGCTCCACAGGTTACTAATTTTTTAGATAGCGTAAAGTATAGAACTCCTTTTGCCCTTAATGAAAGAAATGGTTTCAAGTCTTGTACATTAATTAACATTGGAAAAATTGCATTGCAACTTGGACGAACTTTAAATTTTGATCCTGTGAATGAAATTTTCATAAATGATACGGAAGCAAATTATTTAATTAATCCACCCATGCGTGGTCCTTGGACAATTTAAAAATTCAAAAAAGAAAAAAATGAAAAAATTTATACTACCCGTTTTTATATTTTCTATTTTCGGATGCATACAAAATGCAAGCGCACAACTTACCCCTAAAGAAGTAATTAGTGTATTTCCCTATGAACAAGTGAGCAATGTGAATGCCGCATTGGAAAGTATGGAAAAGTGGGGGAAATCAGATTGGACTGGCTTTTTTAAATTAGTAGAAGATAGCGCACAGAAAGTGAAATTCACTTACGCACTTCACGCCTATGTTAATAAGGCTTCTCTAGATATTAATAACAAAAATACTTTCAGTGCAATATTGTCAAAACAATTAAAAAAGGCTAAATCGGAGTATGCTAAAATTTTATTTCAAGAAGAATTAAAATTATTAAGTAAAGAGGATTATGTTAATAATAGGCTTCAATTAGTGCAACCTAAATGGGAGGAAGGACCTGGCAAGACATTTACTAAGACCCATTTAAATCCTGTTCAACATTTATTGTATTTGCAAAAACAATTAGAAAAAGCAACTAACCCAATTCAAAAGAAAAATATTATTTGGGAAGCAAGTAAAATTTCGGGGATAACTAGCTTTATGTTTGTCGCAAAATTTTTACAAGATCAATCGCTAGCAACAACGGTAGCAAACACTTTAGCAAAGATTGCATTAAACGATGTTACTATTCGTGGAACAGAAGTTAGAAATATTTTAGAAAATGCTTTACCTCTAATTCATGGTGAAGACAGCGCAACTTTAGTTCCCGCTTTAATTGCACATTTAAAGAAGATGCCTTACGACTATGGATTTGTTAGTTTATTTAATGGAAAAGATTTAACAGGATGGAAGGGATTGGTAGGCAATCCAATTGCTAGATCAAAAATGAGCGATACGGCACTACAAGCCGCACAAATAAAGGCAGACATTAAAATGAAGGAGGACTGGGAAGTGAAAGATGGATTGCTCAATTACAAAGGAAACTTGCATGGAGAGAATTTAGCTACTGAAAAATTATATGGTGACATTGAAATGTTTATTGACTGGAAAATTCAATCCAAGGGCGATGCTGGAATTTATTTACGTGGTACACCGCAGGTTCAAATTTGGGATACGAGTAGAAGAGAAGTGGGCGCTCAAGTAGGTTCAGGTGGATTATACAACAATCAAAAAAATGTAAGCAAACCATTGGTGGTTGCTGATAATGCAATTGGAGAGTGGAACAATTTTCATATTATTATGAGAGGAGATAAAGTAACCGTGTATTTAAATGGAGTTTTAGTTACAGATAATATTACTTTGGAAAATTATTGGAATAGAACCTTACCCTTGTTTGTAAAAGAACAAATTGAATTACAAGCGCATGGCACTTTTGTATCTTACCGTAATATTTATTTAAGAGAATTGCCATCAAATGAAGCGATTATATTAAATGAACAGGAATTAAAAGATGGTTTTACATTGTTATTTGATGGAACCAACTTAAACGATTGGACAGGCAACAAAGCGGCATATTTAATTCAAGAAGGTGCACTTGTTGTTAATCCTGAAAAAGGCTCCGGTGGTAATTTATATACTAAAAATGAGTATAGTGATTTTATCTATCGTTTCGAATTTCAATTAACACCGGGCGCTAATAACGGAATTGGGGTGCACACTCCATTAGAAGGGGATGCTGCTTATGTGGGTATGGAAGTGCAGGTATTGGATGGCGAGCATCCTAAATATGCAGAGATCCAACCCTATCAACATCATGGTTCAGTATATGGTGTGATTCCGGCAAAAAGAGGTTATTTAAACCCCACAGGCGAATGGAATAGCGAAGAGATTATGGTAAAGGGTACTAAAATAAAAGTTACTTTAAACGGCACTGTAATACTTGATGGCGATTATGCGATTGCTTCAAAAAATGGCACAATGGATCATAACCAACATCCTGGCTTATTCAATAAAACAGGTCATATTGGTTTCCTTGGTCATGGCGATATTGTAAGATTTAAAAATATGCGCATTAAAACGCTATAGCATTACTAGAACTCTCCTAAAACAAAAAGCCCTACCAATTGGTAGGGCTTTTTTATATCATTAGAATATTAAATACTAGTTAAACAGGTATCTAACACCCAATTGAATTTGGTAACGAGAACCTAAACTTGGACTTGGTCTGTAAGCTCTTGAGAAAGGAACTTTATTAACACCATCTAAGTAAGGGAATGTGTACACTGGAGTTTTTCCATCTGTATCAATCTTAGAGAATACCAACGGAGTTGTTGTAGTTGGAATATAGAACACACCCCAATCTTTGTTCAACAAGTTAGTGAAGTTATAGATATCAGCAGTGAAACGTAAAGTATGCTTGTTTTTGCCCACTGTAAACTTAACATCTTGCGTAAAGTTTAAGTCTAACTTATGAGTCCAAGGCAATACGTATGCGTTTCTTTCTGCGAATTGACCACGACGAGTAGATAAATAAGGATTGTTTCTGATGAAATTATCTAATTGATTCCACAATTCAGTTTGAGATCTTGTATCAGCAACACCACTTGTTGCAGCAGCGTTAATCAATCTAATTTGAGAAGGATCCTTTGGAACGAACATCGCATCGTTGAAAGTAATACCATCATTGTTCAAGTCACCTTGTACATAGTAAGAAGTAGCATAGTTAGGCGCGCCCTCATATACTAAAGCAACCGAAGTTAACTGATCTTTGATAAATTCTTTTTTGTATACAACACTACCAATAATTCTGTGAGGCATGTAGTTGTTAGAATTACCAATTGTAAAATTATTTGGATTATCAGAAACAACTTTAGAACCCCACATTGTATTTGCAGTAGAACCACTCACAGCAGCATCTTTCGCTTCTTGACGAGTGTAAGCTGCAGTTAAGATAAAGCTTCTTGTAATTTTTTGAATTTGTAATGTTCCTGTCCAAGCATAACCAGCACTAGAATTGGTCATGTAAATAGCGTTACCAATTGTTGGGTTATTAGCAGTTGCAACAGCTGTACCGCCCATTTGAGAACCACCAAATGGATAAGAAGAACGGTAAGGGAATCTGTAACGACCATCAGATAATAAAATTAAACCAGTACCAGGTAATGCAATATTTTGGAAAACAGATGCATTAAATTGCTTCGTATAAGTTCCTTCAGCAGTTAAAGTCCAACCTTTTCCTAATTTTTTATCCGCAGCTAAAGTAGATTTTAATACTTGTGGGAATTTATAATTAGGGTCTGTTACGTTAATTGAATAAGATTTACTTAAACTAGCAGTAGCAGCTGGGCGATAAGCGTTAACATCTGGACTAAACACGTTACCATTAGGTGCGTTGTTGGTGAAAGATCCAAATAATGCCATACCTGAGTTAGACGCTTGGTTTGAAATCCATACAAAAGGAGGTGCACCTTGAAATAAACCGGCACCACCACGAAGCT
>JALQXE010000119.1 GCA_023263235.1 Sediminibacterium sp. | reverse complement strand
CGTTTCCGTTAGCCATCACTTTACTCATCAAAGCTGAGTATTCAGTATGAATTTGTTTGTCATCAAATGTTAACAGATTTATGAATCCCATCACTTTTGAATACCAATCTACCCAAATATTCATCTCATTCCAACCCACGTTTCCAACCATATGATCGATATATTTTAAACCTGTTGGTGTTGGGTTGTATTCTGATTTCCATTCAACGTAACCAGGTAAAAAAGTACCGTTATAATATTTACGTTCAACGAACATGTGTACTGTTTCCCCATAGGTGTAAATACCGGATCTAACAACGTATCCATTTTCGTCTTCTTCGCGTGTTGGTTCCATAAATGGTTTTGCTCCACGTTTTACAGTTTCTTCAAATGATTTGGTTGCATCATCCACCCAAAGTGCGATTACTTTTACACCATCGCCATGTTTTGCTAAGTGTTGGTTGATTGGAGAAGAAGAATTTAGTGGTGTTGTTAATACTATTCGTATCTTATCTTGTTTTAAAACATAAGATGCATACTCTCTGCATCCAGTTTCTAAACCTTTATAAGCAAGAGATTGAAAACCAAAAGCAGTTTTGTAATAGTGTGCTGCTTGTTTTGCATTACCTACATACAATTCCACATAATCAGTTCCCAATAAGGGTAAAAAATCCTGATTCAATCCGTTATTTTCCATTTAAGTTTTTAATTTTTATAAATTTTTATTCAATATTATGTTGCCAACTCTTGTGATAATTCTCATCTTCAATTAACAAAGCTTCTTCCGTAATCATTAAGGGCCTAAAAGGATCAATCATTACTGCGAGTTCGTCCGTTTTTTCTTTACCAATTGATTTTTCTACACTACCTGGGTGTGGACCATGAGGTATACCTCCGGGATGTAAAGTAATTTGTCCTTGAACCACCGATTTTCTGCTCATAAAATCACCATCTACATAATACAGTACTTCATCACTGTCAACATTACTATGGTTGTAAGGAGCTGGAATGGCATCTGGATGATAATCATATTTTCTTGGTACAAAAGAACAAATCACAAAATTATGTGCCTCAAAAGTTTGGTGAACAGGCGGAGGTTGATGTACTCTTCCAGTGATGGGTTCAAAATTATGAATTGAAAAAGCCCATGGATAATGATAACCATCCCATCCTATAAAATCAAAAGGGTGTGTACCATATGTATATGGATAAATTAAGCCCTGTTTTTTAATTAATATTTTAAAATCTCCTTCCTGATCAAATGTTTCTAAATTACTAGGTCTTCTTATATCTCTTTCGCAGAAAGGTGCATGTTCCATAAGTTGACCAAATTGATTTTGATAACGCTTAGGAAAACGAATAGGACTATAACTTTCAATAATAAATAATCTATTATTTTCATCATCAAATTCAATTTGATAAATGGTACCTCGTGGAACCACTATATAATCACCGTATGAAAATTTTATTTTTCCAAATCCAGTTTTTAGGGTACCTGTACCTTTATGAATAAATATAACTTCATCGGCTTGGCTATTTTTATAAAAATAATCGGTCATCGATTTTTTTGGAGCGGCTAAAGAAATTTGCAAATCTGAATTTACTAAAACAGCTTTCCTGCTTTTTAAATAATCATCTTCTTGTTTGATGTTAAAACCTAACAAGCTAGTATGACGTAAATGTTTTTCTTTAGCAATTTTTGGTTCAACCGAATAAGGAGTACCTAGTGCTTTAACAATGGTTGGAGGATGCGTATGATATACTAAGGAATACATTCCAGAGAAGCCTTCGGTAGAAACCAATTCTTCGGCATACAATTTCCCATTGGGTTGTCTAAATACAGTGTGTCTTTTGGAGGGAATATCTCCTAATGTGTGGTATATTGGCATAAATTACATTTTCGAGCACCACAATACTAACAATTATTAGCAAAAGATAAAATATTATTTTTTAACTTTGGAGAACTATATAATCATAGTAGTGGCATGGTGTTTAATGGGTGGTTAATAATTCATAAAATATTGATAATCAATGAAATTAGTAAGTTTTTTAAAAAACAATGAAATTCAATTGGGGGCCATCTTTCAAGATAACCTTTATGCGATTAGGGATGTGAATACGCATTTGCCTAATGATATCATATCTTTTATAAAATTGGGTGCAACGCAAATCAATGAAATTGAACAGCAACTTTTAAATAGCATTCAAAATATTGGATCAATTTCACCAATTCAAGCGTATACTTTGCTTGCTCCGGTGCCCCATCCAACTTCTTGTAGAGATGGGTATGCATTTCGACAACATGTAGAAGCCGCAAGAAGAAATAGAGGGGTTGAAATGATTAAAGAATTTGATCAATACCCTATTTTTTATTTTACCAATCACAATGCAGTGCAAGGACCTGGTGCTGTATACTGTATGCCGGATCATTTTCAGCAGCTTGATTTTGAATTAGAAATTGCAATTGTAATTGGCAAAGAAGGAAGAAATATAAAAGCAAAAGATGCAGATGAATATATAGCTGGCTTTACTATTATGAATGATCTTAGTGCGAGAAAGTTACAAATGGAAGAAATGCTTTTAAACTTAGGTCCTGCAAAAGGAAAAGATTTTTCAACTGTTATTGGACCATGGTTAGTAACTCCAAATGAATTACAACAAAATTTAGTACCTGCAAAACAAGGACACGTTGGTAATAATTATGACTTAACAATGAAGTGCTGGGTAAATGATAAATTAGTTTCTGCCGGTAATGTAAAAGATATGGATTGGACATTTGCTGAAATTATTGAAAGGTGTTCATATGGAGTAACCATACATCCTGGTGATGTTATTGGATCTGGCACTGTGGGTACTGGATGCTTTTTAGAATTAAATGGTACAGGTAAACTTAACGATCCTAACTATGTTGTACAGTGGTTACAACCCAATGATGAAGTGCGTATGCAAATAGATGGATTAGGTACACTAATTAATACGATACATGCTGAATCAACAGATTGGTCAATACTTTCCTTAAAAAAATAATTGAGTAAATATATTTTCATGGTAACATTTGAAACGGATAAGTTAAGCACACAGGATATACAAAAGTATTTACAGTATGCAATTGCACCAAGGCCTATTTGCTTTGCATCTACCATTGACTTAGAAGGAAATGTGAATTTAAGTCCGTTTAGTTTTTTTAACTTGTTTAGCATGAATCCACCAATTTGTATTTTTTCTCCTTCAAGAAGAGTTAGAGATAATACTACCAAGCATACACTTGAGAATATAAAACAAGTGCCGGAATGTGTAATCAATATTGTGAATTATGAAATGGTGCAACAAATGTCATTAGCGAGCTGTGACTATCCAAAAGGCACTAATGAATTCATTAAAGCAGGATTTACAGCAATGCCTTCTGAACTTGTAAAACCTCCAAGGGTTGCCGAATCACCAATTCAACTTGAATGTTTGGTACAGGAAGTAATTAGTTTGGGAGAAAATGCAGGGTCGGGTAATTTAGTAATAGCGCTCATTAAGAAAATGCATATTAGCGAAATGGTATTAGATGATCAAAATAATATAGATCAAGCTAAATTGGATTTAGTGGCTCGTTTAGGAGGTGATTGGTATGCGCGCATTACCGAAGAAAATTTATTTAAAGTAGAAAAACCAAATACAAAATTGGGTATTGGATTTGATCAATTGCCTTTAGGTATTGTTAATTCTATTTTATTGACAAATAATGAAAAGGCGCAATTGGCTAATGTTAATATTTTACCAGATGCAATTCAAAAAGAAAAATCTGAATTTTCAGAAGCCACGATTTTAAAAATAAAATTAGCACTTGCTCAACAAAAAACGGATGAAGCTTGGCAAATTATTCAAACTTCAATTTAGCGTCAATAATTTTTAATCCGTCATTAATTAATTTTTCAAATTTAGGGTACTTTACTTTTTGAGCATTTAAGTATGCTCTTATTTCGGTTGCTAAACTAATTTTATTGGAATCGGTATCGGCTAATTCTAAAATTTCTAAAGCCCCTAACCAATCTTCTTTAAAATCCTTTTTTATTGTCTCCCAAATATGCGGCAATATGTTTTCAGCAACTTTTTGTTCTCTATAGTTTCTTATTTGTTGGAATAATTTTTGATAGCTTAAATCCTGTTGAGTATAGTTTTGCTGGTATGTCCTTTTAGGAGAAACGTATAATTGATCTTCAAATATAGTTTTATCGGCTGTACCATTAAATACCGAAATTATTGCGTCCCCAATGCCCATATCAAAAACACCCCATGATGGCTCAAAGTATATATTGCCTTCATCGTCAGTAACGGAGCAATTTTCAAAAGACATAATAATTAATTTGTCTTCTTTAAATATGGTATGGATTAGTTTCCCATTTACGGTTATTCCATTCTCAAAATGCAACTGAATATTTGAGTTCAATAGCCAACCATTATTATTCAAATCTTCTTGCGTAAATGTTTCTAATTTTTTTGAAATTCCTTTTATACTTCCAACCGGAGATCCAAATCCTTCTGCATGATAATCTGGTCCATGTGAAGGCAACATTTTATCTTGATAACACAGTGTAGTAGGACTATTTGTATTGACGTATTTAATTTGATTGGTTTTGTCAACTGTCACTTTACTAAATACTCCAGAAACTTGTAAGCCAGAGCTAAATGTTGCAGTACATATGTTTTTACATTCAATTGCTTTTAAAATGCTTTCGATGCCGCCAACTCTATAAGCCATCTTGCTTTCAAATTCTTTTAAAACATCAATTAAATTTTGAAAAGTGGGTGTTACAAAAAGTTGCGGTTGCTCTTTTGTAATATCATAGCCAAAGTTTAAAGCATCAATGGTGTAATTAATTTTTTTAACTTCGGGACGCATACATGACGCGCTTTCACCAATGGAAGACAGCAATCCAGCACCATAAATTTTGGGATTTTCTAAATCTCCAATTAAACCATACTCCACGGTCCACCATTGCAGCCTGCTTAAAAGTGCCATCTCAGATGGCGCACCTAAATTTTGTTGATTGTATAAAACCAAGGCTTCTGCTTTTGCAATTTCTTCTTTATTGGCATTTGGTACTTCCTTTAAAATGGAAAGTGCTCTAATAGATTCATAGAGTTCATAATCTTTAGAAGAAAACAACGCTTTAGTACCAATGGCACCTAAATAACTTAAATATTGATTGTATTTTGTATCACTTATAATGGGTGCATGCCCGGCTGATTCATGAATAATATCTGGCGCCGAGGTATATTCTATATGTTCAAGTTGTCTAATATCTGCTGCAATTACTAATACTCTGTATGCCTGAAACTCCATAAATGCAGCGGGGGGAATAAAACCATCTACCGTTACAGCGCCCCATTGAATGGTCGCAAGCGCATCATTTATTTCCTGTAAGCTTGGAATTTTTTCAATAGTAAGTCCTGCTTTTTTTAAACCAGGGATATAAGGGTAATAGGCAACATTTTTTAAGTAACTATAATTTTGACGCATCACATATCTCCAAACTGCATGGTCTACAGAAGTGTATTTATCATATTCCTGTTCAATGATGTACTTTTTAAGATGCAAAGGAAGGTTTGCTACTTGCTCATTATGATAATCAAAAAACGTATTCATTAATTTAAAGGCTGTATTTAGACCACAATGATACTAACAATTGGTAGTTTTACAAAACTTATGGATTAAATCTTTTAAGAGAAGGTGGTATTAGGGCATAACTTTTATTTATTGCCCATTAAACATTTCCTTATTTCAAAAAGGCCATTCCCAAATGCGTAAATTATAAAAATTTTATGCATATAGTTTTGCGCCATGAAATGTAGAAAGTATGGCGGCGTATTGATGATTTCTTTTCTCTTTTTTTGGGAAAATCCTATTCAAGCTCAAATAAATAAGAAAGTACCAGATACGGCAAGTTGGCATTTATTAAAAGACGTTACCGTTGTTGGAAGAAATAGTAAGAGCGATTACCAACAGATGCCTGAAATTGTTGGAACCAATATTTATGCAGGTAAAAAAAGCACTTTAATTGTAATGGAAAATGTGCAAGGGAACCTTGCCAATAATACTATGCGCCAGGTAATGGCAAAAGTTCCAGGCATTCATATATGGGAAAGTGATCCAAGCGGAATTCAAATTGGCATAGCTGCAAGAGGGTTAAGTCCAAATCGTAGCTGGGAATTTAATGTAAGACAAAACGGTTATGATATTGCAGCCGATCCATTTGGTTATCCGGAGGCTTATTATAATCCACAATTGCAGGCTGTTCAAAGAATAGAGATTGTGAGGGGGCAGGGCGCTTTGCAATATGGGCCTCAGTTTGGCGGAATGATAAATTATATTTTAAAAAATGGTAGTGAATTCAATAAGCCCATAGAACTTGATATGCAGCAAACCCTTGGCAGTAATGGACTTGTAAACAGTTTTAATGCAATAGGAGGTAAGAAAGGAAAAGTAAACTACTATACTTTTTACGATCAAAGAAATGGTGATGGATGGAGAAGCAATAGTCAATTTTTTACAAAAGCGGGTTTTGGTTCTGTTACTTATAATTTTAATAGCAAACTCTCTTTTACCATTGAACTAATGCGTTCACATATAAGAAGCCAACAACCTGGAGGATTAACCGATACGCAAATAAAACAAGATGCGCAGCAAAGTTTTAGAGCCAGGAATTGGTTTGATATTACTTGGACCACCCCTGCAATGAATATTAATTATGAAATAAATAAACACAGTCGGTGGAACACGAAAGTTTTTGCAACAATTGGTGATAGAAATAGTGTAGGTTTTTTACAAGCAATTACTGTTAAAGACACTATCAATACTGCAACTCAACAATATAATAATAGGGTTATTAACTTAGATAGCTACCGTAATTATGGTTTGGAAAGTAGAATCATTAGTGATTATTTTTTGGGTACGCTTAAAAATACAATTGCAGGAGGTATTCGATTATACACTGGTACAACCCATCGTTTAGCTGATGGCAAAGGCACAACAGGAAATAATTACGATGTAAATACAATAGGAATATATCCAAGAGATGTTCGTTTTGAATCCAACAATACCGCTGCGTTTATTGAAAACATTTTTAGAATAACAGATAAGTTTTATATTATACCAGGTATTAGATATGAATGGCTTCAAGGAACTGCATCTGGAAGAAATGGTATAAGTAATTCAGGAATTGCAATTAACCTTCAAGATGTTTCTAGAAGCAGAAATTTTGTACTTGGAGGTGTTGGCTTAGAATACCACATCACTCATTCCACTGAATTGTATGCAAATTATGCCCAGGCTTATAGACCTATACAATTTGCTAATTTACAAGCGCCACCCACTACGGACGTAATTGATCCAAATTTACAAGATGCAAAGGGTTATAATTTAGATATTGGGTATAGAGGAAAAATTAAAAATTATCTTCAATTTGATATTAGTGCCTATCATTTACAATATAATAATCGGGTAGGAACCATTACGCCAGTGGGAACTAACTACAGGCTTGTTACAAATGTTGGGGCTAGCACTAGTTCAGGATTAGAAACCTATATTGAATTTAATCCTGTTAGAGCATTTACGGAAAGTTCAAGCACCGACTTAATTTTATTTAGCTCATATTCCTTTAACAATGCTATGTATAGCGGAGATCATAAAGATGCCCAAACAAAAAATAAACAAGTAGAGAATGCACCTAAAAATATACTAAGAGCAGGATTTAGCATAGGATATCATAGCTTTTTATTTACAACTCAATATAGTTTTGTTGGTAGTACATTTAGTGATGCAAATAATACGGTCTTGAGTTCTGTAAATGGAAATACGGGACTAATTCCTTCTTATTCTATTACCGATATTACTGCAACTTATAAATTTTCAAAAAATTTAAATGTAAAAACGGGTATCAATAACTTATTGGATAAAACATATTTTACAAGAAGAGCAGGAGGATATCCCGGACCAGGAGCTATGCCAGCCGATGGTCGTACCTGTTTTTTTACTTTATCTTGGCATATAAATAATGTAAGGTCTAAATAAATATTAAAATGCTTGTTTATTAAGTTGATCTAACAATTTTTTATTTAAACCTCTTGCCATTTCCATAATATATAAGTAATAACCACATCTGCTTTGCATTTTATTTACGTGCATTCTAAATTCAGGTACCATGATTAATTTTCTGAAAGCAGGAATAGATTTAAAATCCTCAATTTGTGTATTAAAAGATCTGGTTTGACCCTCTAATAAATGGTCCTCTTCACTTATATATCCAAACAAGAATGACTTACTCATGAATTCATTGGCATCTTCATCCAAAATTTTATTATTCACTAATAACTTACCATATAAGGATTCATAATACTGTGCAATAAGCTGTTTGGTTTCATTATTTTTAATATAACTTAAACTACCAGCCGAAATTGTATTTTTATAAGAAGCGTTATTAATAAAAAGTGCTACACCGTACCTTGCATTTAGATATTTTGAAAGTACAGAGTCAACATAATTGTTATCGTTGATTTGTTTATTTTGATAAGCAAGTGATAGATCCTTTATCTCCTCAAATCTTTTTAAGGCATTACTATATTCCGAAATTCTATCAACAATTTCTGCGGAGTCTTGTTTTAAATCCCCAATCATTGCTGTCAAATTTTGAACCTTATGATTATCAATAACCTGATGCTCTCTTATGTTTTCGGCAAAAAAACCTAAGGTAACTGCTGCAAATAGCATTAAAAATTCAGTAATATGTTCTTTCCAATTTTTTGGTTTGTGACTGTGATGATGTACTTCCATGATTTATTTATATATGTGAAAATAAGACAATGCACTCAAATTAAACTGCTAACATTGTTTAAATGAACAGGACTTGTTGGAATTTGTTCCGTTTTTGTATTTAGGAACAATTTAAAGACGTAATCAATAAATTTTCAAAGACATTCAAAGTAATTTCAGTCCAAAAAATTAATATGAAAAAATTACTCTTTGGTACTTTAACGCTTCTATTTTGCACCAGTTTTGTTTTTGGACAATCCAAAAAAGAAGAATGTGCCCAACTAATTGAAGCCAATAAGCAATTGTCAATAAACATTAAAAATTATACCGACAGATGGGATAAAATTTTTAATAAAGGCGATATTGATCAAATAAATAATAGTTTTTTTGATGACAGTGTTGTATGGAGAAGACAAAAAGACGAAAAAATAGGCGGGACGGGTATTGAAGCTTTTAAAAAACATTTCAACTACTACTTACTAACCTTTTCTGATATAAAATTTACTATTATTGAGGTTTTTGGACAGGGGGACAACTTAGTAAAGCATTGGAATTTTAAAGGCATTCATAGAAAAACTGGCAATACAATGGATTTATCCGGTGTTACTTTAGTAAAAATGAAAAATGGCAAAGTTATAGAAGAGCAAGATTTTGATGATAATTATTGGTATAAGCAACAGCTTGGTGAAATTCCAATTAAATAAGTTAATAAACTCTCAAAAAGGTAGATGCTTAATAAGTGTCTGCCTTTTTTTATTTTCCTTGCCAACCGTCAGTAACACCTCTTTTAATATCGCCAGCATTGTTGCCAATTAAGTATCCAAATAAGCCAGCCACAAAAGCTAAATGAATAATTAATACTGCTTTTTGCCAAGTAGGCCTTGCCTTCCAAGTTTGATTTTGATCAAAAGGGTCAAAAGCTAACGCAATTCCCATGTATGTAACGGCATCTCCGGGTGAATGTTTAACAATGAGTTCATAAAATCCAAATAAAATAAATCCAAGGTAGATGAATTTGTTAAATGAAGCTTTCATAAATTTTATTTAAATACTAATCAAGATTTATTTATGTAAATAAGGGGGCTCACTTAAACAAATAAGTTAGGCATAAATCCTTAAATTATTTCCGCTAAGAGCGGTTTTATATTGTTTCAACGGCATTGAAGCTGGTCCATTTACTACCGCTCCAGTTGTACTAAATATAGATCCATGTCCAGAACAATAAAAACGATTATTGTTTGCTTCAAAATCTAAGGTAACCTGTTGGTGTGTACACATTGAACTAACTGCCAAAAATTCGTTAGTTAGTGTCCTAGCAATAATTATATTATTAGTTTTATCAATATAAAATCCTCCTGCAGTATTTAAGCTTGTGTAGGGATTAACAGTAATATTTATCGTGAAGTCAATAGTTTTAGTATTTGTATTATTGTTATTTCCACTAGGTTGTGAAGGTGCAGGGCTATCTGATTTTGAACATGCTTGCATACATCCAAAAATGAGTACTGAAGCAGCACTTAAGCCCACTTGCTCAATAAAATCTTTTCTTTCCATAAAACTGGTTTTATATCATAACAAATTACCTGAACAATTTGTTCTATTAAATACTCTGTAATTTTTAAAAAATTTATTATTTATATATAACTGTTTGAAAAGGAAATAAATGTATTCCTAACATTGGTTTGCAGTTTTTAGTTTAGGCATTTCAGCTAATTAAAAAACTAATTATTACATCTTCGGTATTCACTTGGCTTCATTCCTTTTTTCCTTAAAAACACACGATTAAAATAAGTGAGTGTTTCAAACCCGTTTTCAAAGGCTATTGTTGAAACTTGTTTATCCGTTGCAATAAGATGGGTGCATACATTGGCAATTCTTATGTCATTTACATAGTCGGAAAATGTTTTTCCTGTTACTCTTTTAAAAAATTTGCAAAAAGCACTGGGTGTAAGATGTAATACAGATGCTGCTTTTTGAATTGTAAGTGGCTCTGTTGCATGTTTTTGAATGTATTGAAAAACCTTATTTATTCTTTTTTCATTTTCAATGCCCTTGAGTGGTTGATAGAAAGATGAAGCCAATAATTTCGTTTTCATTTTAGATAACTCATCCATTAGCTGAAGAAAAATAGTAATTCTTTCCATCCCTTTTTTCAATGGCAACTGTATCATTAATTTATTTACAAGCTCCGTATTGTTTTCATTGAAAGCTATACCCAAATTTGATTTTGATAATAAACTCTTAAAATGAGAAAGCTCGTCCAAGCCAATAAACCTATTAATAAATGCCTGTGAAAATTGGATAACGAAAGCCTTGCATTTACCATTTAAATCATGATTACTTACCCAAGCATGTGGGAGTCCGGGTCCCATTAAAACAAGATCGCCGTTATGAAATGTTTCAAGGCTATCACCAATCATTCTATTGCCCTTACCGCTTTGTATAAGCGTAAGTTCATATTCGGGATGATAATGCCAGAAAAATTCAAGCTTATTTTGCTCAATTTCAAAAGCAATTAAATCCTGCTGTCCTCTTTTTTTCTCAATATCCTCAAAAAATGGCTTCATATAATACTATGTATTCTATTTTGGGTTTAAAATTATAAAAAATTTGTCAATATAGTGTTATAAATAGATAATACAATGCTATTAAACTTCTTGTCTTCATAATATTTTTATGTTCTAAATTTTACTTTTATGTCTACAATTCCTACTTCCATTTTGGATGCCTTAGCTACGCCTTATATGTTAAGCGCTGATCAAATTGCTTTCTATCAAAAAAACCGATTTATCAAATTAAAGCAAGTTTTTGACGAAGCAACTATTGCTTTTTTTAATGAAGCAATTGGCAACAGAGTTGCATTAATGAATAAAGAAAATACACCGTTGGAGCAAAGAAGTACATATGGAAAAGCGTTTTTACAGTTGTTTAATCTTTGGAAGGAAGATGAAGTTGTGAAGCAGTTTGTATTTAGTAAAAGAATGGCAAAAATTGCATCGGATTTAATGCAGGTGAATGGAGTTCGTATTTATCATGATCAAGCTTTATTTAAAGAAGGTGGTGGAGGGATTACACCATGGCATGCGGACCAATATTATTGGCCTTTAGAAACAGATAAAACTGTAACTGCGTGGATTCCCTTACAAGCTACGCCACTTGAATTAGGACCTTTGGAGTTTAGTGCAGGCAGTCATCAAATTATAGAAGGGCGCGATTTAGAAATTGGCGATGAAAGTGAAATTGTAATTCAACAAAAATTAAAGGTTACCAATTTTGAACATGTGATTGAAGCATTTGACTTAGGTGAAATTAGTTTTCATAGTGGTTGGGTATTTCACAGAGCAGGCGCCAATACCACCAATGATATGCGTAAAGTAATGACGGTGATTTATATGGATAAAGACATGGTTCTTAAAAATCCTGAGAACAAAAATCAAATTAACGACTGGCATACTTGGTGCCCTGGAGCAACCATTGGAGAAATAATAAATACACCACTTAATCCTATTTTGTATTCTGTTTAAAATTTTAATGATAATTTTTCCTGCATGGAGCATGCCTTAAATATAAAATGGTGGAAAGAAAAAGTGGTATATCAAATATATCCACGCAGCTTTAAAGACGCTAATGGAGATGGCATTGGTGATTTAAAAGGCATCATTGAGAAATTGGATTACATAAAAAGTTTAGGGATTGATGTGGTATGGTTAAATCCAATATGTGACTCTCCTAATGAAGATATGGGTTATGATGTATCTGACTACAGGGCTATCATGAAGGAGTTTGGAACCATGGAAGATTTTGATACTTTATTAAAAGGCCTACATGAAAGAGGAATTAAACTCATAATGGATTTAGTAGTAAATCACACAAGTGATGAGCATATATGGTTTAAAGAAAGCAGAAAATCAAAAGACAATCCTTATAGAGATTATTATCACTGGTGGGATGCCGAAAAAGGAACACCGCCATACAGGTGGAGTATTTTTGATAAGGAAAACAATGCATGGAAGTATGATGCAACTACTAATAGTTACTATCTACATATATTTAGTGAAAAGCAACCCGATTTAAATTGGGAAAATTCCAAAGTGCGGCAAGAGATGTATGAGATTATGAAGTTTTGGCTAGATAAGGGCATTGATGGTTTTAGGTTGGATGTAATTGCTTGTATTTCTAAAGATATTAAGTTTCCAGAACTTCCCAAGGATATGCAGCAAAGCCAGTGGTTTCCTTATTATGCACAAGGCCCACACTTGCATGAGTATTTACAAGAAATGCACAAAGAAGTATTTTCAAAATATGATTGCATGAATGTAGGAGAGATGAGTTTTGTTACAACCGATGATGCATTGTTATTTGTTGATGAAGACCGAAATGAATTACAAATGTTTTATCATTTTGATCATACAGGGGTGGGTGTTGACAAAGATAATTTTATGTATTCCAATGAAAATAATTGGGATTTTGTAGCATGGAAAAAAATATTTCATACATGGGATCAGGTATTTGCAAAAAAAGGATGGGGAACCATTTATTTAGGAAACCATGACATGAGTAGAATGGTAAGTCGTTTTGGAAATGATACCCAAGCATTTCGTGAACTATCTGCTAAAATGCTACACACATTTATATTAAGCATGAGGGCTACTCCATACATTTATAATGGCGACGAAATAGGAATGGTTAATACCAACCATACCCATATTGAACAGTATCAGGATGTTTATACTATTAATTATTACAACCAGTTAAAAGATAAGGGTGAGGATCATGAAGCTTTTTTAAAATCACATGCACTCATAAGTAGAGACAACGGAAGAACGCCCATGCAATGGAATAATCAATATCAGGCTGGTTTTACTGCTGCCAAGCCTTGGCTTGCGGTGAATGAAAATTATACAAGTATAAATGTGGAAGAACAAGTGGCAAGACAGGATTCGGTATTGGAATATTTTAAAGTAATGGTTCAGTTACGTAAAAATAATAGGACTTTAATATATGGTGCATATACACCCATTGATGAAAACAACAATCAGTTATTTGCCTATACTAGAAGTTTAGGACATGAACAATTTTTAGTTGTTTTAAATTTTTCAAACCAAAATGCCACTTTGGATACCGATATTCAAATTAAACATCAAAATATATTAATTAGTAATTACGAACAACCGATTCAAAATAATGCATTCATGCCTTATGCGGCTGTGATATATAAAATTGAAAACTAAAAAATTTATAAAAATGAGAGTTATAAGTATTGTCATCCTGCTATTATGGAATAGCCTGAGTTTTGCGCAAAAATCAAATCCTGTAAAGGGGGAGATTATATATCATGTGTTTCAAAGAAGTTTCTATGATAGTGATGGGAATTTACAAGGTGATTTAAATGGATTAAAGCAAAAGCTTCCTTATTTACAGGACTTAGGCGTAACCTCTATCTTATTGCTTCCTTTATATGAAGCGGATTGTTATCATAACTATTTTGCCAATAGTTTTGAACATATTGATCCCAGTTTTGGCACCATGCAGGAATACATTTCATTAGTTAAGGAAATACATCAACGAGGCATGAAAGTGTATATGGATATGGAAACTCAATATGTTACTGAGAAGCATCTGTGGTGGAAGGATGCCGTTGGAAATCTTAATTCAAAGTATAGTGACTATATTTTATTTGAGGATTCAGCGCATAAGGTACCTGCCACTATTATATTTGATTTGAGACAATTAAACAACTATAACGGAACATCTATAAAAATTACTACCGTAAATCTTAAGAACAAAAATGTATTGGATTATAACAAAAAGTTGTTTTCTTATTTTGTAGATCCAAATAATGACGGAAAATTTGATGATGGAGTAGATGGATTTAGGCTAGATCATGCTATGGATCATTTAGATGGCAAGCCCGCACTTACTAATTTGTTTGTTGAATTTTGGAACCCTTTAATGACACATTTAAAAAAACAAAACCCTGCTTTACAAAATGTAGCAGAACAAGCTGAGTGGAGAGATTATGGTTTAGCTTATTTGAAAAATGCAGGCGTAGATAGAATGTTTGGGTTTGGTTTGCAGCAAGCAATCGCTTCTTTCGATAAACAAAATTTGATCAAAAATGCAGACTCAGTATTAGCCTACTGTCCTAATGGTAAAGACCAAATTATATTTATTGAAAACCATGATATTGATAGATATGCATCCATAGAGCCCAATAAGGATAAGCAAAAAATAGCGGCCTCTTTAATGTTCTTAATTGGCGGGATACCCTCCATATATTATGGTCAAGAAATTGGAATGTTAGGCAAAAATGGAAATTGGGGTGGTACCGATGGCAATGATATTCCACGAAGAACTGCTTTTAAGTGGAATAAATCATACACCGAAAATGGCATGGCTACTTGGTACAGAAATGTAACCGCAGCTTGGAATAATGATAATCTAAAAGTAAATGATGATATTTCTTTGGCGTCACAAATAAACGATAGTGCCTCCTTATTTAATCATTATAAAAAAATGATACAGTTAAAACAGTCCCATCCAGCCTTAGCTAAAGGCAAATATGCAAATCTTCCTAATAATAATACTAAAGTGTATAGTTTCACAAGAACCTATAATAGCCAAAAAGCAATTGTGGTAGTGAACCTTTCAAATGAGCCACAAATTGCAAACTTTGAAGCCGCCAACTATAAAACAGTTCCTTTGTATGGGCAAGCAAGGTTTAATAACAACATACTACAACTAGCAGCTTATGAGGTTGCAGTTTTTGAAGTAAAATAAAAAAGGGGGTCATTGACCCCCTTTTTTATTTTATAATTTTACCATCTTAAACTGATAAGATACTTTATTATCGTTGGATGTTACTTTTATTAGATAATTACCCGGCGATAATTGTCCTAAGTAAATTGGCATACCTGCTGTTAAATTTTCTTTCCTCGCCAACCTGGCTCCAGAGGCCATATCAAAAACTTCCATGTTTAATCTTTGATAACCTTTTACTGCAAAGTCAAAATTGAGTTGATTCGAAAAAGGATTCGGTGCCAGTTTAATGAACTCATTGGCACTTAGGTTTATGACATCTGTAACTAAATAATAGTAAGGAACACTAAAGGTGCTAATACAACCATTTTGCGTTGTTTTTGCTGTATAGGAGCCACCCGTGCTCGGTTTTATTTTTTGAGTGGTATCGGTTATAAGTGTACCATCTTTATACCAGTTTATTCCAGTAACATTAGCAATTAAATTATTAGCTGTGTCTCTTGATAATAAAGGGGCAGCAGGAATAGCATATTTCACTAAGCTAACAGTATCAGATGAAACAACGCAACCTAAACTGTCGGTTCTTGTAACGAAAAGCTTGGTACTATCTGTAAATGTTTTATTGGAAACATTTGTTATATCTGATTTTGTACCAAAATACCATTTTAAAGTATCTCCTTTACTTACATTGGTGATGGATAATTTTAAAGTGTCACCAGAACAGAAGGAGAATTTAGAAGTGTTGAATGTGGGTTTAGATGGATTACAATTAACTGGGGATAAAACAAACCCTTTAAAATATGTACTTAAGCTATCGGTATATGCTTGCCTTTGCTTGTTTAAAAAATATTTATTTGGGTATTGTATTAAAACTGAACCGTCTATACCTGGCTCTGTTCCATAAGAATAAAAAACTATTTTATTTGTTTTCCCAGTATTAATAGGGGTTAAGTTATTTGCGATTGAAAAAGTGCGTATTGTGTCGTATTTATATACCCTCATTGAATCCGCAAGTTCCTTAAATTCTTTTGAATAATATTTTAAACCTAAGGATGTTAATTTGAATTTTCCATTTTGATTCTTATAATACATTGTTGAATCGCTTCCATATCCTTGATTTCCTTTTCCATCATGATCTATCACTCTTGGGTATAAGTCTATATATCCGTCTTTATCGATGTCGACCAATGATAATAATGCAGCACCATAATTTTTACCAATATTTTCTCCTGTTTTAAAATAGTCATTTGTAGCATCAACGAAATCACCATTTTTTATTTCAAAGATTTTAATTAGCTGGTATAATTTTTTACCAGGCTGAAAATCTCCGCCTCCATTGGCCCAATGTTCAATAAGTTGTTTCGTTCCATCTTTTTTAATATCAGCAATATAGAAGCCTCTAATTTGAACAGTAGATCCTGGCATATCTGTTAATAAGCCATTTCTTTGAAAATCATCAAATTTTATAATTGGCGAATACAGGTCAAGTGGTTTGTTCTGACTCATCATACATAATGCATTTCCGGTTCTATCATTAAAAATCATATCATAATAACCATCGTTATTTACGTCATGAAATTTTAAATTTTCAGGTCCTTCGGACATTCCCCCAACACTATCTATTCTTGCTTTATTAAATGTATTGTTATTTGCATCTACTGCTCCAAATACAGTAAACGGAGTAGTTCTGGTCATAGACTTACCTGCATTATTTGTATAAATTTCTAAGTCCCATCCGGTTGGAAGTTGAATACCCGCTACTATATCCATGAAACCATCTTTATTTATATCAACAGCAGTAATTCCAAAAGCAGAATTAGTTTTCATGCCTTGCAAAAATTCAGGACTATCTTTATAAGTACCATCGGGTTGTGTTAAATAAAGATGATGTCTTCTTTGTAAGTTCGCAAAATTATTATTTGTATCAACATCAATATTGGGTTTAATGAAAGGGTATATACCCAAAAAACTTTTATTCCATTGTTGATGAATATGCTCTCCTGTTAAAAAAATATCTTTTTTACCATCGCCATTAAAATCCTCGGTCACAAACCAGTTAGGTCTAATAACCCAAAGACTATCTTTGGCATATTTTGAATTATTTTCTACATAATTATCATTACCATCGTTCTCAAAAAATTTCAAATAACTTATTTCTCCATTTGTTCCACAGGGCCCCATATCGTCACCTGTTGTAACGAAATCTATTAGCCCATCATTATTTAAGTCTATTGGAATAGTGACTCTAAAAGAGGTGCAATTAAATTTAGTACTCTTTGATAATAAATTAATTCTATATTTTGAGAAGTCAATTGTATTTTGAGCAGAGGTTAGGGAACAAATTGACAAAAAAATCCCCAACGCAAGAATTACTCTTTTCATAATTAAAATTTTTAATCTAACTCTTGGGGGTAATCAAATGTAAGAATAAAATATTGTTTTTATAACTAATATGTAAAAAGAGTACGCCCCTTTATAGAACTAACTATAAAGGGGCGTCAATAAAATTCTAAATATTTAAAGCAAACCGCATTATTTCA
>JALQXE010000103.1 GCA_023263235.1 Sediminibacterium sp. | reverse complement strand
TTCAAAATGGTTCGGTAATATATTAATGGACAAATCTGGATATTATTTTAAAGGTGTGCAAATAATAGAAGTATAAGAAATTTGATGCTCTAATGGATAAATATCAATAATTGAATAAATATTTAACCCTCGAGCAATCGGGGGTTATCTTGCAATAATTTACTTAACATAATGTTAATTATAGGAAAATAGTAATGCTTTAAATATGAGGCATTATAGGCTGTAACTAAGGATGGTATTGATTATATAGATAATTATTGCTATTTTGTATTTCTAAACAATTAGCACATGAGTAACCCAGTAAGTAGACGAAAATTTGTACAAGAAGCAGGCCTTACCACAATGGCTTTAGGATTAAGTCCGCAGTTTATTAAAGCACATTCAAGTGCTAAAAAAGATTCCGTTAGATTGGGTATTATAGGTACTGGATATCGTGGCCAAAGTCATATTGAAATGCTTATTCAGCGAAATGATACGGTAATTGTGGCTTTTGCCGATCCCGATAAGCAAATGTTAGCAGATGCTCAAAAGCTACTTAAAGACGCTGGGCGTACTGCAGCTGTAGAATATAGTGATGGAAAAGAAAATTACAAACAACTCTTACAACGTACTGATATTGATGCAGTTATAATTGCCACACCATGGGAATGGCATATTCCACAAGCTTTAGAAGCAATTAAACATGGCATTATACCAGGTGTAGAAGTTTGTGGTGCCATTAAACTAACCGATTGTTGGGACATCGTTAATGCCAGTGAAAAATCCGGTGTACCTGTTATGTGTTTAGAAAACGTATGTTATAGACGTGATGTATTGGCAGTATATAATATGGTAAGAAAAGGCATGTTTGGTGAATTACTGCACTTACAAGGTGGCTATGAGCATGATTTAAGAGGTGTTAAATTCAATGATGGTAAAACTGCTTACAATTCGGGTGTTGAATTTGGGGAAAAAGGCCTTAGTGAGGCAAAATGGAGAACAAATCATTCTTTATATAGAAACGGTGAGCTTTACCCTACGCACGGATTGGGCCCCGTAGCAATGATGATTGATGCAAATAGAGGCAACCTATTAACAAGACTATCTTCCGTCGCTACTAAAGCAAGAGGTTTACATAAATATATAGTTAACCATCCACAAGGTGGTGAAAATCACCCAAATGCGAAATTAAATTTTAAATTAGGTGATATTGTAACTACACAAATACAAACCCATAATGGGGAGACAATTATATTAACACATGACACGAATTCACCACGACCTTATAATTTAGGATTCCGTGTTCAGGGAACCCAAGGTTTGTGGCAGGATTACAGCTCCGGTGCATTTAATGCAGGCCATATATATATTGAGGGCGTTTCTAAAAAAGCACATACTTGGGAAAATCCAGAACCTTATTTAAAGGAAAATGACCACCCTCTTTGGAAACGTTTTGAAAAAGATGCAGTTGGAGCTGGGCATGGAGGCATGGACTTTTTTGTTATAAATGCATTTATAGAATGTATTAAAAGAAACGTCCCCTTCCCTTTAGACGTATATGATTTAGCTACTTGGTATGCTATCACTCCCCTTTCTGAAAAGTCTATAGCTGAACAAGGACAAGTACAAGTAATTCCAGACTTTACAAGAGGAAAATGGAAAACTAGAAAACCTGATTTTGCATTGGATGATCAATTTTAGATAAATGTATCAATAGTAGATATTCATCTAGTTGTTTAATGTAGTGCGTTATACAATTCCAAAAGTCTAATTTGATTGAGGGCCCGAACATAGTTTTGGCCCTCTTTTTTTGCCCCATAATAAACATCCATATTTAAATGATCGGTTAAGAATCGTAGGGCTTGCATGTATATCATAAACTGACCTGCAAAGAAAAAATGATCCATTTCAAAGTTTGAAAGTTCTGAATTCATTGCATTCAAATATCCATTTTGAATGCCCTCCCACTTTGTAGCATCTATTTTTAAAATTTCCAAATTTGCCTCTTCCTCGGACACATTGCATAAACAGGTACGACACATATCTCCAACATCACTAATAAAATATCCAGGCATTACCGTGTCTAAATCAATTACACAAATGCCTTTTTCTTCATCATTTATCCTTTTAAACAGCACATTACTTATTTTAGTATCATGGTGGGTAACCCTTAATTTTACATCCTTATGTTGAATGAATTTTTCATATTGTTGCACATAGGATTGATGGGCTTGTAAAAATGAAATAGCTGCTTCCGCTTCTTGGATTCTATTGGCATTGCCATTTTTTAAAGATGCTTTAAACTGATCATACCTTAAAGTTAAATTATGAAAATCTGGCAAGGTAATTTTTAAACTTTTAGCATCATATTGGGAAAGTATTTTTGTGAATTGACCAAATTGTTTTGCTGCCTCAAATGCTTGTTTTGCATTGTCTAATACCGACAATGCATACCCATCAATTTTTTTAAACGCTCTATAAAATTTGTCCTCCCATTCAATTAATGTAACACCCGTAATTGTTCGTTCTAAATGGGTATACAAATAATCGGGAGTATTCTCTTTTAAAAATTCACCTATTTTATTAATATTGAAATCTATCAACCTGGGTTCTTTAAAAACTAAATGGTTGATTGTTTGAAGTATGAAAGTCCCCTTGCTTGTGGTCACTTCATAGGTACTATTAATAAGCCCTTGATGCAATTGTTTGCAATCAATCACTTCCCATCCGTATTGACTAAAAATGCTTTTCATATTTGTATACTAAAAGTACTTAAATACAGTCAATTTTCGTAAATTCAAAGTTCAAACGAAATTTATAACATGAGTATTAATAGAAGGCACTTTATCAATTTATCAAGTTTAGGTATTGCAGGTTTTACTTTACAAGGTTTTGTAAATAAAAAAAATACTGTAGGTTTAAAACCAATCGTTATTTCAACCTGGGATGCAGGCTTAAATGCAAATAAAGGAGCATGGGAAATTTTGAGTAAAGGTGGTTCCGCTTTAGACGCTGTAGAAAAAGGTGTAATTGTCACCGAAGATGAAATTAATTGTTGCGTGGGTTTGGGTGCAAACCCCGACCGTGATGGATTTGTAACTTTAGATGCCTCAATTATGGATCATCAATTTAATTGTGGTAGCGTTGCCTTTTTAGAAAGAATAAAACATCCCATTTCAGTTGCTAGAAGAGTAATGGAAAAAACTCCCCATGTAATGCTAGTAGGTGAAGGTGCGCAACAATTTGCTATTGCAGAAGGCTTTACATTAGAATCAGGTAATTTATCAGAGTCCGCTGATAAAGCATATAAACAATGGTTGAAAAAATCTACTTATCAACCAGTTATTAATGTTGAAAGACAAAACCCTAAAAAGGCTACAAGTCAATTTGATGATCAATTTAAAGCACCAGCTCGTTTAAGTAATGGTGAATGGAACCATGATACCATTGGTATGGTAGCCTTAGATGCAAATGGAAATTTAAGTGGAAGCTGTACTACTAGTGGTGCTGGATTTAAATTAAGAGGTCGTGTGGGAGACTCTCCTATTATTGGTGCGGGATTATATGTAGATAATGAAGTGGGTGCAGTAGTTG
>JALQXE010000073.1 GCA_023263235.1 Sediminibacterium sp. | reverse complement strand
TGCCGTCCTCGAATCCTTGGTAAGCACTGAACCTGTGCACTACCTTAAAGATTGAGGTTCACTTATTTAAGGTATCCAAAAAAATTGTAAATATGGCATCAGTCAAAGACTTTTCAGTGGAAGAAAAATTAGTTAATCTTTATAAACTTCAAACAGTCGATAGCAGTATCGATCAAATTGAAATTCTTCGTGGTGAATTACCTATGGAAGTAAAAGATTTAGAAGACGAGGTTCAAGGTTTAATCAATAGACAAACTAGAATTGAGGAAGAAATCAATGGTATCACTGAATTCATTGAGGCCAAAAAAGCATCCATTAAAGAAAGTGAAGCCTTACTTGCTAAATACGAGCAACAAAGCGATAATGTGAAGAACAATCGTGAGTTCGAAGCTATTAACAAGGAAATTGAAATGCAAGGTTTAGAAATTAAACTTTGTGAGAAAAATATACGTGACGCGAACGAGGAATTAGCTGAGAAAGTGAAGGTATTAGACGCTGCTAAAAAAACAATAGCTGTTAAAGAAGGTGTATTAAACCATAAGAAAGAAGAATTAGAAAAAATCATCGCTGATACTGAAATTGAAGAGAAAGAATTAAATGTTAAAAGCGCTGAAGCAAGATCTCATATTGACGAGCGTTTATTATATAGCTACGACCGTATTCGCAATAGCTACCGCAATGGCTTAGCAGTAGTAACTGTTGAAAGAGATGCTTGTGGAGGATGTTTTAATGCAATACCACCTCAACGTCAGAGCGAAATTCGCTTACACAAAAAAATCATCGTTTGTGAGAACTGCGGTAGAATTTTAGTTGAGGAAGAGGCTGCGACAGCAGCCGATGCTAAGAAGAAGTAATCGCTGCTGATGCGAAAAAAAAGTAATCATGGCTGATGCACGAAAGGAGTAAAAAAGAATTTTTAACATATTACATAAAGGGTAGCCCAAACGCTACCCTTTTTTATTGCAGTCACATTATAGCCCAATAATGGTATGAGATTTTTCAAATTTCTACTTGTAAGGACATCAAAATATTGATGTATATTGCAAAAGCAATGTTGTCTAAATTAGAAATACAAAATTACATCTTAATCGATCATCTAAGTATTGATCTCTCTTCCCAGCTTTCTGTGATTACAGGTGAAACAGGAGCAGGAAAAAGTATTATCATGGGTGCGCTGGGCTTAATATTGGGAGATCGCGCCGACAGCACAGTATGCCGCAATGCAGAAAAGAAATGCTTTATTGAAGGCACATTCCAATTAAATAAAAAAGAACAGTACGCATCTTTTTTTACAGCAAACGATATTGAACTTTCCGATGAGCTTATTATAAGAAGAGAAATAAGTGCACAGGGAAAGTCCAGGGCATTTATAAATGATACGCCAATTAATTTAAACGAGCTTAAGCAATTAACCACGGAGTTGGTGGATTTACACCAACAATTTGATACGCTTACCTTAGGTGACACCGATTTTCAAAGAACGGTGATAGACGCCTTGGCCAATTTGCAAAAAGAAGTTGCAAACTACCAAGAGGTTTTTCATAATTGGAAAGAAAATGAGAAGCAATTAAGTGCGCTCATTGCTCAAAAAGAAGCCTTTGAAAAAACCGAGAGTTACAACAAGCATTTATTGGAGGAATTAGTAGAACTTAACTTAAAGGAAAATGAATTAGAGGAGATAGAAAAAGAATTAAAGTTTTTAGAAAACGCAGTTCAAATAAAAGCACAAATTGATGCGAGTGTTCAACAACTAGAAAGCTCAGACAACCCTATTGTACAGCAATTAAAACAAATAGGCAATACACTTGAATCCATAGTAAAATGGCAACCCAATTTTGAATCAGTTTTAACCAGATTAAAAGCTGCTCAAATAGAATTAGCAGATATTGCAAGTGAACTAATTATTTGGCAAGACAAAATTGATTTTGATGAAAATAAAATCATCAATTTTCAGGAAAGATTATCACAAGGTTATAGTTTGCAAAAAAAGCATAAAGTACAAACCACCAATGAACTACTTGCTATTCAATCACATTTGGAAAAGGAACTAGAAGCAGTATTAAATTTAGAAGAAAGCATTGCACAACTTACTGCAACAGTTTCAATTCAAAGCAAAGAGGTTAGTCAGCTAGCTGCAACCTTAACAGAAAATAGAAATAAACAGGTAGCGCCATTTACAAAAAATGTAAACCAATTACTTCATCAGGTAGGCATGCCCAATGCAAAAATTAAAGTGACCATTGAAACGGTTCCATATAATCAATATGGACAGGACAAAATTGATATTTTATTCGACGCCAATAATACCAACCGCTTTGAGCCTATCCGTAAAGTAGCCAGTGGTGGTGAATTAAGCCGATTAATGTTATGTATAAAATCATTGGTTGCAAAGTCGGTGGATTTACCCACAATGATATTTGATGAAATTGATACTGGTATTTCTGGAGAACCTGCAAAACAAGTAGGTTTATTGCTTCAACAATTAGGTCAAACACGACAAGTACTTTGTATCACACATCAGCCACAGATTGCAGCCAAAGGACATACACATTTATACGTATATAAAGAACAAAAAGGAACAGAAACCCAAACCCACTTAAAAACACTTTCTAATGAGGACAGGGTACTCCATATTGCCCGCATGATTGGTGGAGATCCGCCAAGCAAAACAGCAATAAGCAACGCAGAAGAGCTGATGGCGAATTAGGTGTTTTTATGCAGATTTATCAGCTATTATATTTATTTTTACGCTAATAAATAAACCATAAACATGGCATACAATTTACTGAAAGGAAAAAGAGGAATTATTACAGGTGCTTTAGATCAAAACTCTATTGCATGGAAAGTTGCAGAAAAAGCGCACGAAGAAGGCGCAACATTTGTTTTAACCAATGCTCCTATTGCTATGCGTATGGGAGAGATTAATGGGTTAGCAGAAAAAACAAATTCAAAAATTGTACCTGCTGATGCTACAAGTGTTGAGGAACTAACACATTTATTTACAGAGTCTCAACAAATTTTAGGGGGCAAAATAGATTTCGTTCTACATTCTATTGGAATGAGCGTAAATATTAGAAAAAAAATTGCTTACCCTGAACTAAACTACGATTATTACGCAAAAGGGGTTGATGTTTCAGCGATGTCCCTACATAAAATGTTAAGTGTTGCCTATAATATGGATGCTTTAAACGAAGAAGCAAGCGTGGTTGCTTTAACTTATGCAGCAGCACAAAGAACCTACCCTTTTTATACCGACATGGCCGATATTAAAGCTTTATTAGAATCAATTGCACGTAGTTTTGGCTACCACTATGGTTTAAAGAAAAGAGTTCGTGTGAATACCGTTTCACAATCTCCAACTAAGACAACTGCTGGCACTGGCATTAAAGGTTTTGGTGATTTCTTTGATTATGCAAATGCGATTGCCCCATTAGGAAATGCAAGTGCCGAAGATTGCGCAAACTATTGCATTACCCTTTTCTCGGATTTAACTAAGATGGTTACGATGCAAAACTTATTTCATGATGGTGGATACTCTACAACTGGCGTAAGTGATTTAATCATGCAAAAAGCGGGTATTACAGAATAATATATAAAGCAATTATTATGGAAACAGATCAACTCATTGAAAATATTGGATACGTAGGATCATTACTTACTTCTATTACATTCATTCCTCAAGTATATAAATCTTGGAAGTCTAAAAGTGTGGGTGATTTAAGTATTGCAATGATTGTAATTGTAATTTCAAGCACCATTGTATGGTTAACCTATGGTTACCTAATAAGCAGTGGTCCAGTATTGGTTGCTAATACAGTGGTATTGGTCTTAACGCTTGTATTGCTCTACTTTAAAACAGCTTTCAAAAAACCAAATGATATGAAAGATAATTTTAACTAATTGTCTTAACGAAAAAAAATACACTCATCTATAAAGCAAAAAAAGGTCAACACATTTGTTGACCTTTTTTTATAACATTTTTAGTAAAGAATTACCAAATACTATAAAAGCACTTCCATTAATTAATACTCGTCTTCGTTGAACATAAAGTCCTCCTGACTTGGATAGTCAGGCCAAATATCTTCAATACTTTCATATACCTCTCCTTCGTCTTCCAACTCTTGTAGATTTTCAACTACTTCGATTGGCGCACCGCTTCTGATGGAGTAATCAATTAATTCGTCTTTGGTAGCTGGCCAAGGAGCTTCCTCTAAATAGCTGGCTAATTCTAATGTCCAAAACATAGCGTATTATTTTGTGCAAAAGTAGCCGTATAAATGATACAACCAAATGTGTTTTTTCTACAGGATGTAAACAAATTCTTAAATTTTGCTAAAAATGGCCCGAAATTACTAGGTTTGTACTATGCAGCAAGCCTCAAAACTATTAGTAGCCAAGGACATATGGAAAAATTATGGCCCTGTGGAAGTTTTAAAGGGGGTTTCCTTAGAACTAGAGAAAGGAGAATTGGTTTCTATTGTGGGCGCCTCTGGGGCTGGAAAATCTACACTATTATATATTGTAAGCAGCTTAGAAAAAGCAGACAAGGGCATTGTTAGTTTCAATGGCCAGGATATTACCCAATTAAACAATAAAGATTTGGCTGCTCATAGAAATCACTCTATGGGATTTGTATTTCAATTTCATCATTTACTTCCTGAATTTACAGCATTAGAGAATGTTTCTATCCCAGGTTGGATTGCCAAATCATCTAGGAAGAAAATAAATACGCGCGCGCTTGAACTTTTAGATTTTATGGGTTTGGCCGACAAAGCCTCCAAAAAGCCTAATAGCTTATCAGGTGGTGAACAACAAAGAGTTGCCGTAGCTAGAGCCTTATTAAATAGCCCTGAACTCATTTTTGCAGACGAGCCAACTGGAAATTTAGATAGTGAAAATGCTGCTGCACTACACGATCTTTTCATTCGTTTAAGAAACGAAATGAACCAAAGCTTTTTAATTGTTACACACAATGAAAACTTGGCAAAAATGAGTAATAGAACTTTACAAATGAAAGACGGAAGATTTAGCTAACCCTTGGTTTCCAAGGCTGATCTGCTACCCCGTTTAAATGTCCAATATATCTTGCCAATACAAATAAATAATCACTTAAGCGATTTAAGTATTGAATTACCATTGGATCTACAAATAAATCTTCTTCCTGTAAATTTACACACCAACGTTCAGCTCTACGGCATACACATCTTGCTATATGCGCTGTTGAAATCGCTTGATGCCCTACTGGCAGAATAAATGATTTCATAGGTTCCAAAACTTCATTCATGGCATCAATATGCTTTTCTAAATTAAGCACATCTTCTTCCTTTAAATCGGGGATTTTTAAATGAGGCTCTTTATCAGGATCACAAGCTAAAGAGGATCCCACTGTAAACAATCTATCCTGTACTTCGTTTAATATATTTTTTATGTCTGTGTTTGTTAACAAATCACTTAATAAACCAATGAATGAGTTTAATTCATCTACTGTTCCATAGGATTCAATACGAATATGACTTTTAGGAACCCTTGTTCCACCAATTAATGAAGTTTTTCCTAAATCACCAGCCTTTGTATAAATTTTCATATCCGTTATTTTTGCTTGCTTTTATATAGGAACAAATCTAGTAAAATAAAGTTCATCCCAACATGAAAAAAGCCTCCAAAGGAGGCTTCTTATTCACTATTTATTTACTTTTTAAATACGTTTACAGCTACTTGTGGTTACTGTTTAAGGTATCCGTTTCAATTAAACCATCTCTTAAACGAACTACTCTATGAGCATATTGTGCAATATCTTCTTCATGCGTAACCAAAACCACTGTGTTTCCAGCTGCTTGAATTTTACCAAATAATTCCATTACTTCTATCGAAGTTTTTGAATCTAGATTACCCGTAGGTTCATCGGCCAATAAAATAGAAGGATTGTTCACTAAGGCACGTGCAATCGCAACACGTTGAATTTGTCCTCCACTCAACTCATTTGATTTATGATGACTTCTTTCTGCTAAACCTACTTTTTCTAAAGCCACCATAGCACGATCAATTCTATCTTTTTTAGAAACACCGGCATACACCAGGGGCAATGCAACATTTTCAGCTGCAGATAATCTTGGCAATAAATTAAATTGTTGAAATACGAAACCAATTTCAATATTTCTAATTCCTGCTAATTCATCATCAGTCATTTTACTTACATCATGACCGTTCAAATTATACATACCACTTGTAGGTGAATCCAAGCATCCCAAAATATTCATAAGCGTGCTTTTTCCACTACCCGATGGGCCCATTAATGCAACATATTCGTTACGATTAATATCCAAGTCAATTCCTTTTAAAACTGGAATGGCTTGGTTGGCCATAAAATAGCTTTTTTGAATATCCCTTAACTGAATTACCGATGACATAAAAATTATTTATTAATTACTTTAGGTACCTTAAAAAATACACCATCTGTTTCGGGTGCATTACTTAAAGCTTTTTCTCTGGTTATAGAACCTTCCACTGTATCCTCCCTTAATACGTTCACAGCATCTCCCATATGCATTAATGGTGGAGTGCCTGCTGTGTCCAAAGCGTTCAATTGTTCTACAAAAACAACCAAATCTTGCATGTCTGCAACCAACTTATCCATTTTTTCGGGTGCCACATTCAATTTGGACAAATGTGCTAAATGGCTAACTAATTCATGATCAACTTGCATAATACAAATGTAGGCCAATCCCTTTAACCCTCAAGCCAGTTTTGTTAAATGGTTATAGGAAACAATCAATGGCAAAAAGTCCCAGAAATTCAACCTTTTTAAAAAGTTTTTTTGAAATTAGTTGCATAACTAACTAATTTTACACAAACGCTTTATTTATGCAAAGAGCTATTAAAAATGTAGTGGTTTTAGGTAGTGGAGTAATGGGCTCCAGAATTGCTTGTCATTTTGCTGGAATTGGGGTGCAAGTATTATTATTAGATAGAC
>JALQXE010000066.1 GCA_023263235.1 Sediminibacterium sp. | reverse complement strand
GTCTATCTCCTTCAAATTGTAGAACGGTATCTACCATGTGTTCTAAAATTTTTGGTCCAGCAATAGTACCTTCTTTTGTGATGTGTCCTATTAAAAATACAGGTGTACCCGTTTCTTTTGCAAAGCGCTGAAACTCGGCCGCAGTTTGTTTTATTTGGGATACACTTCCAGCAGCCGCTTCAATGGTATTGGATTCTAAGGTTTGAATAGAATCTACAATTACCACTGTTGGCTTCAATTTTTTAATTGATTTAAATATATCTGAAGTGCGGGTTTCGGTAAGTAAATAGAAATTTTCATTTTGCAAATTAAGTCGATCCGCGCGCATTTTAATTTGCTGAATACTTTCCTCGCCACTAATGTATAAAACAGTTTGATCCTTCATCATTAAGCCCTGTTGTAAAAACAAGGTACTTTTTCCTATACCCGGCTCACCTGCAACGAGCACTATGGATCCTAATACAATACCACCTCCTAAAACTCTGTTGAGTTCAGGATCGGCACTACTAATTCTTTTTTCTGACTGACTATTTACTTCGTTTATGGCAATTACCTGAGTGCCTTTTTGTTGTGTTGTGTATCCTTCCCAGCCGGCATCCTTTTTCTCGCCTTTCTCAATTAGCTCTTCTACGAAAGTGTTCCACTCATTACATGCAGGACATTTGCCCGCCCATTTGGCGGATTCATAACCACAGTTATTACAAAAGAAGGCCGATTTAGCTTTGCTCATACCTTAAAGATAAAGGCTATTTAAATTATTTATGAAGTAAAACCCGAAATAGTTTTATAGCTTAATTTCTTCCTGTTGATCATCCAAAAATTTATATTCCACCAGATGACTGCTATTATCAGGTTGAGATGACAACTTTAACTTATATTTTCGCTTCCACTTCTTTAAAATACTGGTAAACACACCTTTGGTTAAATGAGAGTGAATTATAGGGTGCACTAATATTTGAATTTTTTTATGACCATGGGTTGTCAAATAAGAAAGTTTCTTTTCCATCTCGTCCTCTAATAACAAAGTAGAACTGATTTTTCCAGTTCCATTACATGCTGGGCAATCTTCAGAAGTATTTATATTTACTTCGGGTCTAATTCTTTGGCGGGTAGCTTGCAATAATCCAAACTTAGAAATAGGCAGTACAGAATGTCTTGCTCGGTCGGTTTTCATAAACTCGTCCAATGCTTCTTGTACTTTACGTTTATTTTCCGGCAACTTCATATCAATGAAGTCAATAACAATAATACCTCCAATATCTCTTAATCTTAATTGCCTTGCAATTTCTTCGGCTGCTTCTAGATTGGTTTGCAGCGCATTTTCTTCCTGATTATTGCTTACACTTTTAAAGCCACTGTTAACATCAATTACATGCAAGGCTTCTGTATGTTCAATAATTAAGTATGCACCGCTATTTAAATTAACTGTTTTTCCAAAAGATGATTTCACTTGTTTAGTAATACCATATTGATCAAATATTTCTTGATCTCCTGTGTGTAGGCTTAAAATATTTGCTTTTGCTGGAGCTATTCTTTGTAGATAACTTAAGGTAATGTCAAATATTTTTTTATCGTTGACTACAATTTTATTGAAGTCTTCATTTAACAAGTCTCTTAATATACTAGTGGTTTTGCTTTCCTCACTCATAATTCGAGCAGGTGCCATGGCACCCTTTAAATTTGCCTGTATATTTTTCCAATTTTCTACTAAGGTTAATAAGTCCTCGTGTAATTCGGCGGTTGATTTTCCTTCGGCAGCAGTTCTTACAATCACTCCAAAATTTTTGGGGCGAATGGACTCCATCATTTTTTGTAAACGCTTTCGCTCCTCGCCACTATGAATTTTTTTTGAGACAGCTACAATTTCATTAAAAGGGGTAAGTACAATGAATCGACCAGCCAATGATAATTCACAAGTTAGTCTAGGTCCTTTTGCTGCAATAGGTTCTTTTAATATTTGTACGAGTACATTGGGCTTGCCATTTAACACCTCACTAATCTTACCTGTTTTTACAATCTCTGCTTCGGTTTGAAATTTAGAAAAGTTAAACTTATTATCATTGTTGTGAATGGCCTCTTGTGTGTATTTAATCAGCGACCTAACATAGGGGCTTAAATCGGTATAATGTAAAAAGGCATCTTTTTCAAATCCAACGTCAACAAATGCCGCATTTAAACCTGGAATAATTTTACGCACTTTTCCCAAGTACAAATCGCCTACAGCCCAGCGGGTGTCCATTTTTTCATTATGGATTTCCACTAATTTCTTATCTTCTAACAAGGCAATTTCAACCCCATCTGCGGAACTATTTATAATTAAATCTTTATTCACTTATAGCAACTTTTTTAAAAACATTTAGCATGCCACCATAATAGCTTCACTAATGCTTTATAATTTTTGTAAACACGGCCACTTTACGAAGGAAGGAAAAGGTAAAGTAAAGTTGCTAAGTAGAAGAGTGGCGTGTATTTGAAAAGAATACTAGTGTGCAACTGATTTTGTAACACACTAGTATTTAGGAAGAGAATTATTTATTCTTCTTCTTATGACGATTCTTTCTTAAACGTTTTTTTCTTTTGTGCGTCGCAATTTTATGACGCTTTCTTTTTTTACCACAAGGCATGTCCGATATTTTTTGTTATTAAAAATTTTATTTCTTCAGCTCTTTAATTCTTTTTTCAATCGCATTCTTTGCTTCTGGATTGTTTACCAAAGTTTTCATTTTAGTATACCATTGAATGGCTAAATCCTTTTGGCTGGAAAGTTCATAACACTCAGCAAGGTTTACCATTGCTTCCATATTATTGGGCTCCAATTTTAAAATGGATAAAAATCTTTCAATGGCTTTTGGATATTGCCCGGACTTTTTACCACCCAATCCTAACATCATATTTCCATAAATATTATTCGGATTTTTATCTACCACTTCTTTTACTTTTAAAATGCCTTGCATGGGATTGTCTGAAATATTTCCAAACAAATAGCAGGCACCTAAGTTAATGATGGTTGAGTCATTTTTAGGATTGATTACCAATGCTTTCTCTAAAAGAACTTTTGCATTTATTGCTATCCAGTTTTGAATGGCAGGTGGTGCTTCCTGTGTTGTTAGGTTATCTACCAACAGTTGGGCTGCAAAAGTGAGGCTTTTTTCAGAATTTTCCAACAAAGCAGCACTGTAAGTATAATATAAATATGGTTCCACTCTTTGAGCAGAATCAGCCCAAAATTGAGACAATTGTCTATAAATAGCTATTTTGGCTTCAGGTGTTTTAGCTGTATTTAGTTGATTTTCAATCCTTAGCAAAGAAATTTTTTGTGTACCGGTTAGTGCAGTTTTAGCGCCATCAAGGATTGTTTGGGTACTAACGGTTTGATTTTCAGTATTTTCTTTTCCAGTTCCAGACCCCGTTTTATTAGTTCTAGGGGCAAAAATAATGAGTACAACACATAAAAGTGTTGCTATAAAGATAACAATTAACTGAGGTTTTTTCAAAATTCGTCGATTTCCTGCAAAGGTAATTACTTACGATTGCTTTTCACTTCGTTTACGAATTCTTTTGCAGGTTTAAAAGCAGGAATAAAATGTTCAGGAATGGCTACCGCAATATTCTTTTTAATATTACGCCCAATTTTTGCGGCTCTCTTTTTAGTGATAAAGCTGCCAAAACCACGAATATAAATATTCTGGCCGTTGGATAAGCTTTCTTTTACTTCCTTAAACATCGTTTCTAAAGTAACTAAAACATCCACTTTAGGAATTCCAGTTTTCTCAGAGATTTGATTGATGAGATCAGATTTTCTCATGAAGTTAATTTTTTGGGTTTCAGTATTAAAAATAAATTAAATTTTAACTTTTTGCAACTAATTGCCCATTTATTTATCTCGAATTGTCCATTATTTTAGCATAATATACATATAAATATTTAATATATAAAATACTCTTAATTTATAATTAGTCAATTTTTGTCAAAAAATGGGTCATTATTGGTCTTTTTTACCCAATTTTACTCGAAATGAATACAGTTTTTTGCGAATTGCTTCTAAAATGGGATAAAAAGTCTAATCATCGTCCAATGCCCTGGAAAGGAGAGAAAGATCCCTATAAAATATGGCTAAGTGAGATCATTTTGCAGCAAACCAGGGTTGAACAGGGTTGGGCTTATTATGAGCGATTTGTAAAACATTATCCAACAGTGCAAAAACTGGCCGAAGCCAAAGACAAAGATGTTTTTAAATTATGGGAGGGCCTAGGTTATTATAACCGTTGTAGAAATTTATTATTTACAGCTAGATTTATTGTGAATGAGTTGAAAGGAGTTTTTCCTAAAACCTATGACCAACTCTTGTCATTAAAAGGAGTTGGACCTTATACTGCCTCGGCTATCGCTTCCTTTGCATACAATTTACCACACGCAGTAGTGGATGGAAATGTTTTTAGAGTTTTTGCAAGATATTATGGAATACATACTGCAACCGATAGTAAAGAAGGCCTGCAAATTTTTAATGAAATTGCTTTTAACAATTTAGCAAAAAAACAAGCTGGTAAATACAATCAAGCATTAATGGATTTTGGTGCCACTGTGTGCAAACCCATGTCACCACTGTGTTCGGAGTGTTTAATGAAATCTAATTGTGTTGCGTTTAAAGAAAATATTGTAGGTCAACTACCCTTTAAATCAAAAATCATTCAAAAGAAGAAAAGATATTTAGATTTTTTCTGTTTTATAGTTGGCGACAAATGGTTTATTCAAAAAAGAGCTGAAGGAGATATTTGGGCTGGCCTATATCAGTTTTATATGATAGAAAATGAAAAGTCAATATCACTTCAGGCAAATTATATTAAAGAAGTACTTCAAAATCAATTACTAATCAATAAAGAGGTTGTTAAAATCGAGCCCATTAAAAAAGAATTTCAGCAACAATTAACCCATCAATTACTTGCCGTTAGGTTTACAAAGATTTATTTAATTAAAATTCCTCCAGCATTAGAAAATGGCAAATGGGTTAAAATGAATACCCTCCTTAAATATCCTTTTCCCAAAACCATTAATGCGTTTTTAAAGGAAGCCGGTTATTTGAATGATTAAATTGTATTGGATGCTACTTTCTAATTTTATTGTTAACTTTCCGTCATAAATACATGCTATTTTGGACTATCATTCGGGACTTCTCAACTTACTTTTAATAACTACTACAGGCCCAGCTCAGCAAGATGCTTTACTTTTTTTGGCCATGTCTATATTATTATTTTTATCTTTTGCAATAGCGGGGTCAGAAGTGGCTTTTTTTTCATTGTCTTATAAGGATATACAAACACTAAAAACCAAACACAATAAGGCATTAAAAAGAATTGTGGTTTTATTGGAGAATCCTAGCAAGTTGCTAACAAGTATGCTTATTGCGAATAGCTTTATTAATATTTGTATTATTCTAATTGCAAATACTTTAATCAATCGTCTTTTTGATTTTGAAAAAATTACAATACCGGGAATTGAGTTTGCAATAAAAGTATTATCTGAAACTTTATTGCTTTTATTTTTTGCCGAAATTTTACCAAAAGTAATGGCTACACAAAACAATATTCGGTTTGCTCAAAGTTTTGGAGGAATTATTCAAGTTGTTTATTTTATTTTTTCGAAGCCAAGTAATATTATGGTGAAATACACCAATATTATTGAAAATAAATTAGCAAAAAAGAATTTTGGCTCTACTTATAGTTTAGAAGAATTGGATCATGCTATTGATTTAACCGCTTCGCCTAATGAACAAGAAAGTGAAAAAAAGATATTAAAAGGTATTGTGAAGTTTGGGAATATTTCAGTGAAACAGATAATGAAAACACGCTTGGATGTTTATGGCGTAGAAGCGGATATTAAATTTGATGCGCTATTGGAGCACATTAAGGAATACAATTACAGTAGATTTCCGGTATTCAAGGATGACTTGGATACTATTGTAGGTATGATTCATACTAAGGATGTGCTGCCACACATTAATGAAAATTCTAGCTTTAATTGGGAAAAATTAATTCGTCCAGCTTTTTTTGTCCATGAACAAAAAATGATCGAAGATTTATTGCAAGAGTTTCAATTAAAACGTATTCACTTTGCAATTGTTGTTGATGAATTTGGAGGAACGAGTGGCATTATTACATTAGAAGATATTTTAGAAGAAATAGTTGGAGATATTAAAGATGAATTTGACGAAGAGGAATCTATGGTAAAAAAAATTGATGATTTTCATTACTTAATTGAAGGCAAAACGCCTATCATTGATTTGTGTAATTATATTGACATTTCAACTAGTTTTTTTGATCAAGTAAAAGGAGAAAGTGATACAGTGGCTGGTTTATTTTTAGAATTGGCAGGCGTTTTTCCAAGTTTGCAGCAAGTAGTAAAATACAAGCAATATAGTTTCACTGTGATTGAGATTAAGAAAAATAGAATCCATAAATTACAATTAATCATATCACCTCAACTAGCAGTACCAGCTGAAAATGCGTAATTATATTTCAATTTTATGGGCTTCCATTATTTGTACGTTTTTTGCCTGCAATAGTCCAGTCACACCCAAGCCAAAAGGGTATGGCCAAACGAATTTTCCTGCAAAAAAATACCAATCTTTTAATGAGCAAGGGTATCCTTATGCTTTTGAATACCCTGTTTATGCCAAAATTAGCAAAGAGGTTAATTATTTTGGAGCTTCAAAAACTGCAGATAATTGGATCAATATTAACTTCCCCGATTTTCAAGGTACTTTATATGTAAGCTATCGTTCCATTGCACCTGGTCAGCTAGATACCTTAATTAGAGATGCATATGGCTTTGTAAACAAGCACAATACCAAAGCGGTTTCCATTCAGGATTCATTTTTTACTACGAGCAATGGTGTTAGTGGTGTTTTCTTTCATATTGGGGGGGATGTGGCAACGAATTATCAGTTTTTTTTAACGGATTCCACCCATCATTTTTTCAGAGGTGCCCTGTATTTTGACACCACACCCAATGAGGATTCTTTGGCGCCTGTGAATGCCTTCATTTTTAAAGACCTAACCCATTTAGTAAATACATTTAAGTGGCAATAGTTAATCTTAAGTTTTATCTTTAGTAAAATCAGTAATTTTGTCTCGCATAAAATAAGTGACATTATCAAAAGTTGCATATATTTTACCACACATCAAAAAACGCGCCGCATTTTTTTCATATCTTTACTGCATAATTTTTATCATGATAGTTATTGATTCTGTTTTAGTGAGTGACGAGGTTGTTGAAGAGCAATTTGTTTGTGATTTAACAAAGTGTAAGGGTGGTTGTTGCGAGGATGGAGATGCTGGAGCACCGCTTGAAACAAAAGAAAAAGAATACATTAAGGCATATTACGATATTGTAAAACCCTATATGACAAAGGAGGGTATTAAAGAAGTAAAAGAAGTTGGACAATTTTTGTACGATAGAGAATTTGGCTGGGTAACGCCCACTATTAACGGACAAATTTGTGCATATGGCTATAAGGATGAGAAAGGAATTATTAATTGTGCATTTGAGCAAGCTTATAATGATGGTAAAATTCCTTGGAAAAAACCAATTAGCTGTCATTTGTTCCCCATTAAAATTACTAAGAGTAAGTCGGATCCAGATGTAGAGTATTTAAATTATGAACCAAGAGAAGATTTATGTGCTGCAGCTTGTTCTTTAGGTGTAAAGTTAAAAGTACCTGCATACGAATTTTTAAAAGAGTCCATTATTAGAAAATACGGTGCAGCATTTTATGAAGCATTAGACGCTTCTGCTCAACATTTGAAAAAGAAATAATTAATTATCATGCGCAGTATTTATGCCGATTCATTTTTAGAAAAAAGTACTGGAAAGGCCTTAGACCTTGAGCATCGTCGTAAAATTAATTTTAATATTGGCAAGTATAATGCAGTTGTACCAAAGGGTAAAGAACAGTTTTCCGATTTAGAGCGTGTAAGAGAATTGGCAAAAAATAGAAAGTGGGAGGCTGTTGAACACCTAGATTTATATTTAACACAATTTGAAGATCAAATAACAAAGCGTGGCGCTAAAGTGTTTTGGGCGGAAGATAGTGAGCAAGCTTTAAATTTTATTGGAGAAATTTGTGCCGATAAACAATGTAAGTCCATTGTGAAAAGTAAGAGTATGGTGACGGAGGAAATACATTTAAATGCTTATTTAGAGTCCATTGGTGTAGAAAGTGTAGAAACAGATTTAGGAGAATATATTCAGCAGTTAGATGGCGAAGCGCCTTATCATATTGTTACCCCTGCAATGCATAAAAGCAAAGAAGATGTTGCTAAATTATTTGCAGAAAAATTAGGAACCGATATTAATTTAACACCTGAAGAGCTTACCCTGGTTGCAAGAAAAAATTTAAGAGAGAAATATGCTAATGCTGAAATAGGAATTACCGGTGCAAATTTTATCTTGTCAGATATTGGAGGCATTGCTTTAACTGAAAATGAAGGAAATGCAAGGCTTTCAGCTTCATTGCCTAAAACACACATTGTAATTGTTGGCATTGAAAAAGTAATTCCCTCTATAACAGATCTTGGATTATTTTGGCCTTTGCTTTCCACATATGGAACAGGACAACAAGTAACTGTATACAATAGCATTATTACAGGTCCCAGACAAGTAGGTGAACTAGATGGTCCTGAGGAAATGTATGTGATCCTGCTTGATAATGGGCGTACCGATTTATTGGCAAATGAAAAAAGCAGAGAGGCGTTGTATTGCATTAGATGTGGCGCTTGCTTAAATGCTTGTCCAGTATATAAAAATATTGGGGGTCATGCCTATGAAACTACATATAGCGGACCTATTGGTAGTGTGATTACCCCACATTTAAGAGGCATGCATGACTACAATCATTTAAGTTATGCTTCAAGTTTATGTGGAAGCTGTACACAGGTTTGTCCAGTTAGAATTAATATTCATGAGCTTTTGCTTGAAAATAGAAGAGAAGCTGTTGTTTCTGGAGAGAGTAATTTTGGCGAAAAATTTGCATGGAAAATTTGGAAGCAAAGTGCTATGAGCCGACGCCTGATGAACCAAGGAAATGCCGGCATTAAAAATTGGATGGTCAATAAAATGTTTAAGGGATGGACAGCGCAAAGAGCACCACTAACTTTTTCTAAAAAAACCTTCAATCAACTTTGGAAGGAAGCGAATCGTAAATAATTACATTCCATCTGCATCCGAAATTACTTCTACCGGATCTTTTTGTTTCTTTAAACTTCTGTTTACCAAATACACTCCTGTAAGTGTTGCAATGGTACCTAAAATGCTATTCCAAGTAATTTCCTCTCCTTTAATGAGTAAAGAACCAACCCAGATTGCTACTATCGGATTTATATATGCATACAGGGAAGCAATACCAGGATGAAGATGCTTCATGCTGTATATAAATGATACAAAAGCAAATATCGAACCCCCAATGACCATGTAAATGATAACCCACCAGGAGATGGCCGGTATTTTAGTAATGGCAATATAATTTCCAGAAATAAAAGTAAACAAACCCATCACAAGCGCACTTATAAACATTTGCCAGCCTATAGAGTAATATTGATTGATATTAATTTTAGTTCTTGAAATAATTATGGAACCAATACTCCAAGTAAGCATTGCAAACATGGACAAACCTACGCCTAATGCATAATTCCCAACATGCACTTGCAAGCTGTCCTTATAAAAAATAAAGCCAATGCCAACCAAACCTAAAAATAATCCAAGCATAGTTTGTGGCGTAATTTTTATGGCCTTATAATAAAATCGTTCAATGAGTACAACGGATAATGGATAAAGGGCAGCTATTAAAGCAGCTAGTCCGCTTGTAATAAATTGTAGTCCATAGGTGGCAATACCATTTGAGGATACGAACATTAAAAATGCCATAGGGACTAGCCACATAAATTGTTTCGCGGTTGGAAATTTTTCTTTTTTAATAAGCAAGAAAAATAAAATATAAATACTCCCTCCTAAAAATTGACGAATACTTGCTAGTTCAAATGCAGGCATATGCGAAACACCCATTTTACTGGCTACCCAAGTAGTTCCCCAAACAATACTTGTTACAGTAAGTGCTAAATATGCTTTTTTTTGACTTGACATTTATTGGTGCGGAGTATTAGTGCTTAAAATGGCGTAACTGTGTCATGACCATTGCTAAACCATGTTCAACACAATATGCTATGCTATCCTTGTCTCTCACCGATCCGCCAGGTTGAATATAGGCTTCAATTCCTTCGGCATGTGCAATGCTAACACAGTCATTAAAAGGAAAGAACGCGTCCGAGGCCAATACGGCACCTTTTAAATCAAAATTAAATTGCTTTGCTTTTTCAATTGCATGTCTAAGTGCATCCACTCTTGAAGTTTGGCCACAACCTTTACCCACTAATTGTTTGTTTTTAATAAGGGCAATGGCATTACTTTTTAAATGCTTACAAATAATATTACCAAATATTAAATCTTCTTTTTCCGATGGCGTACATGGTCTTGCACCCACTTCGTCCCAATGGCTAAAGTTGCCTGAATCCAAGCCTTGTTCTAAACTACCGTTTAGAATAGATTTTTTTTGTGTTGGTTTAAAAGTAACACCATCTTTACTTTGTAATAAAATTCGGTTTTTCTTTGCTGACAATATGGTTAGGGCTTCGGCTTCAAAAGCAGGTGAAATAAGTACTTCAAAGAAAATTTCTTGAATTGCTTCCGCGGTGGCTTTGTCAACGGTTCCATTGGTAACAAGTACACCTCCAAATGCACTTTCGGGATCACCTGCTAATGCAGCAGTCCATGCATCAAATACATTATTTCTTTGTGCAACGCCGCATACATTGGTATGTTTTATAATAGCAAAACTAGTTTTGGGTAAGTCGCCAATTAAAGCAAAAGCGGCATCTACGTCAACTAAATTGTTATAGGATAATTCCTTTCCATTGACTTGCGTGAACCAATCGTCCAAATTGCCAAAAAATGTAGCTACTTGGTGCGGATTTTCACCATAACGTAAAACTTTACCCGCTAATGGATTAAAGTAATTGCTAATTGCTATATCGTAATGCATAACTACTTCAAAAGCCTTTCCAGCAAATGCTTTCCTTTGTTCTAAGGTAGTGGTGCCATTCTGTGTTAGCAAAATTTCGTTTAGTTTTTGATAATCATCTTTTGCAGATAGCACCACTAAATCACGAAAATTCTTAGCTGCTGCGCGAATCATAGAAGGGCCGCCGATATCTATCTTCTCAATAATTAATTTTTCTTCATTGGTGGTTCTTAGGGTTTCTTCAAAAGGGTATAAATCCACGATTACTAAGTCTAATTCAGGTATTTTGTATTCGGCCATTTCTGCAATATCCTGTGCTTCATAACGTCTGCCTAAAATACCGCCAAAAATGGATGGATGTAAAGTTTTTACCCTGCCCCCTAAAATAGAAGGATAGCCTGTTACTGTTTCAACCGCAACACAAGGAATACCTAAATCTTCTAAAAATTTTTGTGTTCCACCAGTTGAGTAGATGGTTATATTTAAATGGTGCAAAGTTTTTGCTAAAGGTTCTAAACCGTCTTTGTAAAAAACCGAAATAAGGGCTGAATGTATTTTCTTTTCCATAGGCAAAGTTAACCCCTTCCTTATTTTCTTGCCCGCTACATTTTCCACATAAAATTCATGAAACTGAATAACTTTAGCATCACATATACCGTAATGAGCCCTAAAATAACAATAAGATAACTCGACTTTTTTTGGTAAATCCATAAATACATAAAAACCAGTATCAGGTAATAGCCAAAAACCTGTAATCCATTCATCTTTATATAAATAGTTTCGGCTTTTGTATACATAAACCAATCCCGCACAATGCCGTTAAAAAGTAATATATATTTAGAAATGAGGCTTCCAAAATACACAGCCAAACCTTGTGGAAGCAACATGAATAGTACCAATCCGTATAGCATTAGATTACTTAAGGGCACCATTATAAAATTGCTAATTAGCACCCAGCTTGCCACTTGATGAAAGTGTAAAAGTAAAATGGGCAGGGTTGTTATTTGCGCAGCTATACTTACACAACAATTACTCCATAAAAACCGTATGATTGGGTTGTCTATTTCTATAGCATTATACAAAAGCTTATAAAACAAATGGATGCCAATAACAGCACTGTAAGACAATTGTAAGCCAATATTATAGATCCCATGTACATTGATTAATAGTAATAACATAATTCCAGCAGCAATGGAATTTAAAGTAAAATTTGACTTTGCAAAAAAATTACCAATAAGAAATATTGAAAAAAATATGGATGCTCTTACAATGGATGGACTTGCATTTGCAATAAAACAATAAATCCAAACCAAAGTAAATAATAACATTAACTCCATGCATTTAAATACCGCGTTTTTAGGAAAATGATAGGTTACTTTTGTTAGGGCTTTAAATAATATATCTAAGTGCATTCCACTTATTGCAATAATATGTATTATGCCAAGTTGTGTATAGGCATTTAAAAGTGATTTATTCATATCCATTTTCACACCAATGAGTAAAGCAATGGCAAAGCTGTTGGCTTCTTTAGAAGTAATATTTCTATCTATTTTCAAAATCATCCAATTTCTAATATCAATAATCAAATTATTGATAAAACTGGGTAATTGAAATTGAAAGATCAATTTTGTATTCCATTGTATGATGGCACCCCAACTAATAATACATGCCATAGTTAATAAACCTTTATACAGTTTATTCTCACCATAGCGAAATGATAATATTAATAATCCAATTTCAATAAATATAATTAACAGAAAAAACAAGTCGCTTGAAAGTAAAAAAAAGCTGGGTAGTATATTTGCAATGCCGACACCTGCTAATAGTAAGCAACTAATAAAAACTAATGGGTGAGAAGCTCTCCAATAAGCATTGGATTTTTGCATTGTTGAATGTATACAATGCAAAAATCCATTTGAATTCGGTTTTTACTTTGATCCAATTAAGAACACCACTAATTTTTTGTGCAATTCAGGTTTGTTGGATTTCCAATAAGATATAGGTGCGGTTTTTATGAACTCGTCTGGTGCTGTGATATCAACACCAATACATAATTTAGTTTGTGGAAGACAATTTTGAATAATAGCTTCCAATAGTTGATTATTTCTATATGGAGTTTCTATAAATAATTGCGTAGCTCCTTTACTATTTGCCTCTGCTTCGATAGCTTGAATTTTTTTCTTTCGTTCATTGTTGTCAATAGGTAGATAACCATGAAATTGAAAATTTTGTCCGTTCATTCCACTTGCCATAAGTGCTAAAAGTAATGAAGATGGGGCAGTATAAGGTTTTACCAAAGCCCCTATTTCTTGCGCTGCAGCTACTAATATTTGACCAGGGTCTGCAATACCTGCACAGCCTGCTTCTGAAACAATACCAATGTTTTTTCCTTGTCTTAAAAGGTCTTTAAATATACTTATTTGTGCTTCTTCAACTTTGTGGATAGGATGCCAAACGTAATTGTCAATGATCATTTCCTTCCATATCTTTTTGAAAAAACGCCTCGTTGTCTTTTCATTCTCTACAAAAAAAGCGTCACATTGCATGATCCATTTTTGCGTATCGTTAGGCAACGCTTCCCATCCTTCTTCGTGCAATAACATAGGTAATAAGTATACATTTCCTAGTTTCATTAGGCGTTGTCTTTAATTTCTTGAGTATTTAAATGCGCGGCTATTAAGGCATAAAAAGGAGCAGTAATCCATCCTACAATTGGAATTAAATGCATCATATAAAATAATAAACCGTTGGCAATGGGCAGGCCCTTATGATTGCTTACATAAGTTGCTGCTGCAATTCTGCTTTTATTTTCCGTTGCCAAACCATAATCAAGCATGGCGTACCCTAAAAAATAGCCTTCCATTAATATGGTAAAAATTGGAGTGAACCACCCTATAATTGGGATTGTACATACTAAAATAATAGGTATTAAATAAACCACTTGCCAAACAAGGTTTGTAATATTTAGCTGAATCGCGCGCAGAACAAGTTTAATATATTGGGTCCAATCAAAAACAAAATCTTGCTCCTGTTGAATAGCGGCAATACGCAAATGATGATATGAGAAAACGGGTGCGTATAAGATTAAAAATAAAAACTTGAATAATGCAAAGTAAAATAACATAATGGTAAACCAGAGCCAAAAACTTCCCATGGTAATAAAAAATCCAAGTAAATCACTGTCAATTGTATCTACCCAAGTTTTTAATCCTGTTTTTAATATAA
>JALQXE010000044.1 GCA_023263235.1 Sediminibacterium sp. | reverse complement strand
ACCTTATTACAACGACAATGGTTTATTAAAAAAGATTCAAAGAAGGCGGATTGGATTATCAGTTATTTTCAATTTGGTGCGACGGAGATAAAAAAAAATCCATACGCTTGGGCTATGAGAGAAATGGATACTTTGGATGCAGTTGCTGCAAGAAATCCAGATAAAATGGTAGTGGCTAAAACTTGGAAACAAATTGAACAAGCTTTAAAAGAAGGAAAGTTAGTTGCTCAATATGGAGTAGAAGGTGGTCATATGATTGAGGATGATATTAATAAATTAGATATTTTTTATAAAAGAGGTGTTAGATACATGACACTTACTTGGAATAACTCAAATAGTTGGGCAAGCTCACATGCCGACGAAAAGAATCCAAAATATACTGGACACAAAGGATTAACTGCTTTTGGTAAACAAATTATTGAACGAATGAACAAACTAGGAATTATTGTTGATATTTCTCATGTTGGCGAAACAACTTTTTGGGATGCGATCAAAACCACCACCAAGCCTGTAATCGCTTCTCATAGCAATGCATATAGTATTTGTTCGGTTTCAAGAAATTTAAATGATGATCAAATAAGAGCGGTTGGTAAAAATGGGGGCGTAATACATTTGAATTTTTATTCTGCATTTGTAGACAGTAATTATGGTAAAAAAGCTAGCGCATTTTACAAGGCGCATGCAAAAGAAGTGGACTCTTTAGTGAAGGCTGGAAAGCAAAGAGCTTATGCATCTGTTATTGTTGCAGATAAATACAAAAATGAGTCCGACGCAATTAAACCTGATATCGAAGCATTAATGAAACACTTTGATCATATTGTTAAGCTAGCTGGGATTGACCATGTAGGATTAGGTTCTGATTTTGATGGTATTGATTCAGCGCCTTTACAATTAAAAACTGTTTTGGATTATCCTGAATTCACCAAAGCTTTAATTAAGCGTGGTTATAAAGATGAGGATATTGCAAAAGTATTAGGCGGTAATTTCTTGAGAGTTTACCGTATTAATAATCCAAATTAATTAAAAAGCTAGTAGCTTTTGCATCGTTTCCTCCAACCTGCTATTTGCTAAATATTGTTTCTCTAAAATAATATTAAAGGGGATAGGTGTGTCTAATGATGCACAACGCATGATAGGCGCATCTAACTTTGTGAAACAGTGTTCTGCAATCCATGCACTTAATTCACCACCAATGCCTCCAGTTAAATTGTCCTCGTGCAATATGATTACTTTTCCTGTGGTAGCAACTGCCTCAGCCACGGCATCATAATCCAAAGGAGCCAAGCTTCTTAAATCTAAAATTGTTAATGATAAATGCTCATTTTCCGAAGCATATTTTTTAGCCCAATGTACTCCCATACCATAAGTAATAATGGTTGCCTCTTCCCCCCTACATATAAAATGTGCTTTCCCTATGGGCACTTGATAATAATCCTCTGGCACATCACCTTCTATACTACGATACATTGCTTTATGTTCAAAGTATAAAACAGGATTGGGATCTTCTAAAGCGGCAATCATTAAACCTTTTGCATCTGCAGGATTACTTGGATATACTACTTTCAATCCCGGCACATGTGTAAACCAAGCTTCATTGGATTGTGAGTGAAATGGGCCAGCACCTACACCTGCACCTGTTGGCATTCGTACAACTACGTCGGCATTTTGCCCCCATCTGTAATGGATCTTTGCTAAATTATTTACAATTTGATTAAAGCCCACAGAAACGAAATCGGCGAATTGCATTTCCATAACGGACTTAATACCTTCTAAACTTAATCCCAATGCTGCACCCACAATAGCACTTTCGCAAATGGGAGTATTACGTATTCTTTGTTTCCCAAATTCATTAACAAAGCCTTCGGTCATTTTAAATGCACCACCATACTCTGCAATATCCTGGCCCATGATAATCATTTCAGGATATCGCTGCATCGCAGCGCGTAGCGCATCACTAATGGACTCAATAAATCTTTTGTTATGAATACTTGGTGATTGCAAAGAATCCAAAGTTGGAATTTCACTCGCATTATTTGGTGCAAATACATCATTTAATTCTTGATCAATTGAAGGGCTAAATGGAGTGGTCTCCATTACTTGTTGTAAGTCGGCGTCAATGGTTTCCTTAATTTCAGCGCGAATCGCTAATGCCTGCTCACTTGTTAAAATGGAAGCATCAATTAAGAAGTCCTCGTAATTTTTAATAGGATCACGCTCCCCCCACAAATCAAATAAATTTTTAGGCACATACTTAACACCGCTGGCTTCCTCATGTCCTCGCATTCTAAAAGTATCGCACTCAATTAAATAAGGTTTTTGATTTTCGATACAATATTTCCTAACACCTTTAATAGTATTGTATACTTCTAAAATATTATTCCCGTCAATGCGGACACCTTCCATTCCATAACCCTTTGCTCTATCAATTAAATGGTCACATTTATATTGCTCATTTGTAGGTGTACTCAATCCATAGCCATTGTTTTCGATAATAAATATGACTGGTAAATTCCAAACAGCAGCAACATTTAACGCTTCATGAAAATCACCTTCACTCGTTCCTCCATCTCCGGTAAATGCTAAAGCACATTTTTGTTGTCCTCTTTGTTGGTAAGCCAATGCTACCCCATCGGCAATGGCTAATTGTGGCCCTAAATGTGAAATCATTCCACAAACAAAATGCGCCTTTGAACCAAAATGAAAACTACGCTCTCTTGCTTTGCTGTAACCGGTAACATCACCCTGCCATTGTTTGAACAATTCTGTTAATGGCATATCTCTTGAAGTGAACACGCCTAAATTTCTATGAAGCGGCATAATCCATTCTTCTTTTTCCATGGCCAATGTGGCCCCCACTGAAATGGCTTCTTGTCCAATACCACTAAACCATTTACTAATTTTACCCTGACGCAATAAAATCAACATCTTCTCTTCAATCATTCTTGGTAGTAATAAAGAACGATATAAATGTAGCAGTTCTTGATGGTCTATATGGCCAGGTTTAAATTGCATTAGCTTGCTTTAAGTAATCAAATTTACCATAAATATTAACAAAAAAAGTCCCGAAATCATTCGGGACTTTTAAAATATATTTTTGTTGCTAATTAATCTCTAGAGCTTAGTTTACTCAATAATTTTAAAATCTCTAAATACAACCAAACCAAAGTAACCAATAAACCAAAAGCACCATACCACTCCATATATTTAGGGGCGCCCATCTCCGCTGCTTTTTCGATTGAATCAAAATCTAACAACAAATTGAAAGCAGCAATACCTACTATGAATAAACTAATTCCAATACTTAATAAACTTCCATCATTAGGACCAAATCCCATATCTACACCAAACAAACTTAATACCCATACAATTAAGTAAAACAAGCCAATACCCAATGTAGCAGACATAATCATAGATCTTAACTTATGGGTTACGTTAATGATTCTAAAATTATACAACAAGAACATAGAAAGCGCAACGCCTAATGTTAAACCTACTGCATGTAAAATAATATTTGGATAGGAAGCTTTGAAAATTTCATTAAAAAATGCGCTAATACCGCCAATAAATAAACCTTCTAAAATAGCGTAAGCAGGCGCAATATATCCTGACCAATTAGGTTTAAAAATCATTACCAAAGCCATTACAAATCCACCAATAGCTCCTACAATCATTATTGTTTTGGCTGTATCCATTGTTTCAGGGGTTACTAAACTCCAAGTGTACATGGCAGAAGCCATTACCATTAATAATAAAAAACCAAACTTGTTCATGGTTCCACGAACACTCATTACACCAAATGCAGCTGAATTTTCATTCAAACTTTTGTCAAAGATTTTCTCTGTCAGTGTTGGATTACTGGTTCTAAATGCGCTCATATAATTTAATTTTTATGTTATAAAAGTACAGAATAATATTGAATCCTATTTGCAAACAATTTGTTAATGTCCGCCGTTGATAAGGCCAGGATATTGGCTCATTTTACGAAATACATATTTTGGATTTTTCTTTAACAGGCCAATCATGGTAGCCAGTTTTGTAGAGTCAGCAGAGGTTCTATACATGTGATCGTGCATTAAAATGACCAAATGGTTTTTGGTAACGGTTTTATTACGGGCACTCGTAGAATCCACCATTCTAGCAATGGCTTCCCCCGACTCCAATGGCTTACCCTGTTTATTAAACCCCCATTCTACATCCCAACCCATTACATTATAACCAGCACTATCTAATTTTAAAACCACAGGTTTAACCAAAGCACTTGCTCTTTTGTGGTTTACTGTATTCCATGCATTATTACCTGGCAAACGCACCAAATTATTATTCAACTTAAGTGAATTATGGGCTTTGATAAAATCTAAAAGTGCAGCATCGGGATGGTGATAAAAATTCAAGTACTTACCAGAAGCATGCGTGTAACTATGATTCAATACTTCAAAAGCATCGGGGTATTGTAAAATTCTATTGTATAAATCTTTTCCAAATTTAGAACGCTCTTGGTGAATACCTACTTGAAAAAAAGAGGCTGGCACATTTTGTTGTAAACAAATATCAATACAATTTGATGTACCAAATAAAGGTCCATCATCAAAAGTGAGGTATATGTATTTGGTGGTATCATTAAGGGGCACAATTGGAGTAGTTTCCTGTGTAATAACCTTAAGAGTGTTAGTTTTTGGCTGAGTAGAAGGAATAAAAATGAGAGAAAAAATATAAAAAAACGGTGCAAAAATCATATTAATATAAATATTCATACAAAGTTAGGTAAGAAAATAGAAAAAACACAAAAAAAATAAGCATTTAGACTATTGGGTATGTACCTTTGAGCTCAAATTACAGCAATATGCAGAACGAAGTTATTTTACAGGACGTAGTTATCAAATTTGCAGGAGATAGTGGAGACGGTATGCAATTGACAGGTCAACAATTCACAAACAATACTGCTATTTTAGGTATTGATTTGGCAACCTTCCCCGATTTCCCAGCAGAGATTAGAGCTCCTATTGGAACATTGCCAGGTGTAAGTGGATTCCAAGTGCACTTTAGTTCTGATAAAGTTTATACTCCAGGTGATGCATGTGATGTATTGGTTGCAATGAATGCAGCGGCTTTAAAAGTAAATTTAAAAAGTTTAAAAAAAGGCGGGAAAATTATTGCCAACACCGATGGTTTTGATGTTAAAAATTTACGTTTAGCAAATTATCCCGAAGGAATAAATCCTTTAGAAGATGGAAGTTTGGATGGATATGAATTAACAAAAATTGATGTTACCAAATTAACACGTGAGGCTTTAAAAGATTTTCCCGAGTTAGGAAATAAAGAAAGAGACCGTGCTAAAAATATGTTTGTATTAGGTGTAATCTATTGGTTATACAATAGAGACCTAGATACCACAATTAGTTTCTTAAATGAAAAGTTTGGAAAGAAAGAATCTATTTTAAATTCGAACATCGCTGTTTTAAAAGCAGGATACTACTATGGTGAAACTGCAGAATTATTTAATGCCGCAAGATTTAAAGTAGAGAAGTCAAAAATGAATCCAGGTACCTATCGTAGTATCATGGGTAACCAAGCATTGTCGATGGGATTGATTGCTGCTTCTCAAAAATCAAAGCTTCCTTTATTCCTAGGTTCTTATCCAATTACACCTGCAACAGATATTTTACATGAATTAAGTAAGTATAAAAATTTTGGTGTTAGAACATTCCAAGCCGAAGATGAAATTGCAGGTATAGCTTCTGCTATTGGTGCAAGCTATGGTGGTCAAATTGGCTTAACCACTACATCTGGTCCTGGTATGGCTTTGAAAACGGAAGCGATGGGTCTTGCAATGATGTTAGAATTACCATTGGTGATTGTAAACATTCAAAGAGGTGGCCCTTCAACTGGTTTACCAACTAAAACAGAACAAAGCGATTTATTACAAGCATACTATGGAAGAAATGGTGAAGCACCTATACCCATTTTAGCTACTTCAACCCCAAGTGATTGTTTTGATATGGCTTTTGAAGCAGTTCGTATTGCTTTGCAACATATGACACCTGTTATTTTATTAAGTGATGGGTACATTGCAAATGGTGCCGAGCCTTGGAAGTTTCCAAAAGCAGCAGACCTTCCAGAAATTGAAGTAAACTTCAAAACAAAATTAGACGAAGGCGAAGCAAAATATAAACCCTATACACGCAACGAAAAACTTGCACGTCCTTGGGCCGTGCCTGGTACGCCTGGTTTAGAGCATCGCATAGGTGGATTAGAGAAACAACATGAAACAGGTAATGTAAACTACGAAGCAGAGAACCACCAGTTCATGATTAAAATGAGAGAGGCTAAGGTGAACAAAATTGCCGACTATATTCCAAAGCAAACTATTGACAGTGGTGCCGAAAAAGGTAAAGTATTAGTATTAGGATGGGGATCTACTTACGGAACCATAAAGAGTACTGTGATGGACTTGCAAGCACAAGGAAAGTCGGTAAGCCACGCGCATATAAAGTACATGCGTCCTTTCCCAAGCAATTTAGGAGACATATTGAAAAACTTTGAAACAGTTGTCATTCCTGAGATCAATAATGGTCAATTGATCAAAATTATTCGTGATCAATATTTTGTAGATGCCAAAGGCTATAACAAAATGATGGGTGTTCCAATTACAAAACAAGAGTTGACAGATGCTGTGAGTCAATACTTATAGTAGTATCACTGCATAATATTATTAAAAAGGGTTCCCAATGGGAACCCTTTTTAATTGCAATGATTACTTGCATTTATTTATTCGCTTTTAATTTTCTAGCATTTAACTGGGCAGTTGCTTTCTCAAAGTGTTTACAAAATAATTGTAAACCACAGACCTCGCATTTTGGACTTCTTGCCAAACAAGTATACCTGCCATGTAAGATTAACCAATGATGTGCGGTATGCACAAGTTCCGTAGGAATATTTTTGATGAGGACTTTTTCCACTGCCAAAGGAGTGGTCGCTGTCATAGGTACAAGACCCAGCCTTTTACTAACTCTATTAACATGTGTATCCACTGCCATATTAGGCTGGTTGTCCCATACACTTGTAATTACATTAGCCGTTTTTCGGCCCACGCCAGGAAGTTTTACTAAGTCCTCTATTGTCATGGGTACTTCTCCTTTAAAATCATTCACCAATAATTGACTCATGCCAATTAAATGCTTGGTTTTATTATTAGGATAAGAAATACTTTTTATCAAAGGAAACAGATCATCAAAAGATGCTTTGGACATTTTTTGTGGCGTTGGAAATTTTTTAAATATCCCTGGTGTGGTAAGGTTCACACGTTTATCGGTACACTGTGCCGATAGTATAACGGCTACTAATAATTCAAATGGATTTTGATACGTTAACTCGGTCTCTGCCACAGGCATATGCATTTGGAAATATTCCAACACTTTTGCATAGCGTTCTTTTTTTATCATTTCTTTACTTCCGTAGTGGCTTTATTAGCAGCGGTGTCTTCAAAAATATATACTTCTTCGCCTTCTCTCTTCAAAAAATATCTTTCTCTTGCAAACTTCTCAATGGAAGTGCCATTGTTTTGTAAATTATTTAGCTGCGTCTTAGTATTATTTATTTCATCATTATAATACTTGGTAGAGCTTTCTAGTTTTTTAAGTTCCTCTGCACTTGCTTTTTGTTGAAAGTAATCTCTTTGGTCAAAAAACAACATCCAAACGATAAAGCCAACCGAAACCAAAAAGTAACGATTAATAAGAATGGGTAAAATTTTCTTTATAGCCTGCATAGTGAAAGATTCAAGTAAAATTAATATAGTTCCGCTAATACTCAAAAAGAAAAAAGGCCCCAATCACTTGGAGCCCTTTACTAATATTCAATTGAATTATTTGTTACCAAATTTCAACTTCCCTTTTGTTGGAAATACACCAGTTTCACCTAATTGCTCTTCAATACGAATTAACTGATTGTATTTTGCCATACGGTCGGTTCTTGAAGCAGAACCCGTCTTAATTTGACCGCAATTTAAAGCAACCGCTAAATCGGCAATAGTAGTATCTTCTGTTTCACCTGATCTATGAGACATAATTGTGTTGTAACCATTATGTTGTGCTAAGCTCACCGCATTAATCGTTTCTGTTAAAGTACCAATTTGGTTCACTTTCACAAGTAACCCATTAGCAATTTTCTTATCAATGCCCGTTTGTAAACGATTAACATTGGTCACAAATAAATCGTCACCAACGAGCTGGCATTTTGATCCAATTGTTTCAGTTAAATTTTTCCAACCTGCCCAATCGTCTTCAGCCATTCCATCTTCGATAGAAACAATAGGATATTTTTTAACCCAAGATTCCCAATATTTAACCAATTGGTCAGAACTCATTTCTTTACCTGAGCTCTTGTGGAA